>CACXDM010000188.1 GCA_902766435.1 uncultured Erysipelotrichaceae bacterium | reverse complement strand
TAGTACATAGTTATTGAATTTCGAACCGCCGTATACCGAACGGTACGTACGGTGGTGTGAGAGGTCGGGGCTAAGTAAAGGAGGAACATTTACTTAGTTCCTCCTACTCGATTACCTTTTGGAAGAGGTTGGCATATGGACAGAATGAAATGGTTTGAAGAGGCGCGCTTCGGTATGTTTATCCACTGGGGTGTATACGCAGAGGCAGGAAGAGGCGAATGGGTCAGAAACATTGAACGGATTTCCAATGAGGATTATCAGCAGTACGTTGATGCGTTTCATCCTGAACACTTTGATCCGGTATACTGGGCAAAGCTCGCAAAGGAAGCAGGGATGAAATACGCCGTCTTTACCGCAAAGCACCATGACGGTTTCTGCATGTTTGACTCCGCTTTGACGGAATATACATCAATGCATACAAACGGAAGAGACTATGTCAGAGAGTATATTGAAGCTTTCCGGGATGCCGGACTGAAGATCGGTCTTTATTATTCGCTGATTGACTGGCACCATCCCGATTATCCTCACTATGGGGACAGGATTCATCCTGAGAGGGATAATCCCTTATTCAAAGATTATGAATATGACTTTGACCGCTATCTTACATATATGCACGGGCAGATCAGGGAACTGTGTTCAAACTACGGAAAGATCGATATTCTCTGGACCGATTATTCCTATGATGATATGACGGCAGAGAAGTGGAAGGGCAGTGAACTGGTAGATATGATCCGCTCCCTGCAGCCGGATATCATTCTCAATAACCGATTGGAGGCCAGTGGCGAAGGCTTCGGCAGTCTGATATCGGACCATCCTTCTGTGACTTCCGGTGATTTTGTTTCTCCGGAACAGATCATTCCTCCCAATGGCATAAGGCGTAAGGACGGCAGTCACGTCCCCTGGGAAGCGTGTATCACCATGAACAATCACTGGGGATACTGCCGGGATGACCATTATTTCAAGCCGGCGGTCATGATTATCCGCAAGCTGACTGAGGTTGTCTCCAAAGGCGGAAACATGTTATTGAATGTCGGGCCGGATGAAGAAGGAAGAATATCCGAGGAATCCGTCAGGGTACTGAAGGACATTGCAGGATGGATGAAGAAGAACCATGTATCAGTCCATGGCTGCGGTTACAGCGGACTTGAGAAGCCGGAGTACGGCCGTATCACGAAAAACGGAAACAAACTGTATTACCATGTCATGGAACCGATGATCGGCGGAATACCGCTCACCGGAATCAAACGCAGTCAGATCGAAGAGATACGTCTTCTGAATACAGATGAAATACTGGAGATCTCCGATACCTGGATTACCGGGAATTATCCGGATACCGTATTCGTTGATCTCGGACCGGAGCCTATTCTGCCGGACCCGATTGATACGGTAATTGAAGTGAAATGCAAAGAAGAATTATCAATATGATATAATACTCTTTCGATGGAGGTTTCGGATGATTGAAAGAAAGAATATTATCGCAGCAGCCGGAATGAATACATATTATGACGGTATTGATATTATCGGCCGTCGTGGTGTCCGGGATGCGACATACAATACAGCCGGTTATCCGAAAATAAAACTCAACAGCCATATCAAAGATGGCAGGGAATACGTTTCAAGTGCGTCCATAAACGCGGATGACGGAAGAATTCTCAGCTTTTTTTGTTCCTGCGGTTCGCGGCTTCGTCCCTGCCGGCATGTGACTGCACTGCTTACGGTATTTGCGGATGCGGTGGAAGACGGCAGAATTGTCCTCCAGAAACCCCGTCGTGAAACCTCCGAACTGATTGAAGAACTGATGAAAGGCAGCGAAGATACAGCAGCCGGTCTGCCGGCGGATATCTCCGGAAGATATATCATCGAGCCGATATTTGAACTGACTGATTCTTTTCTGGAACATACGCTGAATGTCTCATTCCGCTGCGGCAGGAAAGACGGCAAAATGTTTGTTCTGCGTTCTATCCATGAACTTGTTCAGGCTGTGAAAAAGCACAGTGTATATGAATTCGGAAAACGTGAAAGACCGGTTCTTTGTGAAGAATCCTTTGACTCAAAATTTCTGCCTCTTCTCCGGTTCCTGCAGGGAGTCGATCAGGCGGATGATCAGATTGTCTACCGGCGGCTGACGTACTGGGATCAGTACTATAATCCGAAAAAAGTTGCTTTGGGAAAGGAAATCTCTCTGAAGGGAAACTATCTTGATTCCTTTGTGGAAGCAGTTGAAGGTATTTCATGCTATGAACGGCGGGAAGGAAGGAAAGTCAGTGATATCGGCAGTCCGATCCGTTTTATCCGGGAGCCCTTCACGATGAATACGGAACTGAAAAAAGAAGGCAGCGGATTCGTGTTTTCCGTACAGACGGAGGAATACGTCACCGGCGCAAAATATGTCTATATTTACCGTGACGGCGTTTTCAATTGTGTTCCGGCAGATTCCGGCATAAGACGTCTTCTGGTGTTTGCGGAGACTTCGTATGGTGAGGAACAGTATATCCGTGATCAGGATATGCGTATGTTCGCAAGAAAGATGCACGGTGTTCTGGAAAAACATACCTCTGTTGTTCAGAGCGGCGCACTGACTGCTTATCTTCCTCCCAAACCGGTATTCAGAATCTATCTGGATATGCCGCAGAATGATCTTGTGACAGGTGAGCTCAAGGCAGTATACGGGGAGAAGACATACAACATTCTCGATGAGACGAAGAAGAATCATGACGCTTCGTTAAGAAATCAGGCAGAAGAAGAAATGATGAATAACTTCTTTGCCAAGTATTTCAATTCCTTTGACGCGGAGAATAAGAGATGGGGTGCGTTCGGCGAGGACGCGATCTATGAAGTGCTGACAACCGGTGTTGAAGAGATGCGGAAAAGGGCAGAGGTCTTTATCTCAGATAAACTGAAGAGAGTCAGTATTTCGGATGTGCCGAGAGTGCATTTCGGCGTATCCGTCAAACATGACCTCCTGCAGCTGGAATTGACCGGCGATGAGATGGATCTTGAGACACTTTCCGAGATCATGAGCCGCTATACACCAAAGAAGAAATACTACCGTCTGAAGAACGGCGACTTCATCATGGCGGATGAATCACTCGATCAGCTTGCGTCATTGAAGGATGAACTGGGAATCAGTAATAAGGACATCCGTAACGGAAATGCCGAAATCCCGAAGTACAGGGCATTACTGCTTGAAGAAAGGGCAGACGAAAACGAAGATCTCTTTGACAGAGACGGTCATTTCCGGGATCTCGTTGAGGAAATCCATGATACGGAAAGCAGGGAGTATGAGATACCTGCCGGACTGAACGGAACACTCAGGGATTATCAGAAGAAGGGTTTCCAGTGGATGAATGCTCTCTATGACAACGGTTTTGCGGCATTATTGGCGGATGAGATGGGTCTTGGCAAGACGATTCAGGTCATTGCCTTTATCCTCTGTCATTCCGATATCGGCAGAACGTTGATTGTCTGCCCTGCTTCGCTTGTATACAACTGGCAGAGTGAGATACAGCGCTTTGCGCCTTCACTGAATTCCGTTATGGTTGTCGGCAATGCCCAGGAAAGGAAGCAGATTCTGCAGGATGCCGGTCCCAGGGATATCATCATCACTTCCTATGATCTGCTTAAGCGGGATATTGAAGAATATCAGAAAATGCGTTTCTCAACAGAGATCATTGATGAAGCGCAGTTTATCAAGAATGCTTCAACTCAGGCAAGCCGGGCGGTCAAGAAAATACGTTCTGCTTTCCGGATCGCGCTGACGGGAACACCGATTGAAAACAAACTGAGCGAACTGTGGTCGATCTTCGACTATCTGATGCCGGGCTTCCTGTACAGATACAGCGTATTCCGTACGGTATTCGAGAATCCGATCGTAAAGGATCAGGATGAGATACAGGCTGAAAAGCTGCGGCAGATGATCGCGCCGTTTGTTCTGCGGCGTCTGAAGAAAGAGGTGCTTCAGGACCTTCCGGATAAACTGGAAGATGTCTATTTCGCGCCTCTGGAAGGGGAACAGAAAGAACTCTATGAGGCAAGAGTTAAAGCGCTGCGTATTTCACTGGGCAGACAGAGTGACCAGGAGTTTAAGGAGAACAAACTTCAGGTTCTGGCGGAACTGACAAGACTGCGTCAGATCTGCTGTTCGCCTTCTCTGGTATATGAAAATTACCGGGGAAATTCCGGCAAGGAAGATCTCTGTATTGATCTGCTTTCTTCGGGAATTGAGGAAGGACATAAGATTCTTCTCTTTTCCCAGTTTACGACAATGCTTGATCTGCTTACGGAAAGAATGAGAAAAGAAGGCATCAAATATCATCTTCTGACCGGCGCCACACCAAAGCAGCAGCGGGCGGAGATGGTGGAATCCTTCGCGGAGGATGACGTACCTGTCTTCTGTATTTCAACCAGGGCAGGGGGTACGGGACTTAATCTTACCGCAGCGGATATCGTCATTCACTATGACCCGTGGTGGAATACGGCAGTGGAGGATCAGGCAACAGACCGTACACACAGAATCGGACAGACGAATGTCGTTTCTGTATGCCGTCTGATCACAAAGGATACGGTTGAAGAAAGAATTATTGAACTGCAGAGACAGAAGGCGGATCTCGCTGATCAGATTCTGTCCGGTGAAGAGATGTCAAGGGCATCGTTTACCAGAGAGGAACTGCTGTCCATTCTGCAGTAGGAGTATTTATGGGAGAACGGTTATTCAATACCGCAGCGGGTATACTGGCAGGGATTCTGTTTGGATTAGTGCTGCTGGTCATGATGATCAATATTCGTTTCACAACATCCGGAGCCGGTTTTATAATCTGTCTGATTACCGGCTTCTTTCTACCGTTCTGCCTTCGTTTCCGGAACAGTACGTATACGAGTGTTCTGGCCGTTCTTGTTTCATTTGCCGTAACGGTAATCTATGCGTACTATGTCGGATCACATTCGGCCGAACCGGTTGAACAGCAGGTATTCATCAGGAATGTGCTTAACTGTACTTCGTATATCCACGCTTCAGCGCTGGCCGGAGCACTTACAGACCGGTTCATCCGGGCAAAAGAAAGTGATAGAATAAACAAAGGACTCTGAGAGGTTGTATGGCAATATATACGGAATGGGGTAAAAATCTGGATCTGAGACATCCGCTTCAGGAATATCCGAGAATGTTTCTGCAGAGAGACAGCTACATGAACCTGAACGGCACATGGGAATATCAGATCACGGGACTGAAGGAAGAACCGAGACCGGAACGGTGGCAGAAGATCGTCGTTCCTTTTGCGCTTGGTTCAAGACTCTCCGGAACAGACGATATCCTGCAGCCGGGAGAAGCGCTCTGGTACCGCAAGCAGTTTGCCTATAAGCCCGGAGTGAATCATACATGGCTGAATTTTGAGGCGGTTGATCAGGTTGCAACGGTATATCTGAACGGTATGGAAGTGGGTACCCACAGAGGCGGCTATACACCGTTTTCCTTTGATATTTCCAGTATGATCAAATACCAGAATTCATTAATGGTGAGATGTACCGATGACAGTGATCTCGGCAGTTTCCTCTACGGCAAACAGAAGCTCGAACACGGCGGAATGTGGTATACGCCTTCCTCCGGCATCTGGCAGTCGGTATGGCTTGAGGATCTTGCCGAACATGCCGTACATGACATCAAGATCACGCCCGACTTCGATGAGGCAAAGGTCTATATCGATCTCGCGGGTAATTTCAGTCAGGCAGTCATCACGGTTTCAACCGGCGGCAGAGTCGTTCACAGGGGGCTGACAAACGATACGCACTATGAGGCGGATATCCCGGATATGCATCCGTGGACGCCCGATGATCCGTTTCTTTATGACCTCTATGTTCAGACGGAAGATGATGTCGTAAAGAGCTATTTCGGCATGCGTAAGTTCAGCCGGGGATATGACAAGGAAGGTGTTCCCCGCTTCATGTTAAACAATAAGCCGCTGTTTCTGAGCGGGCTTCTCGATCAGGGATATACACCGGACGGACTTCTGACTTATCCTGATGATCAGGCCATGATCTATGACATCAGAAAGATGAAGGAACTCGGATACAACATGCTGAGAAAGCATGTGAAGGTGGATATGCGGCGGTGGTATTACCACTGTGACAGGATGGGCATGCTTGTCATGCAGGATATTCCCAACGGCGGTGGTCCGTATGACTTTCAGGTAACTGCCGTTCTTCCCAATCTCGGCATACGCCGTATGGATGACAGGGAAAGCAAGGGAATGGGAGGCACGGATCAGCAGCACAGAAAGATCTATTACGAGGAACTGGATGATATTCTGGACGACCTCTATAACTGTGTATCGGTATTTGCCTGGGTTCCCTTCAATGAAGGCTGGGGTCAGTTCAACAGCAGGGAAGTAACGGATTACATCCGCTCCTATGACACGACAAGACTGATTGACAGCGCTTCGGGATGGCATGATCAGGGCTGCGGTGACTTCAACAGCAGACATGTGTACTTCACCTCCTTCCGGGTACCTGCCGGCAGGGACGACAGAATTCTTCTGCTCTCTGAATTCGGCGGCTATTCCTTCCTGGAATGGGGTCACAGTGAAGCGGAGAAACTGTACGGATATAAGAAATTCAAGGACAAGCCGGCTCTGGATCAGGCAGTATATGATCTTTATGACCGGCAGATTCTCCCCAATATCAGAAGAGGACTTTCGGGATGCATCTATACCCAGCTCAGTGATGTCGAGGATGAATGCAACGGAGTATTGACAGCGGACAGACAGGTCGTCAAACTTGACGGACGCAGGATGAAGAAGATGAATGACCGCTGTATCAGGAGACTGAAATGAAAGATGAGATTGTGATCGCCGAGGCATGCGGCGGAGAAATCAGAATACATGCGGCAGTCACAACCGAACTTGCCGAACAGGCAAGACTGCACTATCAGTGCATGCCGACCTCGGCTGCAGCCCTTGGAAGAACACTGACAGTCACTGCTGTCATGGCAAGTGATCTGAAGAATGATGAGGAAAAGATCGTATCTGTCATCAACGGACATGGTCCGGCAGGAACGATTCTCGCGCAGGCGATGGGTAACGGTGATGTCAGAGGCTTTATCGGAGATCCGAATATCTATCTTGCAAGAGAAGACGGCCATCTTGATGTCGGAGCTGCTGTCGGTACAGACGGTACTTTAACTGTAACGAAGGACCTCGGTCTCAAGGAACCGTTCTCCGGTGTTGTCAGACTGCAGACCGGTGAGATCGGACAGGACTTTGCGTATTACTATACGATTTCCGAACAGACACCTTCTCTTGTCGGTGTCGGTGTTCTGGTTGAACCGGACGGCCATGTGAGCGCTGCAGGAGGACTGATTGCCCAGCTGCTTCCCGGCGCATCGGAAGAAGCAGTGGAATTTGCTGAAAATGTCTCACGTACGATGAAGCCCGTATCCCAGCTTGTCAAAGAGGGAAACAGCGCGGAAGACATTATCAGGATGTATTTCCCTGATGCGGTCATTCTTGAAAAGAGGGATGTCCGCTGGCACTGCGGCTGCTCAAGAGAGAGATTCATGCGTTCACTGGCTCTTTTGAACAATGATGATCTGCAGGAAATGATCGATGACGGCAGGGGAGCCGAGATCCGCTGTCAGTACTGCGGTCATTACTACAACTTTGATACGGAGGATCTGAAACTGATCCTGGGGTCCAAGCTGCGTGCCTGAGATCGGAAACATTACACTGAAGGGAAGGGTGGCGGCTGCTCCCCTGGCAGGAATATCCAATCCTGTTTACCGTACAATGTGTCATGATTACGGAGCAGCACTCTGTGTCAGTGAGATGATCAGTGACAAGGCTCTCCACTACAAAAATGCCAGAACACAGGAAATGTGTGACATATTTCCCGGGGAACATCCTGTTTCCCTGCAGCTGTTCGGCAGTGATCCCGTTACGATGGGTGAGGCATCCAGATGGCTTACCGAAAATACGGCATGCGATATCATCGATATCAATATGGGCTGTCCGGTGCCAAAAGTCATCAAATCCCATGCCGGCAGCTGGCTGATGCAGTATCCGGATCTTGCGTACGATATCATGAAGGCGGTAAAGGACAATACCGACCGTCCCGTTACGGTGAAGATCCGCGCCGGCTGGGATAAAGAACACATCAACTGTGATGTCATCGCAAAGCTGGCAGAGAAAGCGGGGCTTTCGGCAGTGACTGTTCACGGCAGAACAAGAGGTCAGCTCTATGCCGGCAAATCAGACAACATATATATCAGAATGGTGAAGGAAGCTGTCGGTATTCCCGTGATCGGCAACGGTGATATCAGAACCGTACAGGATGCGGACAGAATGCTGGAAGAGACAGGATGCGATATGATCATGGTCGGCCGCGGACTGCTCGGCAGACCATACTTCATTGAGGAACTGAACTGTCACTTTGAAAACAGACCATGGCATGAGCCTTCCTATGAGGAACGTCTTGATCTTCTTCTGGAATATACAGAGAAGCTTTGTGAATACATGGGAGAGTATACCGGTATATGTATGATGCGGGGCATGGCTTCATGGTATCTTACGGGAATGCCTTATGGGGCACAGTATAAGAACCGTCTGACAAACGTGAAAAACACCACTGAATTAAGAAAGACAGTTGAGGAATTCCGTATACTGCTGAAGGAATACAGGTAGGATGACTGCCTGTTTTTTGGTAAAATAACTGATGACTATACAGGAGTGCTTATGTACGAAATCTATGATACGAAAGTACGGATCACCGCTGATAATGATGCGGAAGCGGAAAAGGTCCGCCGTTCTCTGAAAGAGAAGAATGTTTATCTTGTAAACCTGATGGGATCGCCGGGAGCGGGCAAGACCTCCGTTCTTGTAAAGACAATTCAGGCGCTGAAGGATGAGTTCCGGATCGGCGTCATGGAAGCGGATGTGGACTCTGCTGTTGACGCGGAGACGATTCATCAGCTCGGTGTAAAGGTCATACAGCTTCATACCGGCGGCAGCTGCCATATGGATGCGGATATGACAAAGCGCGGTCTTGATCAGATGGGTGTTGAGGATCTTGATGTTGTTTTCCTCGAGAATGTCGGCAATCTTGTATGCCCGGCTGAATTTGATGTCGGCTCCGCAAAGAAGGTCATGATTCTGAGTGTTCCAGAAGGAGATGACAAGCCGCTGAAGTATCCGCTGATGTTTACCGTCAGTGAATGTCTTCTGGTGAATAAGATCGATACAAAGGTGATCTTTGACTTTGATGAGGATGCCATGCGGGAAAGAGTCAAAAAGCTGAATCCGGATATGCCGGTATTCCCGCTGAGCGCAAAGACAGGTGAAGGATTTGACGCATGGACGGACTGGCTGAAGAATGACATCCGTGAATGGAGGGGACAGAAATGAAAGTGATTGAACTGCACCGCTCGGTTACGGAATCCAATGACCGTGATGCGGCAGAACTCAGAGAGCAGCTGAAGGAAAAGAAGGTCTTCCTGATTAACCTGATGAGTTCGGCAGGTTCCGGCAAGACCACACTGCTTTCCCGTACGATTACCGATCTGAAGGACCAGGTCAGGATTGCCGTACTGGAAGCGGATATTGACGCATCGGTGGATGCGGAAAGAATTGAAGCACTTGGCGCAAGATCCATTCAGGTTCATACCGACGGTATGTGTCATATGGACGCGGGAATGACAAAAGCCGGTCTTGAGGAAATGGGACTGGAAGAGATTGACCTTGCGTTCCTTGAGAATGTCGGCAATCTGATCTGCCCGGCGGAATTCGATACCGGTGCTGCGAAGAATGTCATGATTCTGAGTGTGCCTGAAGGGGATGACAAGCCGCTGAAATATCCGCTGATGTTTCAGACGAGTGACGCGCTTGTGATTACGAAAACGGATGCGCTTCCCTACTTTGACTTCGATATGGAAAAAGCG
This sequence comes from uncultured Erysipelotrichaceae bacterium, assembly GCA_902766435.1. Lineage (GTDB taxonomy): Bacteria > Bacillota_I > Bacilli_A > Erysipelotrichales > Erysipelotrichaceae > Bulleidia. The sequence goes on along the minus strand of CACXDM010000188.1, from coordinate 8,789 downwards.
GTGGAAAGAGCGAAGTACCTGAATCCCGGTATCAGAATCTTCCCGGTATCCGCAAAGACCGGTGAAGGAATGGAAGAATGGGAAAAGTGGCTGCTTGAGGAAACGGCTGCCTGGAACGGGAACGTATAGAATATGCATGAGTTGGGAATCGTAACACACGTTGCCAAAACACTGGATGAACTTGCGGAAGAGAATCATATAACCAAAATCGGTTCCGTCACACTTGAGATCGGAGAAGTTTCCGGCATTCTTTATGAGTACTTTACCGACTGCTGGAATTACTTCAAGGTCCGTCATCCCATCCTGAAGGAGGCGGAGCTGAAGATTGAAATCATCCCGGCTGTAACCTACTGCGAAGACTGCAGAGGGACTTATGAAACCATCACATACGGAAAGATCTGTCCCCACTGCGGTTCCGAGCATACGTATCTGCTGCAGGGGAATGAATGTTCCATCAAAGAGATCGAAGCCGAGACGGATGATATACAGGAGAATACCTGACACAGACGAACCGGGCTTCCGGTTCTTTTGTCTTTATGAAAAGACAGAACGAAGAAAAATGGATATTGATATTGAAGAGATGCTGAAAAAACCGTATATGGTCATGGATATTCTGCCGTACCGTGTGCCTGAGAACAGTGAAGGACAATATGCCTCGGTTGAGAACTATTTCCGGTCCTTACCGCAGAAAGAAGTAATTACCCGGAAATATACGGACATCATCCTGAAACTGAATTGTTATTATGATATCTGTGTATCATACGGTTACAGTGAGGAATGGTCTGATAATCCCGCGCCGCAGGAATTTGCGGATGCGGTAATGAACCGGAAGATAAACAGCGTACGCATCCTGATTCCTTCCGCGGATATGATGATTGACATTGACCGGGATGATACATACGCTGTGGTCTTTGGTGAAGATGAAGAAGTACTGAAGCTGCTTGAGAAACTGGCAGCAGCGGAAGGTCTGTTTATGTGGAAACCGTGAGAAAAGGAGAAGAGAATGGGAAGACAATACTGGAAACCTTCAAATATGCTGAACCCGGTTCCGGCCGTACTCATCACATGCGCGGATGAAGAAGGAAATACGAATGTCATGACAGCCGCCTGGGCGGGAACGGTGTGTTCCGATCCTGTCATGGTTTCCGTATCCATCCGGAAGGAGCGTCACTCACATGACATCATTGCCCGCACCGGGGAATTCGTAATGTGTCTGACGACAGAAGAAATGGCTAAGGCGACTGACTTTGCCGGTGTCCGCTCCGGCAGGGATATTGACAAGTTCGCACTGGAAGGGGATCTGAAACTGACGAAGATTCCTTCAATGCATGTAAAGGCGCCGGGAATCAAAGAGTCTCCGGTATGTCTGGAATGCCGGGTAAAAGAAGTTCTGGAACTCGGATCACATGATATGTTTGTGGCGGAAGTTCTCAGCACGGATATTGATGATGCCTACCTGGATGAAAACGGGAGATTTGATCTTTCCCGGGCAAAACTGATGGCATATTCCCATGGTGAGTATTACGCACTCGGAAGACATCTCGGTAAATTCGGTTTTTCAGTCAGAAGGACCAAACCGCGCCGGAAGAAGGGAAACGGAAAATGAATCTGATTGAAGCAATTGAACAGCGGCACTCTGTCCGCTCTTATCTCTTACAGCCGCTGGACGATGAGACGGCGGAGCAGCTGAACGAAGTAATCAGAGAATGCAATGAAGAGGGCGGACTGCATATTCAGCTTGTCCGAAACGATCCGTCCGCATTCAGTTCGGGACTGGCAAAGTACGGACAGTTCTCAAATGTGACCGATTATATTGCCCTCATCGGAAAGAAGTCATCAGATCTTGAGGAAAAAGCAGGATACTATGGCGAAAAGATTGTTCTTGCGGCGCAGCGGCTCGGACTGAATACATGCTGGGTGGCACTGACGTTCAGAAAGAACCCGGATGCCTATACCGTTTCGGCAGGGGAAAAGCTCGTCATGGTGATTGCGGTCGGACACGGGGCAGTTCAGGGTGTTCCGCATAAGTCAAAAGAGGCGGAAAAACTGGCAGAGCTGAAAGCAGATGACCCGGAGTGGTATCTGCGGGGAATTGCCTGTGCAATAAAGGCTCCTACTGCCATGAATCAGCAGAAGTTCCGGATCAGCCGGAAAGGGAATACCGTCAGTATCAGAAGCGGACTGGGTATTCATACCAAAACAGACACCGGTATCGTCAGATATCATTTTGAGATCGGTGCCGGTAAAGAAAACTTTGAGTGGGAATAACCGATGAAGGATATCCGGAAAATACATGACACTGCCAGAGAAAAAAACATTCCGGTCATGAAGAACAGCGGAATGTCTTTTCTGCTGGATTATATCCGTGATCATGAAAATATCCGGGATATTCTCGAATGCGGTACGGCAGTAGGTTACTCTGCCATCCGGATGGCAATGGTCAGATGGGATATGACAGTGGATACACTGGAGACAGATCCCGGAATGTATGAACAGGCCTGCCGGAATATCCGTGAATTTCATCTGGAAGACAGAATACATCCGTATCTGTGTGATGCGGCATTGTTTGAAACAAGGAAAATATACGATCTTGTATTCGTGGATGCGGCGAAGTCACAGTATCAGAGATATCTGGAACACTTCTACAACAATACGGTGCCGGGTTCGGTATTCATCTTTGACAATCTGTCCTTTCACGGGATTGTTGATGATCCGGAATTGTCCCATAACAGAAGTACGGTGCAGATGACAAGAAAAATACTGAAGTTCCGTGACCGTCTGCTGAAGGATGACCGGTTTGAAACGGTATATTATCCTGATCTTGGGGATGGTGTAGCTGTATCAAAGAGAATCAAATGAAAAAGGATCCGGGCTGGATCCTTTAATGTTTCATCAGAAATGTCCGCTGGTATGACCGCCGGAACCGCTTGATGAGGAGTGGAAGCTTCCTCCTCCCCCGGAATCCCGGTCACGCTGGACATGGGTGACTGTCTGATTGCGGTAGAGGAACCGGTCTGTCTGCCGGTGCAGCTTCGTACCCTTGATATATCCGGATGCCTCAGTGGCAATATGTTCGGTCTTATTGCGGCTGCGCAGTCCGAGAACGGTAAGCAGGGCAGTCAGAGGCGGAATGCCGAGTGTGGCACCTGTCTTGGCTGCTCTTGAAGCATTTTCCGCTGCTTCCTGTTCCTGTCTTTCCTGTTCTTCCCGGTAGGGATCAAACGAAGGACTGATCGGCGTTCCCTGTTCCTGATATCCGAGATATGAATCACAGAGATCAATGAATGCCTTGAAGCCGTCATAGAACTCTCCGTCAGAGAGATAATCATTTACAATCGTGCCTGCGATCTGTTCACGGGCATAATCGGAGAAGGCTTCCTCGCATTTGCCGCCGTATTTGGCATAGATGTCAAAGCTTCTGTCGGCCATCGTCAATATCAGCATGATTCCGTCTTTGTTGGGACCATAGCCGAGATCTTCGGATTCATAGACGTATTCGGCATATTCCTCGATTGTATCGAATCCGGTGTAGTCATAGTAGACACGGATATAGATACCGGCATCATGCTGCTCCGATGCTTCTGCTGCCAGCATATTCAGCTCATCCTGTTCGGAGGAATACGTCAGATTCTGAGTATCAATTACATAATCGTTGTATGCGGCTTTTACCGGCAGGATGAACATCAGTGCCACCGCTGCCAGGACCGACATGATTTTCAGTATACGTTTCATTTGCCAGCCCTCCTACATCAATATGAACAGAATGACAAACAATACTGCCATTAAACCCAGCGTAATCAGGAGGAAATACAGTATGACCTTGCCTTTGTCAATCGGCAGGTCACCGACCATCTTTCCTGTCTGACCGTTCATTGCGAAGATGTAGTTCTTTCCGTTCCATCTTGTGGAAAGCATCCATACGGGAAGGAATGCGTAGTGCACTCTGTTCGGAATGATGTTGACCTGCTGGGATTCCGTAACCAGTCCCGAGTAACCGCCGACGGTTCTGCTGATTTCGGAAATCGCGCTGTTCTTCATCCGGACATCCGCTCTCGAGGCATCTTCCTCGGAAGAGACATCATATTTATCCGCCAGGTATCCCGGCAGGTAGCTCATCTGGAAAGGAACCATCTCACTGTAGTTGAACGGTTCAATGGAGTCCATCAGGATATCCGGCATCTTGCTGGAGGCATCTGCCGGTACTTTATTGAATTCCACTGTTCCCTCACGTTCAATCTGATAGTGTTCGGTAGTCGTAATGATGTCATCTCCGCGGGTAACGGAGTGTACTCTCGTTCCGTGGCATCTGAGATGGACATCAGCCGCTCCGTCATAGAGCCAGAAGGGAACATAGACTCCCTTGATCTCTTCGATATGGTTATTGCTGGAGAATGCGGAGGGAAGCAGAGGCTTTCCGCCGTAATACTGGGACAGTTTCTTTACTGCCTGATCTTTATTCAGCTTGAACGGGATAACGTAATCCGGTCTGAGAGCTCCGTCAAACTGCGCGGGAACAACCGTCGGGTTGCCGCAGTAGGGACAGCTGGTGGCTGCCGTATTCTCATCGCAGATCAGCTGCGCGCCGCATGAGGGACAGGAATATGCCCGCATATGCTTCGCTTCTTCTTCCGTCCACTGCAGTGTATCGTGTGAATCCTGCAGTTCGGTTCCGACAGATACTGCTTCTTCGTTTTTCTCCCGGTACAGTTCTTCGATTTCCTCTGTGGTAAATAAAGATCCGCAGTAATCACATTTCAGTTTTTGTGTTTCCGAATCAAAGTGAAGAGGACCGCCGCACGACGGACATTGATAATTGGTAATCTGGTCAGGCATTCTGCATCAGCCTCCTTTCACCTTCACTAAAACAGGACCCGGAGTTCCGGGTCCCGTCTGATTGACCGTGATTATTCCGGTTTCTTTGTGCCGCAGCTTCCGCAGAAGTTGCCGTCATTTTCATTGCCGCATGTCGGGCAGATCCACTTGCTGGAAACAGGTTTTGCCGTTCCGCAGTTGCCGCAGAAGTTACCTGTGTTTTCCGTACCGCACTGAGGACATTTCCACGCATCCTTGTTGAGAGGTGCTGCAGGAACAGACTGTGCTGCTGCCTGCTGTGCGTTTGCCTGAGCATACATTGAATTGATATCAATACCGCCGGCATTCTGTGCCATGTTCAGTCCCATGAAGCCGACTGCTGCGCCGCCTGAATTGTTTGCGGCATCCTTCATCGCTTCTGCCTGAGCACCGACCAGTGTCGCTGCGCCGAGAGCCTGGTTCGTGTAAGCGGCATTCTTCTGCATTTCCTTCAGCATCTTTTCGTCTTCTTCATCAGCCTTGATGGAGGAGATGCCGAATGAAACGATTTCGATTCCTCTGAGCTTACTCCATTTTTCGGAGAGAACATCATTCAGCGCGTCTGCCAGTTCCGTTGTGTGAGCGGGAATCGCAGAATATCTGATGCCTGATTCTGAGATCTTGGAGAATGCCGGCTGCAGAGCTGTCAGCAGTTCGGTTCTCAGCTGATCGGAGATCTCACTGACCTTGTATACATTGGAGAAGTTTCCGCATACGTTCGTATAGAACAGAACAGGGTCAACAACCTTGAGTGAATACTCACCGAAGCACTTCATCGAAATATCGATATCGATGCCTGCTCTTTCATCAACGACTCTGAACGGTACCGGGTTCGGTGTTCCGTACTTGTTGCCGGGGAGTTCCTTTGTGTTGAAGTAGTAAACTCTCTGGTCATTGGCAGGCTGTCCGCCGAATGTGAATCTCTTTCCGATTTCGTTGAATACGTCCTTGATGCCGTCACTAAGGGATCCCGTAAAGAGTGAGGGAGCTGTCTTTGAATCATACTTGTATTCTCCCGGTTCGGCACAGATATCAACAACCTGTCCCTGTTCAACAATCAGCATGCACTGTCCGTCAGCTACGGCAATTACCGAGCCGTCGGAGATGATGTTGTCATTGCCGTGGTTGGAGGAGAATCCCTGAACCTTTTTGGAACCCTTAACGGCAATCGTATCATTGGGTAATGCCTCACAGTAGAAATATTCCTTCCACTGATCACGCATCGTGGAGCCAGCTGCGCTTAAAGCGGCCTGAATTAATCCCATAATTATTAACCTCCTGACATTTTTAACCTGTCTATGACTGAATTTTAGCATTGCATTGACTTATCGTCAATTTAACGCATACAAAAGAAAACCGCCCTTTTCAAGGCGGTTCTTACAGGTGATGATTACTTCTTCAGCATCGGTGTCCAGCGGTCGGAATTATAGATATCCGTAAGGACATATCCGTAGATCAGACTGCCGTTTTCCAATGTGACATCTTCGACTGTCAGCTCAGGTGTATCGCCATTGCTTTCTTCAAAGACGAGCGGTTCACTCATGAGATAGCGGTCGGAGAAGTTTCCGTCATAATCATAGTAATCACAGATGAAGTCGATCTGAATCACTTCATTGTCATCTTCCTCATCAGTGAACGCGATCGGAATCAGCTTTCCGTCAGTACCGGTGTCATAGATCTTCTCCGCGCCGAGTACGACTCCTCCCGGATTCTCATCCGAGAATTCTACGAGGAGATGTACTTCCTCATTGTTCAGCAGGGCAGGAATATAACCGGTAATGGAATAATTCGATTCATCGGTGTATTCATTGCTTAAGTGATAGTAGGAAACCGGTTCACCATTGACGGCAAGCCACATGTTGTCATAATCAACGATCAGTTCATTATTCTCATTGAATTCATAGATATCATCGAGACCGAGATCGATATAGCCTTCACCGTCATCAACCCATACATTCAGTCTGATCTTCTGTACCTGTGCCCAGTCATCTTCCGAAAGCGCCAGTACTTTCTGTCCGTCTCTTTCGGAGAGAACAAGGTCAGATGAGTCAAGGTGACTTCTGCCGAAGAGGGCAGAGAAGAGATCAATGGCGCTGCTGTCATACGCGGAACTTCCGCCGAGCAGGGAATCCAGTGTGCTGGCACCGCTGCCGCCTGTCAGCATATCGAAGATATCGCCGGAACTGATCGTATAGCCGTTGGAGGAAGGCGCTCCGCCCAGCATGTCAAACAGAGAGTTGGAAGTACTCTGTGTCATGATCTGCCCGGAAGCTTCCAGTGTGGCAAATGATTTGACGGCATTTGAATAATCTTTGTCAAAACCGATCGTATTGTAGATATTCAGAACAGCGTTGACATATCTCGTATTCCGGTAGGGGAAGTAGATACTCATGCCGTAGGCGTTGTTTACGTTTCTTGTGCGGTTGTACTTCACACAGCCCTGCAGTGCCTGAATCAGAGCCTTGCTTTCGGCATTGTTGATAATGCTTGCGAAGTGAACAAGGTCAACCTGATCGATCTTTGTGGACGATGCGAATTCCTTAGTGTTGGAACGGGCATCAGCGACAGACTGATAGTTGTTTGTCTGAACACTGTTGGAAATCGTCTTGGCAAATGCGCTCATCTTATCCGGTACTGTGTTCTTGAATTCTGCCAGGTCAACAAGAGACAGAGTGTTCTTATCGGATGATGTTGAGCCGCTCTGTTTCTTCGTGCAGAAGTCATCAATGACTTTCTGACCGAGTTCAAGAGAAGAAACGGATGTGTTGTTTGCCAGCATGCCGAGCCATTCCGTATAGTACCAGCCGGTGCCCGGTTCGGTTTCTTCCGAAGCAAGCAGATAATCCGCATACGGTTCAACGGCAACTGCCGTTTCCATGTTTGCCATCAGACAGGCGTCAAATCCGATGATATCGAATTTCGTTCCGCCTGCTTCAAGAGCAGAGGCAATCTTATCCACACTCATGGAACCGTTCGGATAGAGTTCGTCATAACCGTAACCGGTGACGCTTCCTCCGCCATGGTCCCAGAAGATCAGCATATATCTGTCAGCGGGATAGTTTTTGACGCCGAACTGAATGAACTCTGCCAGAGTAGCCGCATCCGTCATCGGCTTTCTGCCGAGATTGGTATTCAGGGCTTCAAGCGCTTTTTCACGGACCCGCCAGAGCTGGTTCGTACCGCTCGTCATGATGTTGTTTTTCCATCTCTTCGTTCCGCCGGTTTCAAGAATGATATTCACTTTATCCGACTGCGCGGCATAGGCCATTTCGTTGATATCCGCCGTCGCCATACCGTAGTTTGACTCCAGATCGGTACCGCACATATAGACAAGGATCGTAACCGTATCTTTGCCGTTTCCCTTAAGCTTCGTATACTTATCACGTGATCCGCTCGCTACCGTAGTGGAGACACTCTGGGATGACGCATTCGTATATGTTGTCTGCTGGGAGGCCTGCGTACCGAAATGGAAGCCGTTTGAATTGGTCGGCGCATGAGTGGCTGCAGGGGTAGCTGCAGGTGTGGGAGTCGGTGTGGGTTCGGGAGTCTGTGTCCCTCCGCCAAGACCGCCGTTGCCGAACAGCATCATCAGTATAAGCGCGACGACACCGAGTCCGCCGCCGGCACGGACACCAAGGCCCATGCCTGAAGATTTATTGTCACGGCCATTATAATTGCCGTTACCGGAAGGTCCTCCGCCGATTCCGCTTCCTCTTTTATGGACGTCTGCGGTTTTGCCGGAGTCGGTTCTCTTTCTGCCATGAGGTCTCTCTGACATGATTCTTTCCTCCAAACTTTTTATGGAATTATTATAGCAAAAAAACCCTTGCAAAGAATAAATCTTAATGATAATATACTTTTGCTGCCTTAATAGCTCAGTCGGTAGAGCACCTGGCTGTTAACCAGGGTGTCACAGGTTCGAGTCCTGTTTAAGGCGC
>CACXDM010000187.1 GCA_902766435.1 uncultured Erysipelotrichaceae bacterium | reverse complement strand
TTTTCTCAGCAGTCCTTTTTCGATCAATACGGGATATGACCCGCTGCTGGTGTTTACATCGATTCTCATACGCTGCTCCTTTTAACAAAAAACCGTACGGCACAATCCGTACGGTTCACTTTGCTTTCCCTACAGATAATGCCTGCTCATACGAAACGGGCAATTATCTGATAACTGCCCCGACTATCTGAAGATAAAGTAAAAATATGTATATCCTGAAAGTCTCATATCACTTAGTCCTTGTAAATCGTAAGTCCAATTTTGCAAAATGGCAAGAATTATTTTCTGAAAATGTTTTCAGACAGAGACAAAAGAATACCGGAGACATCTGCCTCCGGTATGTAAACGGTTATTTGCTGCTGAGATATTCGTCGATACCCTTTGCCGCAACCTTCCCGGCTCCCATGGCCGAAATAACAGTCGCTGCACCGGTTACCGCGTCACCGCCTGCGTAGACGCCTTCTCTCGATGTCAGGCCGTCTTCATTGACGATAATGCCGCCCCACTTTGTGACTTCAAGTCCCTTTGTCGTGGACTTGATCAGCGGGTTGGGAGATGTGCCGATCGCCATGATGACCGCATCCACATCCATCTCAAATTCGCTTCCCTCGATAACGACAGGTCTTCTTCTGCCGCTCTCATCCGGTTCGCCGAGTTCCATGCGTACGGCACGGATACCGGTGACGAAACCGTTTTTGGGGTCTCTCGGATCATCGGGGTTGTTATAGCCGAGAATCTCTGTCGGGTTGCAGAGAAGATGGAATTCGATTCCCTCTTCCTTGGCGTGCTCGACTTCTTCGGCTCTTGCCGGCAGTTCCTCCATGGAACGGCGGTAGATGATATATACCTTCTCAGCGCCAAGACGCAGAGCAGTTCTTGCGGCATCCATCGCAACGTTTCCGCCGCCGACAACAGCCACCTTGCCGCCCTTCATGATCGGGGTATCGGGATCTTCACGGTAAGCCTTCATCAGGTTGGAACGAGTCAGGAATTCATTGGCGGAATAAACGCCCTTGTATGCTTCACCCGGGATATTCATGAATCTCGGCAGACCGGCACCGGAACCGATGAATACAGCTTCATAGCCCATTTCAAACAGTTCATCGATTGTCAGCGTCTTGCCGATGATGACGTTTGTCTCAACATCAACACCGAGCGCCTTCAGTGTTTCCACTTCCTTGGCAACGATCTTCTTGGGAAGACGGAATTCGGGAATACCGTAGACCAGAACGCCGCCTGCCGTATGCAGAGCTTCGTATACCGTTACCTTGTATCCCTTTTTTGGCAAGGTCACCCGCGCATGTCAGTCCGGAAGGACCGGAACCGACAACGGCAACCTTATGACCGTTGGAAGCAGGTACTTCGGGAAGCTCACTGACTTCATTGTTGTGATAATCCGCGACGAAACGCTCAAGACGGCCGATGCCGACAGGTTCGAAACGGATACCGAGCGTACACTTGGACTCACACTGTGATTCCTGCGGACATACTCTGCCGCAGACAGCAGGCAGAGAAGAAGTTTCGGAGATAATCTGATAAGCTTCTTCGAATTTACCTTCCTTGACCTTTGCAATAAACTCGGGAATGTGAATATTTACCGGACATCCGGCTACACAGGGCTGGTTTCTGCAGTTGAGACAGCGTGAAGCCTCAGCCAGTGCGATTTCTTCGGTATAACCGAGAGCTACTTCATTAAAGTTATGAGCCCTTACAGCAGGATCCTGTGTGGGCATCTCATGTTTCTTAGGATCGATAGCCATAATCAGTTCTCTCCTTTCGCCAGAAGATTACATGCTTTCTCATATGCATGCTTTTCGAAATCCATATACATGCGGTTGCGTGACATTGCCTCATCAAAATCCACTTCATAGCCGTTGAAGTCGGGACCGTCAACACAGGCAAACTTAGTGACTCTCTTACCGTCCTGGTTCAGTGTCAGACGGCATCCGCCGCACATACCGGTACCGTCAATCATGATCGGGTTCATGGAAACAGTTACCGGGATATTGAACGGTTTGGCAGCCAGCGTCACAAACTTCATCATGATCAGCGGTCCGATCGTGATGATCATATCGAATGTTTCACCTGCTTCGAGCATTTCCTTCAGAGGAACCGTGACATTACCCTGACGGGCATAGGATCCGTCATCGGTCATGACGAACAGTCTGTCAGAACATGCCTTGAATTCATCTTCCAGAATTACGATATCCTTGGAACGGAAACCGATAATGCTTGTCACTGCAGCGCCGAGTCTGTGGAATTCCTGGGCAACAGGCATGGCAATCGCGCAGCCGACACCGCCGCCGACGATACATACCTTCTTGATTCCGTCTGTATGAGTAGCGACTCCGAGAGGACCTGCAAAGTCCTGAAGGTATTCACCTTCCTGCTTATGATTCAGCTTTTCCGTCGTTCCGCCGACAATCTGGAAGATGATCTTAACCGTTCCTTCTTCTGGGTTTGTTCCTGCCACAGTCAGAGGAATACGTTCACCGTCTTCATCAACACGGAGAATGATAAACTGTCCCGGCTTTGCTTTCTTTGCCACCAGGGGAGCTTCAATCTCCATCTGTGTTACGGTTGCGTTCAATGGTTTTTTGCGAACAATTCTGTACATAACACTTCCTTCTTTCTGTTGTTTTATTTACCGGAAAACTCTTTTTCCATAAAACTATGTCTATTTTAAAGCCTGACAGCCGGATAGACAAGTTAATTACTGCTTACTGTCGATCAGTATTTCTTATCGTTTCCGCCGTATCTGATCTCAATCAGTTCCTTCATGACAGTATCCGCCATGGCGATATACCCCTCCTCGGAGGGATGCAGATGGTCACCGCTGTCATATTCCTTCCGGAAGCTTTCGGGTTTCTGCGGATCACGCAGCGCCTTGTCAAAGTCAACAACCCCATCCAGCAAATCCGTTGAACGCAGCCAGTTGTTGAACTCATTCTTCAGCTCTTCCCTGAACGGCTCATATGTCCGCCAGCCGAAAATCGGCAGCAGTGTTCCGCCGTAAACCTTCAGACCCGCTTCTCTTGCTCTTTTCACGTAGAATTCCGCAAATCCTTCTTCCATCTCCTCTGCCGTGGGAAGATCACTCCACGGACGGAACGGATTGACTGCCGTTCCCACCGGATGAATGATGTCATTGATTCCGTGCTGAATCAGCACCGCATCGGCTCCGGCCACATTCATTTCCACCGGAAAGCGGGTATCACCTTTCAGTCCGTATGCGGCATAGGTAATATTGTCATACTGACGCAGAATACGCGTACCGCTGACAGCTCTGCGGATCACGGAGATATCCGGATGAGATCCGGAAAGATACATGGAAAGGTAATCCGGCCATGACTGGGCGGTAATGGAATCACCGAAGCAGATCAGCGCCCGGTTGTTTTCTTCCGTCAGCACATCCACCGTATTCAGAAACCAGTACCATTCCGTCTTGCGCGTATAGTCAAGCGGCAGCACCTGATCGTTGATATGACATCCGTAGGAATAATATCCGCCGGAAAGCGGTCCGGTGATCAGAACACCGCTGTTCATCTCGGTATAGTCCGGCATATAAAGCGTTACCGTCAGAAGATCACCCTTTCTGACTTCAAACGGAATCACATCGGAAACCGTTTCTTTTCCCGCCTCAATCGTAATCAGGGATTCATTGTTCACCATGACTCCGGCTGCCGTATCCGGCTGTATCTCATGGCCCTGTATGCCCTGGGACACCATTGCCCTGAATGATACAGGTTCCGTGCCTGTCAGGTTGGAAAAATGAAGCCGGATATGAGATCCGTTAAAGGGCATACTGATGGGATAGCGCAGTGTCAGATCCTTCGCAAAACGACATTCCTTCTGTTCGATGATGGAAGTCGCCACACCCCAGGAAGCGACCCACTTTGTATACATTCCGCCTGTTTCACTCATATGCTTCTTCCTCCGTCATAGGTAAATATACTGCCGGTCGCATGTTTGCTGAATTCCTTTACGACCACGGTCACAAAGTGAGCGATCTCCTCCGGCTCAGCGATCCACCTGAGCGGAATCTTCTTTTCCGCCGCAAGACGCGATTCGGGTGATGTTTCCCATCCCCGGTTCATCGGCGTACGGCATGCCCCGTAGGAAACACCGTTTACCGTGATTCCCTTATCGGCTACGGCAAGAGCCATCTCCTTTGTCATGATTGCCATACCGGCCTTGGCCGCATCATAGTGAAATTTATTCAGACGCGGTACATCATAATGAACGGAAAGCATATTCACGACCGTACTTCCCCGCTTCATTTCACTGCCGAAAGTACTGCTGCAGATAAACGTACCGATCAGATTCACATCGATTACCTTACGGAATTCCGCAGCGCTCATTTTAAAGAAACTGTTCTCGGTCTGAATTGCCGCATTGTTCACAAGCACATCAATTCTGCCGTATTTCCGCATGATTTCTTCCTTCACCTCACGGATCTGATCTTCATCCGATATATCCGCTTTGATAAACATGCATCGTTCTCCGATCTTTGCGGCAGTATCTTTTCCCATATCATCCCAGTCAATCAGGACCACATTGGCTCCCTCCGCCGCAAAACTTTCACAACATGCCTTTCCGATCCCCATTGCACCGCCTGTCACAATAACGGTTTTATTTTCAAGCTTCATCATCAAGCCTCCGAATCATTCCTAACAATTCTAACAGACAGAATCCTCTCTGCCTCACAAAACAAGAAAAAAAGCTGAATTTCTTCAGCTTTTCAAATAAGAGCGAGTGAGCGGAATTGAACCGCCGTGTCCACCTTGGCAAGGTGGCGTTCTACCATTGAACTACACTCGCAGTAATGGCGGTCCCGACGAGATTCGAACTCGCGATCTTCTCCGTGACAGGGAGACGAGATAAACCACTACTCCACGGGACCAATATGGCGAGGAAAGAGGGATTTGAACCCTCGCGCCGGTTTCCCGACCTATGCCCTTAGCAGGGGCACCTCTTCGGCCTCTTGAGTAT
>CACXDM010000186.1 GCA_902766435.1 uncultured Erysipelotrichaceae bacterium | reverse complement strand
TACTCGGTCATGGCAAAATGCCTGTCATATCCGGGTACGGGACACAGAAATTTGACTTCCGGAAGTTTCGCCCAGGGAACAGAACCGAGAATACCGTGCGTCATCGCGCGGCTGATCACATCAAACATGACATTCAGCGAAGAATTGCCGTAGATGATGATATCCTTCGGATTATTCTCCATCATATCACCGATCAGTTCTCTTGCTTCCTTGATTCCGGTCAGCTGACCGTAATTACGGCAGTCTGTGCCATCCTCACAAGTCAGGTCGGAATGTGAATCAAGAACATCCATCATTCCCATGGAAAGATCGAGCTGCTCCTGACAAGGTTTACCGCGGCTCATGTCAAGATGGATGCCTTTGGACTGAATCTTCTTATACTGCTTCTTCAGTTCCGCAAGTTCAGCGGAGAGTTCTTCAGCACTCATTTCAATATAAGGTTTCATTTTTCTCCTTTTCCCTGCCTTTCCGTATATAAACGGACACCAGGCTGTCATATATTCAATATCATACTACATTCATGTGTTTCACGCTTGTGAAAATTTTACATCCGATATAGAAAATGTTTTCATAAATCATATAAAAATCCGGAGAAACCTCCGGATCTTCGTGAAATAGACGATTCAACGGTTAACGAAGACGCATTTCCTGAAGCAGCTCTTCAATCTCTTCCGAGCTGAGAGCTGTTTTTCCGCCGGGAATAACAAGGTCCTCGTAATGAACGATCTGTTCATCTTCCTGCGACATTGCAACCTCCTCCTGAATTATCTATTCCGTTTCATTAAAACACAGTCACCGCCTGATTTGAAGTCTTTTAAGATCTTTGCCGGCAGGAAGAACATGCATGAATAAGATGTGATTTACTGCAGATCAGCAGCCGTAAACGAACAAAAATACAGTTTTTTCTTTTCTTCCGCACTTCGTTTTTCCAGTATTCTGACAGCTTCCGCATGCAGACCGGGATCCCATCTGCATCCTTTAAGATGCCAGTTACCGTCTGTACTGCTCTGAATACTTCCATTCATCACATTCTCAATATAATCCGCAATCATTTCCCTGACTGTACCGATGTCATCACGGACATCCCTTTCCAACAGCATGGGAATATTATCTTCATCGAAGATAACACCCGGCATAAGCAGAAATGTATTCGCCGTGAAGTCACTTACGGCAATCGTAAATTCATTATCCTCTTTTACCGCAGTGCCGTCCGGCCATCTGAGATTCCCGATCCGGTTGCCCGGCTCACGGGAAATATTGACATCATATTCGACACCCTTGAATACCGCAAAAGAATAAAGCTTGAGGTCTTCCCTGAAGGAAACAGTTAGATCACCGGGATGAAAAGTATTGTAGTAAGAGACTGCCCAGTCCATATATGTTTTCAGCTGTCTGCCGTTCATCCGGAACTTGTATATCAGATTTTCATGACGGTATGCTCTGGCAGCGTCACAATAGCGGAAATCTCCCGTATTGATAATTGCAGTATTGGAAAAAACAGGAACAGCAGCGGTATCCGTACCGGCATAATGCATGAATACTTTGCCGATCAGTGACATCAGCGCAGTGTCTTCCAGCAAAACAGCAGGTATTTCACTGATCTCGTTATCCGGCAGAAGTGGTCCCCCTTCAAGCCGGCCGATTTTCCGGCGGGCATTTTCCTTTGCCCTGAGATCAAATCCTGTAAGTTTTTCCGCCAGTTCAGGATCCGGTTCAAATTCACTGATATCTATTGATCTGATATCACGGCTTTTGATTTTCCATCCTTCCTTTGATATGCCGAAAGTGAAATCGGCGACAATCATTGTCTTTCCGGTCTTTTCATTCTCCACGACCGGTATCCCGTTCACTTCCGTAATCATCAGCTTATGTGTATGAGCGGCAATGACAAAATCAAATCCGGGAAACGCTTCACATATTTCCGTTACACCCGAATGCGGAAATCCGTACTGATCATCCGGTCCCATGTGATAGACGCCCACCAGCATATCGTAGTTTCCGTTCAGTTCATCAAGGATTTTCCTTGTTTCATCAATCGGAGCAGTTACCCTGCATCCTTTGAGGATGCCCGGATTCCAGGAACTGATGCCGGGAGTTGTCATTCCGATGACTGCGATTCTGATTCCGTTCCGTTCAATTACGGTATATCCGTCTGCCAGAACGTTTCCCTGTTGATCACAGACATTTCCTGTCAGTGTTTTCGCGCTGATTTGGGATATCATCTTTTTCAGCCGCGGAATACCATAATCATAGTCATGATTACCGGTAACCCATATATCACAGCCGATCTCATTCAGCGCCTGAATCATCGGATGGATTTCCTCATCACCGACAAACAGTTCTGCCATATTACCCTGAAACAGATCCCCCGCATCAATCATTACCGAACAGTCCGTACGGTATTGTCTGACTGCAGTGCAGATCTGTGTCATACTTCCGGACCTCTCTTCACAGTCAGCCGCATAATTCCATGTTCCGAATTTGCCGTGTGTATCACTTGTCACCATAAAGCGCAGCAGTATTTCCTGATTGTCTGTTTCATTCATAAGAAGCCTCTCTTTGTCTGAATTGCTGTTTTGTATCCGGCAGAATGATGACTGCCGGTATGCTTATTGTACAGCATGATTCCTGTTTACCGAAAAACAGAACCGGGAATGAAACCCGGTCCCAAGGAAAGCATGCATTGTTTATTCATTATCCGGAACGGGTTTTGCCTCTTTCATCTCATCAGGCGTACCGAACATTCTGCGGATCATTGTCTCTGTGTATCTTTTCATCAGCTGTTCATCACCTTCAGGAGTAAACAGACGCAGAACCCTTGTCTGATTAAACCATATGACTTTTACCGGCACACCCAGAATACGGCTGATACCGCCTATTGCCAGCATTCCTCTTTCTGTTTTCAGCGCGCTGAATTCCTTCAGTGTCCCGGAAGAATTACGGTACTGATCAATCAGTTCCTCTTCCCGTGAATGCGCTGTTTCCCCGACGGTAACCGTTGAGATCTGATCAAGATCCGCGGCTTCCATATAGGCTGCCCAGTCAGTCATCGTTTCCCATCCGTATCCGCGTGCTGCCAGCAGAATATCATACTGGTGCCATGTACCGGGGATATGACGGATCTCCCTGATATAACTGACATCATCAAGCATGTCTTTCCCTTTATCGGAAGATCTGATGTTCTTTTTCAGAAAATTGAACATGATCCGTCTCCTCCTCAGTTGTTTTTCCACTTCATCAGATGATAGCCCGACCGGTCATCTTCAAAACCGATGGCTTTGTATAAGGGATATCCGGCATCCGTTGCCTTCAGTTCGACAACGGAGAGATTCATCTTTGAAGCTTCAGACATAAGATATTCCATGACTGCCTTTGCATATCCTTTATGACGATGTTCCGGTTTTGTATAAACATTCAGTACAGTTCCCGTTTTCCCGTTGATAAAAGCCGGACTCATCGGCTTTTGGGTCACCAGAAGAAGCGCGCAGGAAACAATCTCTTCGTTATCCCTGACAACATAGCCAAACAGGTCCTGATTCAGATGTTTCCGGAAGTATCCGGGCAGAAGCTCCCTGATGGTTTCCTCATCCTTTTTCTGCAGTGTTCCGTAATCTTCCTTCAGGTAGGCAAGACGCATGCATGTCAGTTCATCAGCGTCCTGATATCCGGCGTTTTCAACAATCATATTTACTGACCTCTTTCATCTGTTCCGAAATAAATCTGCCTGTTCAGCCTCTATGATCAGTCATCAAACAGATTCAGCTGTCTGTATCTTTCCGGCATCTCATTGATAAAACGGAAACAATCTTCCGGCGTATGGAGAACACCATGTTTTTCACATTCTTCGTGAAATATCTTCATGAGCTTTTCATGGCGGGTACTGACGACAAGATAACTGTCTCCGTACATCCGCTCGTATTTCCCTGAAAGTCCGGGAAACATCCGGTCCAGTTCATTGTAATAGTATTCCCGGCAGCCGCTGCGCAGTGTCATCGCTGCGCCGTACATTATGATTCCCTTTACCCCGGCGTCAAAGCACCATTCCAGAATCTGCCGGATGTTTTCTTCCGTATCGGTGATCATCGGCAGAACCGGAGACAGCCATACAACAGCCGGAACACCGTATTTCTGAAATTCCTTCAGTACTCCATAACGCCTCTTTGACGTGCATACATTGGGTTCAATCTTTCTGCTCAGTTCTTCGTCAGCCGCAGTTATCGTCATCTGAACAACAGCTTTTGACTTCGATGAGATTTCCTCAAACAGATCCAAATCCCGCAGAATCAGATCGGATTTTGTAATGACCGATGCGCCGAAACCATACTGCAGAATCAGTTCCAGACATCTTCTCGTCAGTTTGAGTTCCTTTTCACACGGCTGATACGGATCACACATTGACCCGGTGCTGATCATATACTTTTTCCGAGAAGAACGAAGTATACGTTCAAGCAGTTCCGGTGCGTTCTGTTTCACTTCAATATCTTCATAATCATGTGCGAAGCGATAACAATCACTTCTTGAATCACAATATATACAGCCATGGGTACAGCCGCGGTATAAATTCATGCTGCGGGTTGATGTCACCAGAGATTTCGCGTTAACAAAATGCATGGAACACTTTATTCAGATACTCAGTCAGGCTGCTGGCCGTCATGCGCTTTCCATGCGCATTCCGTAAGTGCCATATCCGTAAATACGGCAGTAAACGAAGAATCCTCCGGCGAGCAGGCATAGATGCCGAAACGGATCTTTCCGCCTCCTTCAGCCATATGACAGATTCTCATCTGTTTCCAGTATTCTCCGTCTTCCGAGCACTCAATACAGTAATCATCTTCACGCCGGCTGAGACGGTACCACATTGATTTAACCGAGGCGTCAATCTCAGTCGTCGCCCAGTCGGAATAACCGTGATTTGTCACAACACTTCCCAGATGCTGAAAGCGTTCATTCTCATATTCGACAGAACCTTTAAGCCAGTTGTCGCTGTCAAGATACATGACGATGCCGCACTGATCAAATCTGTGATGACTTTCTTCAAAAGAAGTTCTGACAATAAAACTGAAATAGCGTTCATCGGTTTCCATCTGGAATACCGGCGCGTTGTCATTCCGGAAATGATAGTAAGTTCTCTGCCAGAGATCCGTGTGCGGAAGCGTTGTAACGGAAACCCTTCCGTCTTTGATCTGACAATCTGCCGGCTCTCTTGTCCATTTGAAATTCTGTAAATTCATTTTGTTTTCCTCCTGACAATTCAGACATCATTCGGATATTGGAATCATCGTCTGAATACCTGATATATCTCTGCTTATAGTATATAAGAGACTGACTGAGAAAAACACACCGCGTTCTTCCTCAGATTTAATGATATGTCTGAATGCTTTCATCATCACACAGTCCGTCCACAAACTTCTGCATCCTCTCAGTTACCAGTTCCTCTTTTTTCATTGATGCAAGCTCACCTGCAGTGACCCATCTGAATGCGGATGTTTCCCCTTCCTGAAGGACAATACTGTTTTTATCACAATCGGTGACACAAAGATATTCCACATAAAGCGTATGGTATTTTTCACTGATCACTCTGCCTTTTTCCTGCAGCTGTGAAGTTCTGATTCCCGTTTCTTCATACAGTTCCCGTTTTGCGCAGCTTAACGGATCTTCTCCCTTAAGGGTGGAACCGCCGGCTGTCGCTTCCCACATGCCGCCGAAATGTTTTCTTTCATCCCTCTGCATCAGAAGATAATCTCCATCCGTATGCCTGACAATCACATCACAGACCAGATGAAATACATCCTCCGGAATTGTTTCTCCGCGGACCAGTGTCATGTCTTTAATCTGATTGAAATTTCTGTCATACGCATCCCACAGCTCCATCATTTCCTCCGATCATCCTCTCGTTCATACAACCGTATATCCTGCTTCGGAAAGTACCCGTACAGCACGTGAAAGATTCTCTTCCTTCACCAGAATGTAATCTGTATTGAATGTTGAGACAACAAAGATCCCAATATTGTTTTCTGCCAGAATACCGGAAATCCGTGATAGGATTCCGATCAGTGAGAAATCCAGAACTCCTTTTATACGGAATGCTTTCCAGCCTTCTTCACACTCAAGCGTATCGGCAGGTATTTTTTCCGTACGGCAGACAAGCGAAATCTCTTCACCGGTTTTGCCGAAAAAGTAGAATTCATCATTCAGATCTGCATCCAATTCATTCTTAAGCTTGCAGACAGAAAGATCATATTTCAGTACTTCATGTTCCATCGCTGATTCTCCTGTTCGCTGATGTCATCACTGCTGCCGGCTGAGCCATTCTCTTATCTCTTTACTGCCGTTTTCACGCACATAATCGATTACATCGGTTTTCCGCAGTATTTTCCTGATCAGCTGCCGGTCGGTTTTATCCATGAGTTCCGTAAAACCGATCTGAGAATTCTTCCTGATCTGCTTCAGAAGTTCCGTGTCTTTCCTTTTCCGCACAGCTTCACTTTTCGGATATCCCTGACCGAAAGGTTCTGAAAAGATTTCTTTAACCGTATTCTCAAAGTTATCATACCCCTGCCAGGTATAGCCTTCTCCAAGGGGAAGTGATACGGCATTACCGTTGTTGATCTGACAGAACAGATACGCGTCTAAGGGAGTCGGAACATATCCGCAGAGAACCCCGGGCATACTGTTGCATGCCAGCATCATCCCCTGTCCGGATGAGCAGCCCGTGACGACAAAATCAACCGCATTGCTGTAAAGAAGCATTCCTACCAACAGAGATATCTCCACATAGCTGTAACTGTATTCTTCATCCTGCCGGCAGCCGAAATTCAATACCGTAGAATCACATGCGTATTTCCTTACGGTTTCATATATCATGCTGTTTTTAGCGGACTGTGACGATGCCTGAATCACTGCAATTCTCATATTCTTCTCTCATTCGGTTCATTATTCTTTTTCAGCCACAACGATACAGTTTGAATCGGGAAATTCCATGGGCTGATCTGTATCATGATCAACCCGGAAGATCTCGACAAGAGGATCAAGATGGATCTTGTATCCCTCTTCAAGAAACGAATCTGCCCGGATGATCTTCATTCCGCATCTGCCGAAAAAGGAAATGAAATCGTCGATCAGATAATAGCCGAAACATTCCTGTACCTCATGCGGGAATGACTGAACACCCCAGGTATATGTATAAAGAAATTCCCTGCCGTAGTTGATATCCGTAATGACAGACAGCTGTTCCGGGTTCTCCGACGAACATTTTTCCTGATCACTCAGATTGTCCATGCCATGAAAATCGCGCAGAAACTGCCGGAAGAACCGGAATCCCTCAGGTGTCTTAAAACGGATCTTCATCCTTCCGCTTCCGGGTGTTTTTATTCCGTCCCTGATGATAATGCGTCCGCCCGGACTCAGTGTATTTACCGCATTCATCAATGCCAGTTCAATTGTCTTTCTGTCAAACTTCCCGTTTCCGATATCCGTATAGGAATAGATTTCATGAATGATGGAAGAAAAGATAATGGAATCTGCCTTTTCATCCATCGGTCCCTCAACGAAGTTATGTCTCAATGCAGTCCAGTGACTGCCGCTGATCTGCTTTTTCCTTTCCAGTGTCTCAATGACATTCTGTGAGATATCCGTTCCGATGATTGTCTTTTCCGGATACTGTTTTTCCAGTTCATCCAGCAGTATACCTCCGCCTGATCCGACATCAATCACTCTGTTTCCCGTCACATAGCCGAGAATGGAAAGCTTTGTACTCGTCTGTGCCTGATTCATGGTGTCCAGATACTTGTCTTCATTATTCATCCGGTCGAAACCATCACGGCGGAAACCGAAAATATCATAAAGCATTGTAATGCTCTTCTCATAAGAAAGCAGTCCTGACCGTTCGGCTTCAACACAGAATTCAATCAGTTTTTCACAGGCCGGTGTAAATCTGACTCCAATCAAAAGAGATACACTGTTTTTCTCAAACGCGAAAGAAACATGCTGGGAGTACTCTTCAGGATCAGAAAGCCACCGTTCGATAATTCTCTGTTTGTATATGTTGACATGTTTTCTGCCGTCATAATCGTAATACATGGTATCTGCCAGAGGCTTGAAGTTCAGATGACGGATTCTTCTGTCTCCGTTTTCCGTCTCTTCGATATATTCAGCCGCTTTTCTGCAGAGATGAAATGCATTTTCAAAGCCGAACGGTTCCAGCGCGGACTGAAAATACCAGAGATCATAATACGGGAAAACATCTGCCGAAAAGAATTCCGTCACTTCCTGATCCGGATTTCCAGATTCCGGCAGCAGTGCCCTAAGTCTTTCTTCAGGATCCATAACAGTCAGTCTGTTATGAACAATGCATTCTCCGAACTCTCTGATCTTCCCTGAAACTCTTTCCCAGACTTTATCATCAACCGCCCGGATAATACACTCATTCAGCACCATGAATACTGTCATAAACCTCTCCTGTCCCATTACTGAAGCGACCGCATGAAGGGGCATACTGCTGTTCATCCGGCATTCCCCTCTGACGTACTGTCCGGGAAGACCATGCAGTCTGATCAGTAGATATACCGGATCAGTCTGAGGATTTCTGACACAGAAATGGTCGGCATAGATCATGGCTGAAGCTTCGTTGTGAATATCCAGCGGATAACCCCGGTGAAGCCATCTTCGTCGGTCATCCTCCGATCCCGCCTTGGCTGTCTCTGACCAGGAGAGAACCTTTCTGATCAGTTCATAGTCTTCATCACTGAGTGAATACCGTTCTGCGATCCCGTCGAGAATGTCCAGTGTACGTATCACATATAACAACGCAGCATTCTTTTCCTTATCAGCCATTCTGCCGATTCTCTCAACATTCCAGTAAGGAGTATCTGCAGCAAGCAGATAAACAAGCCATGGATTTTCCTTCAGTGCTTCCGGTTTGACCGCCCCGTTTTCTTCAAAATATCTGTCTGTATTTATACTCATATTTTTCACCTGTTATTCTGATTATCATGAATGATTTGCAGTGGTCACTCAAAGGTGATACTTCAAACATCCGGCAGTTCTTTCGTGAATGCAGTGATTTCCGGTATCCCGGAAAATCCGTTTTTCTTATAGAATGCGCAGGCAGGACTGTCTGTTTCAGTCAGAAGAAAGATCTGTTTGATTCCTGATCTCTTTACGTCTTTCTCAATCCCGGA
Source organism: uncultured Erysipelotrichaceae bacterium (assembly GCA_902766435.1). Lineage (GTDB taxonomy): Bacteria > Bacillota_I > Bacilli_A > Erysipelotrichales > Erysipelotrichaceae > Bulleidia. Next base: position 3,574 of record CACXDM010000186.1, on the reverse strand, counting down.
AAGGAAAAATGTCCCTGCTCCGGAACCCTGTCTGTCTGTTCTGATGCAGTATTCATTGATGAAATACTCTGTCCCGGAATACCAATGCTTTATATATCCCATGGATATTCCGATCAGCTCATCGCCGTCATATAAACCATACGTCAGCGAAATACTCTGTCCGGTCAGATCAGTGATATACAGGTCCAGCTGATCTTTGTCTGACCAGTCATCGTTCCATGGTTCTTTCGTAAAAACATCTGCGAAAAGTTCCTTAATTCCTTCTTTATCATTGACTGACATTCTTTTCAGCACAAGCATCGGAAAACTCCTCTCTGTCATGACTCCGGCGGCCTGATGCGCCATGTATGCATTTCTGATGACATTCTTCATGATTCCGCTGCTGAATATATTTCCGTTTTTGTTCAGTAACGAATATGCGGTACGATCTGTTCATGGCTAACATTCTCTGACTTTCTTATGATTTTATCAGACATACTGTCATTCATAAACGTTTTGTCAGGAGGTGGGAGATTGAAATCAGATATGAAACACGGCATATTTCTGGCAGTGCTCGCTGCAGCGCTTTATGCGCTGAATTCGCCGTTTTCAAAATTACTGCTGGATTATATGCCGTCCACACTGATGGCAGGCATTCTGTATATCGGAGCCGGACTCGGCATGGAAGTCACTGCTCTGCTCCGAAACAAAACAGGAAACGAAGGAAGAGAATCACGCTTAACCGGAAAAGAGCTTCCCTATACATTGGCAATGATCATCCTGGATATAGCCGCGCCTGTCTGTCTGCTGTTCGGTCTTACAATGACAACGGCCGCAAATGCTTCACTGCTGAATAACTTTGATATTGCGTCAACTGCTGTTATAGCCCTTCTTGTATTCGGCGAGAAAATATCGCCGAGGCTCTGGCTGGGAATCATATTTGTTACAGCTTCATGCATACTCCTGTCAGTTGATGATATTTCAAGCTTCCGGTTCAATACCGGATCACTCTTTGTCCTTCTTACATGTCTATGCTAGGGAATCGAAAACAACTGTACGAGAAAACTCTCTTCAAAGGACTCTCTTCAGATTGTTATCGTCAAAGGAATATTCTCCGGATTGGGATCCCTGATCATCGGTCTCATCTGCGGTGAAAGAATCCTTCATCTTTGGACAATTCCCGTTGTTCTTCTGCTTGGCTATGTCGCATACGGACTGAGTATTTATTATTATGTCTATTCTCAGAGAATACTCGGAGCCGCCCGGACAAGCGCCTATTATGCCGTTGCTCCGTTTATCGGAGTTTTCCTGTCACTTCTGATTTTCCGTGAAATACCCGGACCGATGTTTATTGCGGCTTTGCTGCTGATGATTATCGCGCCTGGCTTTCATCCCGGGACTGAATTTCCGGGAATCATTAATCCATCCTGCATATATGCAGTACCCCGGCATAAAAACGGGGTACTTTCATCTCTTCAGACTTTTGAGAATCTCTCCGCAAACTCAGCCAGTTCATCCTTTTTCTCCAGAACATTGAGCCACCGCTCAGGTATTCCGCTTAAACCGTACAGAGCACCGGCAATCGATCCCGTTACTGCCGCATTGGTATCCGTATCATAGCCGAATCCCACAGCTGTTTTTACCGCATCCTCATAATTATCCGTATTCAGAATACAGTATACCGCTGTCGTCAGACAGTCGGCGACATAACCGGTCTCCGGAATCGCATCCGGGTCAAAACCGGTTCTTGTGATCTTATTAAAGAGCATATCATATGCATCCATTGTCTCTTTGTAAAACAGACTCCGGTAATAAGGCATTTTCAATTTGACAACATTGAAATATGCCGTATCGGGACTTCTCAGTCTGATACATTCGTCAAGAAACAAAGTATAGATGAAGCATCCCAGTGTACTGATTTCATGACCATGTGTGAGACTGCCTGCCTTACGGATCACTTCAAGGGTTTCTTCTTCCGTCAGTTCGTGCTGAATACAGTACACCGCAAAAGGAAATATTCTCATCAGCGCGCCGTTTCCGTTGTCTTTGAAATCTCTTCCGCCGCACTCCAGTGCCGGGACCCCGCTGCGGTATCTCCGGAAAGCTTTATCGACTGTTCCGCCGAGTCCGAACGGAAATTCCAGGGAAGTATACTGTCCCCTGTCCCACCAGTTCAGAAACTGCTTCATTACATCGTCAAAATCAATCTTTCCGTTATTTGCCGTAACCGATGACATCGCCGCGACTGCCATGGATGTATCATCACTCCATGCCCCTGCCGGGATCGTGTTGTTCCAGTAAGATTCAAAGCTCAGGCCGCTTTCACATCCTGCCATATCCTGAAGATTGACTTCCCTGACTTTCTTTCTGCTCAGAAACTCAACCGGAACACCGAACGCATCACCGACAGCCTGACCGATCAGACCGTCAACAGCAGTATTACGTTCAAAATACGCGGGATTCAGTTCTTTAAAGGAGCCTTCCGTATGCTCATATTCCGCAAGGCCATGCGGATCATGATCCAGCATAAAACTGAAAGACATATTTTCCCCGTAAATGCGGCCGCTTCTGTCTGCCAGGATAATCCGGTACGATTCCATGTCCGGTCCGGTATCATTTGTCAGAATATACCGATCCTGATACATGTTCCGATACACTATACGTGTGTCCGGCCTGATTGAATCTTTTCTCCTGTCATTGCTTTTAATCATTGATCGGATTCCTTATAAAAGCATTCCGTCTTTTCATTCCGTTTAATAAACGCACAGAATCTGCCGCCGGTTATCACCGCAAGATCCATATCCGGTTCAATCGGGAAACAATTGACATACGAACTGTATCCGAACACTTCCTCTCTGCCGTCCATGATCCAGCCTCCTTCGGCTTTCTCCTCCGTCACCCAGAGAATCCGGGCAGTACGGTATACCGCATCCTGCGGCAAAAGCATTTTCAGCTGTTTCACGTAGTGCTCTTCTTCCGCTTTTTTAAACGCGCGGTCATCTGCAGTAATATAAAGAACCGGTAAAGCTCCGGCAGCAATCATCAGTGCACCGCACCCGATCAAAGCAAAAAGTGTCGGATGATCATGAATGAATTCCGGAAAGAACAAACACCATAAAAGAACAAGCACAATAACAGCAGCAGGAAGCATAAGAGCTTTGCCCAAAGATAACCGGTGTGTTTTAAAAGCGCTGTATGGGCTGAACATGACAAGTTCAGGATTCTTCAGCAGGATCTCTCTTTCTTCCGATGTGATTTTACGTGACATAGTGTTCCTCTTTTGGTCAGTTCATATTTATCCGAAAGGTGATCCGTCTCTTTCATGACGCGGATCAGCCTCCGTTTCAGCGGCATCGGTCCTTCTGGATGAGACGTTCGGTATCGTTATAATTCCCAGATTTTTCAAGCTTCAATACTTCTTCACCCGGGACAGAAGGCAGATGCATTCGCAATGCCCGGAGACGTTACTATGAATGTCAATGGTAAAGCTGAATTAATTATGATAAAACTCGTTATACCGAACAAATCTATAAACTGAAATATATCTTGATTTCAGTTTTGATATCGTATCTGCTGTTCTTTGATCATCGGATAC
>CACXDM010000185.1 GCA_902766435.1 uncultured Erysipelotrichaceae bacterium | reverse complement strand
CTTTCGCTGTTTCCATATGTTCCTCCGTTTCTGAGGAAGCATGACGAAACAGCTTTATATATTTATTGTAATTATGTTCAAATACCAGTACAAGATGAGCTGTTTCGGATGCGTTCCGATAATTATATAGAGAGTTAAATCGCGGTTCCCCGAAAAAGGCAGAAAAAAGATTAATTTCCATAAAGATTAGGTACCTTGAGAATAAAGACATGTAATGATACGATAATTCTGTGATTCGGAGTAAACAGATGGAAAATGAGAAAATATACAGACTGAAGGATGACGGCTCTCTTGCGTGGCTGTTTTTTCATACTGTCCGGTGTCTGCAGCGTTCCGGAAGATCCGGGTATTCCCAGCAGAGAATTCTCAATATCCTCGATGAAGAAGGACCATTGGCGCAGAAGACACTGCAGGAAATGCTTGGGATTCAGGCGGGAAGCCTGAGTGAGCTCTGCGGGAAGCTGGAAGAAAAGAAGATGATCGAAAGGACCCGGGACGAAAATGACCGCCGGAATGTAATTGTCAGAATTACAGAAGAAGGCAGAAAGATGAAGCGGGAGATCCGGAAACATAAAGATGAAAAGATTTTTTCCGCACTGAGTACGGTAGAACGCGAACAGCTCAGACGCATACTCGGTAAACTGAACGGCCATGTATCTGCAGACGATGAGAATGAAACAGAAAGGACGGACAGCCAATGAAACTGATATTCCGCTATCTGAAAAAATACAGGGCAGCCCTGGCCATTGCGGTATTCATCAAGCTGATCGGCACATTATCGGAACTGCTGCTGCCGTATATTCTTGAACACATCATTGATAATGTTGTGCCGCAGAATGATCTGAAGCTTGTTATCTTCTGGGGCATGATGATGTTTGTGGTGGCAGTTCTCTGCCGATATTTCAATGTAAAGGCAAATTCGACTGCCATAAACAATGCCCATCACATCAGTTATGAAATCAGACAGTCACTGTTTGAAAAGACAATCAATCTTACCGGAAGTCAGTTTGATTCATTTACGCTTCCTTCTCTGATCTCACGTATGACAAGTGACAGCTATAATGTCCAGGCTGCTGTTCAGCAGTTTCAGACACTCTGTGTCAGAGCGCCGATCATGCTGGTGGGAGGAATTGTTGTAGCGTCATTCATGGATTTCGGTCTGGCGAAGATCATGATCTGTATTATGCCGGTGCTTGTTCTGGTGATTCTGTTTGTCTCTTCACGGGGTATACCGCTGTATTCCGAAGTACAGGATAAGCTCGATGCGGTTGTCCGTATTATGCGGGAGAACATCACCGGTATCCGTGTTGTCAAGGCGTTAAGCAAGGAAGACTATGAAATCCGGCGCTTTGAGACGGCAAATAAAAACATGACGACTGCGGATATCAAAGCCGTAACGGTCATGGCAATTCCTTCTCCATTAATGCAGATGTGCCTGAATGCCGGACTGACACTGGTTGTACTGATCGGTGCTTCACGGGTAAATGAAGGACTCATGAAGCCGGGAGTCATTCTAGCTTTCTTAACATACTTCAATATGATCGCAATGGGTGTCATGGGTCTGAACAGAATCTTCATGACTCTCTCCAAGGCAAGCGCAAGCGCGGACAGAATCGATGCCGTTCTTCAGACAGAGGATGATGTCTTCACGGTTGAGGAACAGGGAGAAGTACCTGTTGTCAGTGATGAGGTTGTCTGCTTTGACCATGTCAGCTTTGCCTATGGGGAAGGTTCCGGAAATGCCGAAGATTTTGCCGGTGAGGAAAGAGAGAACGCTCTGGATGACATCAGCTTTACCGTAAAGAAAGGGGAGAGTCTCGGGATCATCGGGCCGACCGGCTGCGGCAAGACCACAATTGTCAATCTGATGATGCGTTTCTATGACGCGGACAGCGGAGAGATCCGGATTGACGGAAGAAAGATCAGAACATACGGAAAACAGGAACTGCGGACAAAGTTCGGCGCCGTATTTCAGAATGACATGATCTTTCAGGATACGCTGCGGGAGAATATCGATTTCGGCAGAAAGCTGAAGGAGGAGGATATTGATCAGGCGGTTGATGACGCAATGGCTTCGGAGTTTGTTGAGTCACTTGCGGAAGGACTGGATTATGAAGCGGCGATCAAAGGCGCCAACCTGTCAGGCGGGCAGAAACAGAGAATCCTTGTCGCAAGAGCCCTTGCCGGTAAACCGGAGATTCTGGTTCTGGATGACAGCTCAAGTGCGCTTGATTACAGAACCGATGCCGCGATGCGCAAGGCAATCGGTCAGAACTACCCCGATTCAACGCTGATCATGATTGCCCAGCGTGTTTCCAGTGTAATGAATATGACGAACATTCTCGTACTCGACAACGGCAAATGCATCGGGTTCGGGAATCACGAGACATTGATGAAGGAATGTGAGCCGTACCGTGAAATCTGTGAAATACAGATGGGTGCGATGCGGCAGTGAAAGGAGGTAAGTAAAGTATGCCCGGACGTGGTGACAGAGGCGGAAAAAAGGAAAAGCCCAAGGATACCAAAGGTACTCTGGTCCGTATTATCCGCTATCTGATGAAGTACAAATGGATTGTTCTGACTTTGCTTGTATGCTCCTTTCTTGCCAATGTCGGAAATCTGATGGGACCCCGTTATGCGGGAAAGGCCATCACGGTGGCGGAAGAAGGCTATAAGGAAGGTGTCGGTAAAGTCGACATGGAACAGGTGAAGTATTATGCCATGATCATGTTTGTTCTGTATATCGGCTCCAATATTCTCAATTTCCTGATTTCCGTCGGTATGGCCAGAGTCGGACGCCATGTGGCGGAGAATATGCGGCGGGATGTCTTTGCCAAACTGATGAAAATGCCGGTCGGATATTTTGACCGCAATCAGGCAGGAGATATCATCAGCCGTGTATCCTACGACATTGATGTTGTCTCCACCAGCCTCTCTGCTGATGTCATTCATATCCTGACCAGTATGGTTACGGTTGTGGGAAGCTTTATCATCATGTGTACGATCTCCATTCCCCTTGTGCTCTGTATGGCGTTTACGATTCCTGTTTCCATTCTCTTTACAAGAAGAATGGGAAAGATCACAAGACCCCTGTATGCGAAGCGCTCTGCTTCCTACGGAACGATGAACGGCTTTGCGGAAGAGATGTTTACCGGTCAGAAGACGATACTGGCATACGCTCATGAAGCGGAAGTATCGGAGAAGTTTTCGGGAATCAACCGTAACGCAGCCGAAGCCTACCGTGATGCGGACGGGATGGGAATGCGTATGGGACCTACCATCGGGATGATTTCCAATATCGGTCTGGCTGCGATCGGTATGGGCGGAGCGGTACTGTATATGATGGAGATTGTCAGTCTCGGACAGATCTCCAGCTTTGTCCTCTACAGCCGGAAATTCTCCGGACCGATCAATGAGATCTCCAACATCATCAATGAGATCTTCAGTGCCCTTGCGGCAGCGGAAAGAGTATTCCAGCTTCTTGATCATCCCGAGGAAGCGGCGGACATTGAAAATGCCGAAGTGCTGGAGAAATGTGAAGGCAGTGTTGAAGCCAGAGATGTCAGCTTCGGATATATTCCGGGAAAGACCGTTCTCCATGATCTGAATATGAAGGCTGATCCGGGAGAGACAATCGCAATTGTCGGTCATACCGGTGCCGGCAAGACTACGATCATCAATCTGCTGATGCGGTTCTACGATCCGGATTCAGGTATGATCCTGGTTGATGGTAAACCCCATGACACATATACAATGGAAAGCCTGCGGCGGAATTACGCAATGGTTCTGCAGGATACATGGCTGTTCCAGGGGACAATCTTTGACAATATTGCCTATGGCAAGGAAAATGCCGTGATGGAAGAAGTTGTGGAAGCCGCAAAGGCTGCCCGGATTCACAACTACATCATGCGTCTTCCCCACGGATACAATACGGTCATTACGGAGGACGGAGGCAATATCTCCAAGGGACAGAAACAGCTGCTGACGATTGCCAGGGCTATGCTTTACAATACGAATATGCTGATACTGGATGAAGCTACATCCAATGTCGATACCGCCACGGAACGGCAGGTACAGAAGGCAATCCGCTCTCTGATGAAGAATAAGACAAGCTTTGTCATTGCCCACCGTCTCAGTACGATTCAGAATGCCGATCATATCCTCGTTGTGGACCATGGTGATGTAGTGGAACAGGGTACGCATGAGGAACTGATGCAGTCAAAGGGAGCCTACTATAAGATGTACGCTTCACAGTTTGAGTGAAAGACGAAAGAAGTAAGAAAACAGATGAATCCCTGTCTGTTATGATAGTGAAAACAAAACGATGATTTGAAAGAAAGGTTCATCAGGGAACCGGGAGAACAGGATAAGATGATCGGATATATAAGAAGACTGACGGCGGCAGTGACTGCCTTGCTGCTGTGCATGACAAATATACCGTGTGTTTATGTATCTGCGGCAGGACCGGGAAAAGTTACCGGTCTTACGATTCAGGTCACAAGCCACCCTATGGCAGAACTGACATGGGATGAGATCGACTGCGACGGTTTCAAGGTATATCGTGACGACAAGGCAATTGCCCGGGTGGAAGCAGGACCGGAAGATGATGTGGTGATATTCACAGACAAGGAAATTGAACCGGGTGCTTCGTATACGTATTCTGTCAAAGCATACACGATGGAAGGCGGAAAAGAGGTATACGGCGCTGCTTCTTCGGCTGTAAAGATCGTTGACGGCTATACATATGAAGCATCGGATCTTGGCGGCATTAAGCTGACCGGCTATACGGGACAGGATGAAAAGCTTGTCGTTCCCGGTACGCTGGGAGGCAGCGCGGTGAAGGAAATCGGTGAAAACTGCTTCCGGGGAAATACATGGCCGGGAATGGCAGTCATTTCGGAAGGGATTGAAAAGATCGGTGACTATGGCTTTGAGTGCTGCAATCTCCTGCAGAAAGTCAATATGCCGGATTCCCTGCGGATCATCGGAGACGGCGCGTTCTCGGGATGCGGCAGTCTTCGTCTGGCGGACCTGAATGACGGAATTACTTCGATCGGCAGAGGCGCTTTCATGGCCTGTACGGAACTGAAGCAGATCAGTCTGCCGGCCAATCTTCAGGCGCTGGGAAAATTCGTCTTTGCCTTCTGCAGTAATCTTGAAGATGTCACGTTTGACGGTGATGAGATTGAAGAAATCCCCGAGCGCGCATTTGACAGCTGCACAAGCATGAGAGAACTGACACTTCCTTCAAGTGTGAAAACAATCGGAAAAAGAGCATTCTTCCACTGCAGGGAACTGGAATATCTCAGCGGGCAGATATCCATTGAAAAGATCGGTGATTATGCTTTTGAAGGCAGCGGGATCAGACGTCTGTCCGGTATTCTGAATGATGAAGCATCCATCGGCTTCGGTATCTTTGCGCAGAATGAATTGGATGAATATCGTGACTATTCCTTCAGTGATATGGAATTCCAGGTAAACATACCGGCCTCGGCTGATCTTACGGAAGGGGTATTCTACGGTTCAGGTGTAAACGGAGTTGCTTTGTCAGACAGTGAAAACGCAAAATTAAAAATGATCGACGGCAGTATATACACGAATGACGGAAAGACGCTTTTTGTCTATCTTCCCACTTACCTTAATGAAGACTATGAGTATGTAAAGACAGACGAAGCGGAACAGAAAATATTCCACGTTCCCGAAGGAGTGACACGGATTGCGCCGTATGCGTTCTTTGAATGCGGACTTGAACAGATTTATCTTCCTTCTTCACTGCGTGAAATCGGTGACCATGCGTTTACCAGAAGCGGTATAGCGCCGGATCTCGGAATGGTGACCGACTATGACGGGAATGCAATTACACCGGATTCGGGAAGTGTCTCATTCGGTGGGGATGCTTTTGCCAAATGGGCCCTGGCTGAGGAAGCCGGTGCTGAAACAACATCAGACACAGAGGAAACAACATCGGAGAGTCCGCTCCCCGGTACATATAACGTAACTTCTCTGGCCGGAGACAGAAGTCTTTACAAAGAGGAGGACTTTGCCGGCTATAAGGATGTTTCCGGCGAGTTTACGGATTGGTGTAAAAAATACATTGAAGACAACAAGACGATCATGCAGATGGGAAAAGGATCGCAGGCCGCCACATATGCCGGTCTGTATAAAAGCGATGCGCATTACCATCAGATGGCATCTGTTCTCAATCAGGATCCGGAGTGGCTGACAAACGCTTACCGACATTCGGGCCATGAGTTTGAAGAAATGTATCTGATGGTCGATCATGGGGTCACAACGGAGCTCAGCAGGGCAGAGATGACAGATGACCTTCTGCTCTACAGCGGCATCACCGATGGTTTTGCCGAAAGAATCGCCGGAGTGGAACACGGTACACCGCTCACAACCGATGATCTGATCAATGCCATCGGTTCGGAGTATGTGGAAAAGGCAATGATCAGTACATCCGCAAGCTTTGACATATCTTCCTTATTTACCGGTGACTATGGTGTGATGATCTTCATTCTGGCCTCAAAGGAGGCAATGAATTCTCTCGGTACATACTGCATGGACTGCTTCATGGGAGCGCAGGGCAACGGCGGCGAAGAGGAGATCCTGTTTGACGGCGGGGCAAGATTCAAAGTCCTGGATGTCGGAGAGGCGGAAAAGGAGATCAACGGCTCTCTGCGGAAGCGTACATATGTCATGCTGGAGCTTCTCGGTGAAGAGATCGATCCCTTTGAGCTGATTGATGAGGAAATCAGTAAATACAGCGGCTGGAAGAAGGAAAACGGCAGCTGGTATTACTATATTGAAGATGTAAAACAGACCGGATGGCAGAACATCGACGGCAAATGGTACTATATGGATTCTAATGGAGTCATGCAGACAGGCTGGGTAAAGGATAACGGCAAATGGTATTATCTGCATGAATCCGGCGTAATGGCAAAAGGCTGGGAATTGGTAAACGGGAAGTGGTATTTCCTGGACCGCAGCAGCGGTGCGATGCATACCGGGTGGCTGAAGGATAACGGCAAATGGTATTACCTGCATGAATCCGGCGCAATGGCAAAAGGCTGGGAGAAGGTAAACGGTAAATGGTATTTCCTGGACCGCAGCAGCGGCGTCATGCATACCGGCTGGCTGAAGGACAACGGCAAGTGGTATTACCTGCACGATTCCGGCGCAATGGCTTCGGGCTGGGAGAAGGTAAACGGTAAATGGTATTTCCTGAACCGCAGCAGCGGCGTGATGCATACCGGCTGGCTGAAGGATAACGGCAAATGGTATTACCTGAATACTTCCGGCGCAATGGTTACCGGCAGACAGCAGATTGACGGAACCTGGTATACATTCTCCGCAAACGGGGCATTGGCGGAATAACTGAGCGGAAGATAATCCTGAGGAGAGATTCTCCCCGGGATTTTTAAAGAATGATTAACAGCCGGAATAAAAACGGATAAGATAAATAGGGTTTATTTCATCAGGTGCTGTACATGAAGAAAAAGTATTACAAGAAGTTTGATTATATCCGGGTGACTGCGTGTATCGCGGTTCTGCTCTATCATACCGGTCTGCTTAAGGGAGGCTATCTGGCAGTCTGTACGTTTTTCGTCTTGAGCGGATATCTTTCCACGGCTTCGCTTCTCAGGAAGCAGACATTTTCCGCCAAAGAGTATTATCTGAACCGGCTGAAGCGGATATATCTGCCTTTGGTGATCACGGTATTTTCGTCAATCGCGGTTGTATCTCTGTTCCGGAATATTCCATGGGTGAATCTGAAGCCGGAAACGACTTCCGTTCTTCTCGGATACAACAACTACTGGCAGCTGAATGCCGATCTTGACTATTTCACAAGGCATGTGGAATCTCCGTTTACCCATCTCTGGTATATCGCGATTCTGATGCAGTTTGATCTGGTCTGGCCGTGGATCTGTCTTCCCTTGAAGAATGGCGGAGAAAAGAACAGGATACTGCCGCTTTCCATACTGGGGGCAGGGATTACTGCCAGTTACATCTTTTTCTGTATAAGAGCTGCTCAGGGTTTCCTGATGGGTGCGTATTACGATACACTCTGCCGTCTGTTCTCACTGCTGGCAGGTGCCTTGCTTGCTTTTATGCATCAGAAGAGCGCTCCCATGGTAATCATAAAGCGGGAAATCCGGGACATCATGTTTCCGGTATATCTCGGGATTCTCTGTGTGATGTTTCTTCTGACCGGATCAGAAGGAATACCGATGACGGCGGGGATGCTTGTGACAACGTTAATCAGTATGTGTCTGATCAGCTACGGTATGACTGCCTCCTCAAGAAAAAGGCCTTCCGATGTACTTCTCGGAAAGCTTTCCGGTATGACATATGAGATCTATCTTGTTCAGTATCCGGTCATCTTCCTGATACAGAAGACAGGACTGAACAGTTTCATTACAGTTCCTTTGATTCTCATCCTGACGTTTGTTTCGGCATATGTTCTGAAAAAGGCAGATGATATCCGGATGCCTTCAATGAAGGATATTTCACAGGTAATCATCACCGGATTAACAGCAGCGGTTTGTTTCTGCGGTATGTTTACCTATGCCGTTACGGATGACCATGCGGAAGAGATGAAGGAACTGGAAGACAAGCTTGCCGAGAACGAAAAGCTGACTGAAGAGAAGAATCAGAATTACGATGCATCAGCGCAGCAGGAGACAACAGCGCCGGCAGAGGAAGAAACTGCCGAAGAAGAGACGACAGAAGAAACGGTATCCCAAAGCGTGGTGGAAAAGACGGATCAGATGATGAAGACAATGCCGGTTGTGGGGGTAGGAGACTCCATATTGCTGGATGTCGTTGACCGAATGTATGAATACTTTCCCAACGGGTATTTTGATTGTAAGATATCCAGAAATCTCACGGCGGGAACAGAGATCCTGAAGGCACTCAAAGATGAGGGGAAACTGGCAGATACGGTCATTCTTTCACTTGCGGAAAACGGTGATTTTGCGGTATGGACTTGCCAGGCTTTGATGGATGTCGTTGGAGACAGGGAAGTCTTCTGGATCAATGCCGTAGGAGGAGATGATCCGAATATGAATGCCGGCTTCAGTGAATTTGCCAAAGATTATCCGAATATCCATATTATTGACTGGGTATCCGTTGCGGCTGAACATCCCGAATACCTTTATCCAGACGGAATCCATGTTGCCCCGGAAGGATACAAGGCATATACGGATCTGATTACAAGTACGGTTTATAACGTTTATCTGGAAAAGAACAAAGCGGCAGAATAATCTGCCATGAATCAGGAGAAAAAAGATGGAAGAAAAGAAAAATTTATCAGAAGAAGAGAAAAAACGTCTGGAACGATTTGAACAGATTTCCGGGGAAATGACAGCGAAGGGGTATACCCGTAAAGATCTGACAGTCGATATCGGAAAAGCAAAAACGTTCGGTTTATTTCTGATTATTCCTCTCGCAGTCATCGGATACGGACTGTATTATCTCGTTAATCACAAACTGGAATTCTCGGCCGGTCCGAATGTGTTTGAGTTTTTCATTACAATTCTGGTGCTGACAGTTTTACACGAACTGATTCACGGAATTACCTGGAGTCTTTTCACACCGAATCATTTTAAGGATATCCAGTTCGGTATCCTGAAGCCGTCAATGACACCCTACTGTACGTATCTTTGCACACTGGGAAAATGGCAGCATCTCACCGGTACGGTCATGCCTCTGATTGTCCTCGGGATTATTCCGATGCTGATCGGTGTATTTGCGAAAAATCCGTATCTTCTTCTGCTGGGTATTATCATGGCTGATGCGGCGGCAGGGGATATCATGATCATACACAGACTGCTGACATATAAGACAGATGCCAAAGAAATTGTATATATGGATCATCCGACAAGTGCGGGCGGCGTCATCTTTGAGCGTTAATCTCCGGTACTGCCGGAGTTTTTTTCTGCCCAAAGACAAAAAAACAGGTCATATGACCTGCAGAATCATTATTTCTTACGTGCGTAGGAGAAGATGATTATATCGAAGTCTTCCGCATCAGATGTCGGCAGAAGCACTCTTGTCAGTGTGTCATCCTCAGCGTTATACGCAATGTCCACGCTCATGCCGGAACCGTTTGTGTAGTTGTAGCTGAGTTCTGTCTTTTTCCATGTGCCCTTGTCTTCGACTGCTTCCCCGCCTTCATAGATGAAGTAGCTGACTGTACCGTCACTCTTGAATTCATAGTAGTTGTCTTCGTTTTCGAAGAAGGATGCGTTTTCCTCACGGTTCAGGAACTGCTGTTCCTCACCCTCGACAACCTTCTCGACTGTACTGAGCTGCCACTGTCCGACGATCGGATCTGTTTCGGATGTATTGGCGGCTGTATTGTTTGCGCATCCGGCAAATGTGAGAGCGGCTGCAGCTGCCAGTACTGTTTTTGTAATTGTATTCATTATGTTAACCTCCATGAATTGCGGCGTGGGTACACCATCCATAATGCAAAGCATTTGGTTGGTGAGGAAACGCCATTCACCTCCTTTTATACTTGTACCCCTCCTCCGATATAACGGAGTGGTTTCACATCGGATACCTTGTATTCCTTACTCTTCGGTTTGAACTCGACAGTTTCATAACAGCCGAGTTTCCTGTTTTGTCTGAATCTGGCTGTTTTAACCTGATACGTATTTCCCTTATACACCACTGTCTCTCCAGCCTGCAAAGAATGTCTGCCCTTCCGGACTGATATATGTCCTTTCGACACCTTCTGTCCGCGGAATATCCGCTCATTCTGCGGATTGTTTCTTGGAATACTCCGGTTTGTTCTTCCACAGCTCAGTTCAGAGCCTGACTTCTTTTTGCCGTCACGGATATCTATGTATTTTGCATCATAGAATCTCTCAAGACAGCGGTTGTTACGGCGAACTTTCTTCCAGTGTTCTTCGTGGTGTCGGTGCTTCGGATGGAATTCTCCCATCGCATATGCATCGTTTGCGTGTGTCTTCGGCAGCTGTCCCAAGTCACGTCTGGATGCCTTGGTATAGGAGCCGTATGTATGCCGCACTTCAATACATGGATAACGTTCTTTAACATCGTTGACTATGTACCACCGTATTATGTTCATGAATGTTGCATCTTTATATGTGCCGGTTAACGGTTTCAAACCGTATAGTTTTCCGCCAGGTCTGTGATTCCTTGGTGTGTGACACTTATGACATACGGTAAGCAGATTGTTTATCCTGTCAGTTCCACCATTTGAGCGGAAAATAATGTGATGCGCGTGAAGTATTACTCCGTCTTTGACAGAACTTCCGCATACCTGACATGTGTATTTGTCTCTTGTAAATACTGCTTCACGCAGGTTGGCGAGGCCATACCTCTTGCCTTTCTGATAGTCAGTACCCTGCAGTACTTCACCAGTCTCTTCCATTGCCTGTATGGCTGCAGGGTCGAACTGTCCGACCTCCAGCACAATGCGGGTTACAGGACAGACTTCTGTGTACATGCCAATAAGACGGATATGATTATCCTTCTTATGTCTGATACTCGGAGCTGACCAGCCTTCAGGCTTCTTCCGATTATCGAATCTTGCCTTGCGGTAACGCAGACGGTTTCTTCTTGTGCGCCTGTACATCTTCTGACTGACATGGCGCTGTTTTTCGTCAGGCAGATTGTCATACTGTGCATGCACGTACTCATGCTTTTCTGACTTAACGGAGATACCGATATGTTCAGAACCGGTATCCACGCACAGCTCTACTGGCTGTGTCTCATGGTTATTGGAATAAGTCAGCCGTATTGAAAATGGCTGATGTTGCAGAATGACAGCTTTTCCGGCACGCAGAAGTTTTCTCGCCCGGAAGCGAGTAGTCGGCATCAGTTTCGTGCCGTCATTCGCTGTCACAAATACATCATGCATAGCTGATGCCTCCTTTCTGTTTATGGGCATAAGCCCGTGTCCTTACGGACTT
>CACXDM010000184.1 GCA_902766435.1 uncultured Erysipelotrichaceae bacterium | reverse complement strand
TTCGGCAGAAATCCCGAGTCGTAAGAACAGAACTGAGGAAGATATCTGCTTCCGGACAATATGATTACCAGCAGTTTATTAAAGACCCGTTCCGATGAAGGAACAGGTCTTTTGATATAAGGAAATGTGTATGATCAAAGAGAATTTTCCGATCAGCATTCTTCTTCCGTCATCATGAGAATGATTTCCCGGTCAGTATCCCGCATGCCGATCCTGGCAAGACGCGCAAACTGATCAATTGACTTTTCCACACCTTTGACCACCAGACCGTCACCGCCGTAGAACTGCTGACCGTTTTCGTACATCTCATAGCCGAAGATACCGGTATCAACTGCAGTTGCGATCTTGGCGGCACAGGATGATTTGGCGCCGTCACATACGATTCCCGATGTAATGGCCAGGGTATTGACAATTGTATGGGATATTTCCTTTGTGCCTCCGCCGAGAAGGTATGCGATGCCTGCACCTGCACCGGCTCCCGCACTTACCGCACCGCAGTAGGCGGACAGTCTGCCGATCCCGGTCTTAAGACGGATTGTGATCAGATTGGAAATCAGAAGCGCCCTGTAAAGCTTATCTTCGCTGCATTTCAGTTCACGGGCATATGTGATTACCGGAAGGGAGGCGGTCATTCCCTGATTTCCGCTTCCGGAACAGATGACAACCGGAAGCTCACAGCCGTTCATTCTGGCATCGGAACCGGCTGCGGCATAGGCTTTTGCGCGTGTTCTGAGATCATTGTTTGTTTTCAGCAGTACCTTGCCGATATTTGCGCCGTAATTCCCGCGGAGTCCTTCATCCGCAATTGCCGTGTTCTGACTGATCTGTCTGTCCAGAACATCTTTGACATCTTCCGTATTACATGTCAGTGCAAAATCGCAGATATCCTTTACCGAAAGAAGTGAATAATCGGGGATGTCTTCTTCATCCTTTTTGATGTCCGGATCCTTATTCAGCAAGACCTCACCATTGCGCTCGGCTCTGATTATATTCGTATGTTCATTGGCGATTCTGACACTTGCATGATCATCTCCGGCAAAGACGGTTACGATGAGATCCAGAATGTGTTCCGAATTCAGTGCCTTCACGTCAACCGGAGTCTTTTCCATATAGTCTCCAAGCTGTTCTATGGCATCCTGACTGACATGGGAAATGACTTCAAGGGCAGATTTTTCATCACCTGCGAGAACTCCAATACAGGCCGCTGCCGCAATTCCTTTTCTTCCGCCGGTATTCGGAACAATTACGCTTTTAACGTTTTTAATGATATTTCCGCTTGCCTCAACAACAATTCTTTCCGGCACTGCGCCAAGTACAGAGCGGGCATACGCAGCACAGTATGCGACGGCAATCGGTTCCGTGCATCCCATCGCGCTGATCAATTCACGTTCGAGAATTCTGATATAAGTTCTGTATATGTCCTGGTTTGCTTTCATAGGTGCCTCCGTTTCATGAGATGGTTGTCCTCTGCTGTTATTATCCTACAGAATGAGAGAAAAACCACGTTCTTCCGCACTGAAAATGCATGATCATGATATGCGTTATGTCTTCATACGCAGAGAACTCGTTGCTCAGGCATGAATATGTATGTCAGAAAAGGGATATGATACGATAAACAGCGGAGAAAGATATGGCGGAAGCAGAAAATAGGAATATTGAGATATTCGAAAAGATGCCTGTTCCGGATGCAGTGCATACAATGGTTGTGCCGACGATTTTGGGACAGCTGATTATACTGCTCTACAGCATAGCGGATACTTTTTTGTCGGAAGGACCAACAACCCTCTGATGGCGGCAGGGGCTTCCCTCGTTCTGCCGGTATTCAATATCTGTACGTCATTGGCGGGAATTTCCGGCGTCGTCGGCGGATATCCTGACGGTTTCGCTGTCTGTGGCTGTATACCGGAATTTCATGAGGAAAAACCACATGAATGTATGAAAATTCGGCTGATCAAGATAAGAGTGTGACGTAAGTAATCCGGTTCTGACATCTGAAATTTCCGGTGTTTTTCTTGAAATAGCGGGACTGCTGAGGAAATAATGTAACAGAAGGCAGAACAGTACATGAGAGGTACATAGAATCAGGATTATTATGAATTATGTATTTATTTCACCGCCATATCTCATTACCTGCACACAATTCTGTGACCGGCTGAACAGGATGGGTGTCACTGTTCTCGTAATAGGGGATGTACCTTACGATGAACTGAATGATCAGCTGAAAAATTCTCTGAGAGAGTATTACTATGTGGATTCACTGGAAGATTATGACAGTGTTCACCGTGCTGCCGCTTATTTCATCCATCAGTACGGAAGGATTGACTGGCTGGAATCCATGAATGAATACTGGCTCCGTACAGATGCCCGTCTGCGTACGGACTACAATATCACTTCCGGCACCCGGCAGGACGGAATTGATGTAATTGTCAGAAAATCCGGAATGAAGCAGATATTTATCAAAACGGGAATACCGACTGCCCGTCAGCATATCGTTTCCGATTATGAATCAGCGGAGAAGTTTGTCTCGAAGACCGGTTATCCGGTAATCGTCAAGCCGGATACAGGCGTCGGTTCCAACGGGGCAGTGAAAATCGAAACGGAAGAGGAACTGCGTGAATTTTACCGGGATCTGCCGTCTGTTCCGTATGTCATGGAGGAATTCCTGAGCGGGGATATATACACTTATGATGCTGTGATCAACTCACAGTGTGAGCCGCTGTCTGAATCCATGTGCACGTATCCTCCGGTCATTGATTCTGTCGCAAATGATGAAAACATTCATTTCTATACAAGTCCTGAAATGCCGGAGCAGCTTCGTGCCCTTGGCCGGAAAACCGTAAAGGCCTTTCATGCGGACCGCCGTTTTGTCCATTTTGAATTCATCAAACTGACAAAGGATTATGCCGGTATCGGCAAAGCCGGTGATTTTGCCGTAATGGAAGTCAATATGCGTCCTGCCGGCGGACATGATCCGGACATGATGAACTACGCCCAGTCAGCGGATGTTTTTCAGATCTATGCTGAAATGGTCACGCAGGACGGAAGAATCATGCCGGAAAATGATGAAAAGTATTATTGTGCCTACGCTGCCAGAAAAGACGGACACACGTTTACAAACAGCCATGAGGAAATCATGGAAAGATACGGCAGTGATATTGTCCTGCAGGAGGAAATGCCGCCGATCGACTGGCCGTCCATGGGAAGATACGTATACATGGCAAGATTTACGGAAAAAGAAGAGATGGAACGGTTCTTCAGCTTTGTTCTGAATTAATACGAAACGTCCGCTCATGGAATGAATGGAGATTTTTCCTGATCCGGGTTCTGTGTTAGTATGTTTGTCATGGAACTTTTCAAAGGATCACCGGAAGACATGACAGGCAGACAGGAACGGGAAATCCGTTCTTATGAATTTCTTGATTCCCTGGGTATTGCGTATGAACGTACGGATCATCCCGATATGCCTGCCACATCGATGGAAGTATGCGCTGTGGTGGACAGCGTGCTGAATGTCCGGATATGCAAGAATCTTTTTCTCTCCAACAGACAGAAGACAGATTTCTATCTGCTGATTATGCCGGGAGACAAGCCGTTTAAGACAAAGGAACTGTCAAAACAGATTAACTCAAGCCGTCTCTCCTTTGCGGATGAAGAATACATGATCCGCTTCCTGGATGTCTACCCCGGCAGCGCTTCTGTTCTCGGTTTAATCAATGACAGGGATCACAGAGTCAGACTTGTGATTGATGAGGATGTTTTCAAAGAGGAAATGTTCGGTTGTCATCCGTGTGTCAACACCAGCTCCATCCGCTTTAAAACAAAAGACCTGACGGAGAAGATCTTTCCGGCTCTGCAGATTACACCGGCAGTCGTAAAACTGACAGGTGAATAAGAGAATCCCGCTGCAGCGGGTTTTTGTCTGCGCTGATTTCACTGCCATGGCGTGTCTTTTTACATGTACTTTTGTGATATGATGGGAGTGCTGAAAGTGTGTGAGGAAAACATAATATGATGCATGAACAGAAGAACAGAATGATTAATGACTGGGACCGCCGCAACATGGAGATTGACCCGAATTATGTTCCGGCAGATCCTGAAAAGGCGAAACTGGTTCTTAAACTCGGGAATATGATCACCGACCGTTATCTTGTCAAATATACGAGAACGATGACATATGAAGATCCGGAGTACTGGATGCTTGATGAAATTCTGACCAAGGAAGAAGTCAAGCTGATGCTGTCGTTTAAGAAGACCAGAAGCAATCTTGACATCGAAGAGATCGCAGAACGGAATGACATGACTGTCGAACACGCCCAGGAAGTCGTCCAGCATCTGATGTGGATCGGTCTTGTGGAATGCAACAGGGAAAACGAAGACAGACATCTTGCCTACAATGTGCCGATCTTTGTGCCGGGATCTGCGGAATTCATGATGATCAATACAGAACTGGTCAAACAGCATCCCAGGCTTGCAACATTCTTCAACCTGATGACACAGCTGCCGCTCGAGGGAATCACACCGATGGTGCCGCAGGGCGGTGCCGGCATCGGTATGCATGTCATCCCGGTTGAAAAAGCAATCGAATATGAAAATACTGCTCTGCCGATTGAAAAGATATCACATTGGCTGAATAAGTATGACAAGTACAGCATCGGTGTCTGTACCTGCCGCCGCCAGCAGACATGGCGCGGTGAAAACTGCGGTGACATCGAAGGAAACTTCTGTATCGGTGTCGGAGATCTTGCGGAATTCATGGTATTAAGAGGTGTCGGTCAGTACCGTACCTATGAACAGGTGATTGAGACTCTGGAAAGAGCGGAAAGACACGGATATGTCCATCAGACAACGAATATCGACGGTGAAGAAAAGATTGTCGGTATCTGCAACTGCTCACCGGCATCCTGCAATGCTCTCCGTCTTGCCAAGCTGTACAATACACCGAACTCCGTACGTTCCGCTTACCGGGCGCATGTTGATCCACAGAAGTGTGTTGCCTGCGGCAAGTGCGTGGAAGTATGTCCTGTAGGCGCAGCCAGACTCGGTCAGAAACTGTGTAAGAAGGACGGTCCTGTCAAATATCCTCTGACACAGCTGCCGGATGAGGTGAAGTGGACGGAAGACAACTGGAATCCGAACTACCGTGAAGATATCAAGGTCAACTGCTATGACTCTGGTACAGCACCCTGCAAGACGGCGTGTCCGGCCCATCTTGCGGTTCAGGGTTATGTGAAGATGGCAAAAGAGGGCAGATACATGGATGCCCTGAAGCTGATCAAGCAGGACAATCCGTTCCCTGCAGTATGCGGCGCCATCTGTAACCGACGCTGTGAAGAGGCATGTACCAGAGGCATGATCGATCAGCCTGTCGCTATCGATGAAATCAAGAAGTTCATTGCGGCCCAGGAGCTGAAGCAGGAGAACAGATATGTTCCGCTCTGTGAAAAACATGACCGTGACGGCGGCTTCTGGGGTGATGAATTCAAGATTGCAGTTATCGGTGCCGGTCCGGCCGGAATGAGCTGCGCTTACTATCTGCGCACCAACGGATATCCGGTTACCATCTTTGAAAAAGAAGATAAACCGGGCGGTATGTTAACATACGGCATTCCTGCCTTCAGACTGGAAAAAGATGTCATCGATGCCGAAATCGATGTCCTGAGACAGATGGGCGTTGAATTCAGGTGCGGCGTTGAAGTCGGTAAGGATGTTACGATTCAGGATCTCAGACATGAAGGATATAAGGCATTCTATGTTGCGATCGGCGCTCAGGGCGGCAGACTTGCCGGTGTGCCGGGCGAAGATGCACAGGGTGTTGAAACAGGTGTTGATTTCCTGCGAAGAGTCAATCTGAATCATGATGAAACACTGAGCGGTGATGTCGTTGTGGTCGGCGGCGGCAATGTCGCGGTTGACGTTGCGAGAACCGCAGTCAGACTGACAGACGGCAGAGTGACAATGGTCTGTCTGGAAGGTGAGAATGAAATGCCTGCGGCAGATGATGAAGTTCTTGAGGCAAAGGAAGAAAACATCATTGTCAATAACGGATGGGGACCTAAGGAAATCCTGACGGAAGACGGAAAGGTTACCGGCATCGTCTTTAAGAAGTGCACTGCTGTCAAGGATGCGGAAGGACGCTTCAGTCCGCAGTATGACGAAGAAGAGACAATGACTGTCAATGCATCTCATATCCTGATGTCCATCGGTCAGTCTGTCGAATGGGGACATCTCCTCGACGGAACCGCAGTTGAACTTAACCGGAACGGAACAGCCAAAGCCGATCAGGTTACATTCCAGACCGGTGAAAAGGATATCTTTGTCGGCGGTGATGTCTATACCGGACCGCGTTTTGCGATTGATGCGATTGCGGCCGGAAAGATGGCAAGTGACTCTTTGAACAGATTCGTGCATCCGGGCAACTCCCTGACAATCGGACGTGATCTCAGACAGTTTATCGAACTTGATAAGGACGATATTGTCTTCCCGTCTTATGACACCAGCCGAAGACAGGTGCCGGGACGAAAGCTTGCGACAAAGGACAACAAGTTCAATGATAACCGTATGCCGTTTACCGAAGAACAGGTTAAACAGGAAGCATCACGCTGTCTCAGCTGCGGCGCAACGGTTGTTGATCTGAACAGATGTGTGGGATGCGGCCTCTGTACAACAAGATGTGAATTTGATGCAATTCATCTCTCACGTGATCTGCCCGGTGCTTCGAAGATGATCAAGGCAGAAGACAAGATGAAGGAAATCATTCCTTATGCCGCAAAGAGAGAAATCAAGATTCTTCTCAACAAGGCAAAGAAATAATACTGTAACTGAAGAATCAGTCTTAAAACCAAAGCGTCTGACCGTATGGGCAGGCGCTTCTGTTTTGTGATTAACGGTTTCTTCAGAGCATGAATACTGTACTGCTTAATGCTCTGTGGTAAAGTGAATCTGCATATATATCTGAGCCGTTTAAAATATTGACGGTCAGAAGAAAGGTGAAAAACATGAAGACTGCAGTCAGATATTACACCAAAGGCGGAAACACAAAAAGATTAGCTGAAGCAGTAGCGGAAGCGGCAGGGGTGGAAGCACTTCCCATCAGTACACCGGTGGATGAATATGTCGATATTCTTTTCCTCGGCAATTCCTACTATGCCTTCACCATTGACCCGGAAGTCCGTGATTTTATCAGAAATCTGGATCCGGCTAAAGTCGGAAAGATCGTAAACTTCGGCTCGGCGGCACTGCTTAATTCAACATACAAAAAAGTCAAGGCGGAGGCGGATAAAGCCGGAATCCCGATGGATGAAAGAGAATTCCACTGCCGCGGGGAATTCAAAGGCATTCATAAAGGAAGACCGGACGCTTCGGATCTTAAAGCGGCTGCTGACTTCACGAGATCGGTCATCGGCTGATGAGTATTCTTTTTAACTGAAATACTCAAGAATCAGGAAATACTGTCCATATACAGTTTTTCCAGTTCCTCAAACTGTTTTTTCCTGCCATGAAATACACCCATCTGCATTTCGGTATTTCTTGCGTTGGCATTCGCTTCAATCAGTACGCAGTCGTTTTCGCGTACCGCAAAATCCCATTCGGCAAACCTGACGGGGGCATGCTTTGGCACACTCTTTGGCAAAACGGAGAAGTTCTGTCCAATTGGGAATTGAATATCCGGTAATTTGAACACCGGTATCGGGATGTACCGGATATTCATTCATTTTCAGATCATATGCAGGACTGATAATTGTACCGGTCCTGATATCCACACCGGCGGCGAGTCCGCCTTTTTCAATATTGTCAACAATTGAACCGCGTCTTCCCATTCTGAAGCCGGGTGCGACGAAATGGCATGTGTCCTGAATCATCAGGGTATACATCCTTACAGTGTTGAGACAGTCTGGATTAATCCGCGCCAGATCCGGATGCTGAATCACCGGCTCATCAAGAACCGCTGTTCTCTTTGACGCTTTTTCATACAGTTCCGTGATTTCTGAATCATCAGTGTTCCACAATTCGATTACGTTTCCGCAGTAGGTATTGTCAGGTTTAAAGAATACTTTGCTGTGACGCGAAAGAAAGTCTTCAAATTCATGATAATCATTCACAGGACAGAACAGCTGCTATCTTTTTGTGAATTGTCCCAAAACATGGTACATATTGATTTTGTTGTTGAATCTGCTGTTGTTCTCTGCGCCGTTGATTTTTTTGATAAATCTTCGCGCCTGATTTGCAGTGAAATAGGTTTTTCTTTCCCTGTGAGGTTTTTCGTAGAAGTGAAGCTCAAAGTAATCTGCGATATTTGAACCGTAGAGCTTACGGCATATTGCAGCATCTGCACTGTATTTCAGGAGTGTCCAGGGACGGACCGGTTTATCCTGAATCATAAGCTCTGCATAATCTTTGACTATACGGACTGCACTAAGCACTGTTGATGTTTTCATTTGTTTGCTCACCTGATGAATGATTTGAATCCAATTAAGAATTATATCCATATCAGCTGAGAAAAACAAAAGCCTGATGATTTCTTTTTTGCCGAAATGAAAGGCTGCATTCTGCTTCCGGCATGCTGAGAAGCGTTTTTCATTCAGCAGATTACGTTTTGCCGGTCTGTAAACAGTATGTTTATTTTACGGGAATTGTTGAGAAGAATGTCAAATCAGAATATTGTTGTTGTAGAAATTGAACCAGGACAGCATAAGTCCTCGGGGGTATTAACATGTACAACAAAACCACAGGGCAGCTGAACGGGCTTGCCACGGAAACAGTCAGTTCTCAAGACCATGAACTAGATAGAGGGTTATAGAAAGTGTTTCCGTGGTTGAGGCTGTAGAGCAGTTCGGCAAGCTGGCTGACCGGCATCCGACAGCCGCTGTCGATCCATTTTTCGGCAATGGCGATGGAACCGGAAATGATGTAATGTCTCGCATACTCGTTTTCAAAGAGGCTTTCACCGGAACTGACGATGTCCGGAAAAGATCTGACCATCTTTGAAATGTAACTGTTCTTTGCGTGATCATCACAGAAAAGGTTCCTGTAGATAAATTATCCGTGATAGCCGCAGATATTGACGGCACGCTCGCTTTGAAAGGCGGCGACCTGATGCCGAAGACCCGGGAGATGCTGCAGGAACTGCACTGCCAGGGTATACTGTTCGGTGTCGCAACAGGCAGGCCGATGGACCGCAGGATCCTCGCAATGGCTGAAAAGTGGGGACTTGGCTTTGAATTTGATTTTGCGATCGGAATGAACGGCGGTGATCTGTATAACAGGGAGACAGGCGTTGTCGAGCATTATTACCAGCTGAAGAAAGAAGATGTCCGGACGATCATCGGCACGATCGCCGATCTGGAACTGAACGCGATCGTTTACGTTAACGGCTATGACCAGATCAGGGCACTGCATATGGATGAGTTCCTGAGGGATTCCCAGCAGAGGAACAAGTCGGTCGTTGAGATCGGCGATACGGATTTCGTCAGTGAATTCGATACAGGCAAGATCGAAGTGCATCTGAAGCCTGCGGCCATGCCGGAATTCCTTGAGAGGACAGCTTCCCTGAAGAGCGACAGATGGAATATGATCAAGACCTTCGAAGGATTCAACCATGTCACGATCGAATTCATTGACCCGCATGTGGATAAAGGCCTTGCACTGCGCAAGTTCAGCGAAGTGAACGGCATCCCCCTGTCAGAGATCATG
>CACXDM010000183.1 GCA_902766435.1 uncultured Erysipelotrichaceae bacterium | reverse complement strand
TTTCATTTCCCTTCTCCTTATGATTTAAGACATTGTCATTATACTTTAACTGCGTTCAGGAATCTATGATTCGGCTTTGTTTCTTTTGTTTTTCTTTTTCCAGAAATAGACCGAACCGAGAATAATCCATGTGATGACGAGGATATACAGAAGCGCTCTGGACTCCTTGGGCAGAGGACCGAGATCCTTCGCCGCACCGGCACTGCCGGCAGCTGAAATCTGATCCAGATGATACAGTGAGCTGACATCGCTGAACAGCTGTTCCATATACGCATCATCCACAGTCTCTTTTCTTCTGACGGATTTCACGGTGTTTTCAATCATCTGTCCGGCCGCATCACGAAGTGAAGTGGAACCGTTGAATACCGGTGTGACAAAGGTGTTTTCCGTATATTTCATCAGAAGCTTGGAAGCCTGAATCTTGATCTTGTAATGATCGGCGTTGTCGCTTCCCTCAAGGGAAAGATATTCCTGATATTCAGGTGTATTCTGCGCCTTGCTTGTTACAGGGAGATACCCTTCGGTTTCCGAATATGCAATCTGCACTTCATCCGTCAGAAGATACTGGGCAAACAGCCATGAGGCAAGCACTTCCTGAGGATTATCCTTATTGAAGATACAGACCGAAGGTCCCTGTGAGATCATATAGGGATTTTCCGTGTCAAACTGCGGCACCGGACGGATTTCCGTTTCAAACTGAACCAGCTTGTCGGCACTGATATCCAGAAGCGGCGCATCTGATCCCATCCAGGTGGATCCTGCGGTGGAGTCAATTGCGAAAATACACTGACCTGCATTGAGGAAATTCGCCGGATAACTGGAAATCTTGAACGTGGAGAACGCGCCGGATCCGGAATGTTCCGCAACCATGTAAAGCAGTTCTTTTGTCGTGTCATTGAAGATTTCGACAGTACCGTTTTCATCGGAATAGCCGGCACCCTTCTGCTTCAGCATCTGAATCATCATATTGTCGGTCGACTTATAGATGATCGGAATCATGACATTCTGTCCGTTGATTTCATATTTGCCTGAGCTGTCTTTTTTCGTTGCGGCTTCTGCCACCTCAAACATGAAGTCCCATGTCAGAATATCAGGCACCTCATAACCGAGTTTTTCAACGAAGTCCTTGTTGATATATACCGCTTCGGTTGAACGCATGTACGGCAGAGCAAACAGCTGCCCGTTGATGCGGCATTCCTCCAGGAACTGCGGTACGACTTCTTCTTCGGAAGGACCGTCAAACAGCAGTTCACTGCCGCCAAGCCCGTATTTCTCATCAGCCGCAAGATTATCCAGCGGGATTACCGTATTGGCACCGGTCATATAAGTTGCGATATGATCGGGATAAGTAATACAGACATTCGGTGTCGTGTTTGTTGCGATATTCGTAATGACATCATTGTAGATCTTGCCGTAATCCGTATAGAGCTTCATCGTCACATTGATATTGGGATAAAGCTTTTCAAAGGAACTGATCGCATTCTCATAGATTCTGGTCTGCGTCTTGTTTGTATCATTCTTGGCCCAGAAAACAATTTCATATTTGGCGGAGGAATCAAACTCCTCAGGTATATCAAAGAGATTCATTCCCGCAGCACCATGACATGCGGTGAGTGAGACAGAAAGACCAAGCACCGCAAATACCTTTTTCAGTGTTCTCATCCTTTGGTACCTCCTCTTGATACACCTGCCATGATCTTCTTATGGAAAATCAGGAACAGGATAATCAGCGGTACGGAAATCACAACAACCGCAGCCATCATCGCCGGGATGTTCTCACGGCCGAAGCCGCTTTCCCTGATTGCCTGAATACCGTTGGATACCAGGAAATACGCTTCCTTATCCGTAATCAGACGCGGCCAGACATAGGAATTCCAGCATTCGATGACTTTCAGAATAATGATCGTCACAATTGTCGGCTGGGAAATCGGAATCATGACCTTGAGAAGATACTTCAGATCGGATGTTCCGTCGATCTTGGCGGCCTTATACAGTTCATCCGGTATCTGTTCGAAATTCTCCTTCAGCAGGTATATATAGAATACCGAAGTGACAGAAGGCAGAATCAGACCGGTGAATGTATTCCGCAGCCCGAGATTTGTAATCGTGACAAAGTTTGTGATAATGACAAGTTCATTCGGGATCATCATCAGTGAGAGGAAGAACGAGAACAGAAGATTTCTCCCCTTGAATTCCAGTCTTGCAAAAGCAAAAGCGGACAGAACAATGACGATGACCATCAGCGCTGTCGTAATTGACGCAAAGATCAGCGTATTGACGAAATACCTGCCGAGGGAAACCTGTGTAAATGCGTCAATGAAATTCTGAAGAGTGGGAGACAGCGTAAAAAACTTCGGAATGTATTCACTGTTGTATGCACTGTAGCTCTTAACAGAAGTCAGGACCATCCAGTAGAACGGGAATAATACGACCAGCGCCCAGATGACAAGACCGATGTAAATCAGAACACGCCTGATCTTTTCGTTCCGTTTGGTACGCTTTTCGATTTCCCTGTAATTCAGTTCATTGTTTTGTACAGACATAGTCCCTCCTCTCAGGCATCCCGCCCGGAGATCATGAGATTGATGCATGTGATGGTCAGGACGATCGCAAACAGGATCAAAGCTGCAGCTGAGGCAAATGACGGATAGCCGCCGCCGTTGCCGTAAAGCATGTCATATACATATCCGACGATCGTATTCATTCCCGCCGCATTCAGATCCGTACCGAACAGAGCAACCGCATCACTATAGGCTTTAAATGCGCCGATAAAACCGGTAATGATCAGATAGAACAGCATTGGTGAAATCATCGGAAGTGTGATCCGCATAAACGTTCTGAAACGGGAAGTGCCGTCAATCTTGGCAGCCTTGTAGTAATCCTGATTGACAGAGGCCAGAGCGCTTGTCAGAATCAGAATCTTGAACGGCAGAACGATCCAGATCGTATAGATACACAAAACAAACATCTTGGCCCAGTAAGGACCGTCAATGAAGTCAACCGATTTTCCGCCGAAAGTCTGAATCAGAACATTGATCAGACCGTCACTGTACGGTGTCTTCTTAAACAGAATCATGAAGACAAGACCGACTGCCAGCGTATTCGTTACGTACGGCAGAAAGTAAACCGTCTGAAACAGATCCTTCAGTTTCTGAATGGAATTCAGACCGAGTGAAATAAACAGTGCCAGCAAAGTGGATACCGGTACGGTAATCACAACAAGCAGGAACGTATTCTTCAGTGCCTGAATGAAATACGGATCATGCAGGACATAGGAGAAGTTATACGGACCTACACCGAAATATGTCTGGGAAGCGGAATTATATCCCTCCTCCACCGAGTAGACCATTACATCCAGCAGCGGATATACGAGGAAGCATCCCAGAAACAGCATGGCCGGCAGAAGATACAGCCAGGGCTTTATTTTTCTGTACATGACTTTCACTCCTGCGGAAGAAGTCTTTCTTCCGTATCCTTCTTAAAGATCAGAACCTTATCCGGCTTCAGTGAGAAGAAAACCTTTCCGTCCTTCGATGCGATATCACGGGAGGAACTGATGATTGATCTGACAGTCGGATTCTGGGAAGCCGGACTGAAAGAGACAACACTTGTATCTCTTCCCATGACTTCCACATTGCTCAGTGTCAGTGACATCGGTCCGTTTTCATCAGGGATAAATCCCTCAGGCCGGATTCCTACCGCAACATCCTGGTCATCGATTCCGGGTGCGTCAAGCACTTCCTCATTGTTGATGACAAGTCTGCCATTGACGATCTTTCCGTCAAATACATTGATGGCAGGTGTGCCGAGGAACTTGGCAACAAACAGATTTACAGGTGAATCATAAACATCCTGCGGTTTTCCGATCTGCTGAATGATGCCGTCCTTCATGACAACAATCATGTCGGAAATACTCATCGCCTCTTCCTGATCATGGGTAACAAACACCGTTGTAATTCCTGTTTCCTTCTGAATACGGCGGATCTCTTCACGTGTCTGCAGACGGAGTCTTGCGTCCAGATTGGACAGCGGTTCATCCAGAAGAAGAACCCGCGGCATTTTGACCAGTGAACGGGCAATAGCAACACGCTGCTGCTGACCGCCGGAAAGTTCAGCCGGTTTTCTGTCCATCAGCATGTCAATCTGTACCAGCTTCGCAGCTTCATCAGCCTTTGCATTCATATCTTCTTTTGACAGTCTGTCTTTCCCTTTAAGATTCTGAAGCGGAAAGAGAATATTCTGTCTGACTGTCATATGCGGATATAGCGCATAGCTCTGGAAAACCAGACCGATTCCTCTGTGTTCTGGCGGAAGATCCGTTACATCATCTTCGCCGAAAAAGATCCTGCCGCTTGTCGGTGTTTCCAGACCGCTGATCAG
>CACXDM010000182.1 GCA_902766435.1 uncultured Erysipelotrichaceae bacterium | reverse complement strand
TTCGCTGATTTCACCGTTGTCCATGACAATGATCGTATCGGCATCCCGGATCGTTGAAAGACGGTGGGCGATGATGAGGGAAGTTCTTCCTTTCATCAGTTCCGTCATTGCGTCCTGAATATTCTTTTCCGTTCTTGTATCGACGGAGGAAGTCGCTTCGTCCAGAATCAGGATATCCGGGTCACTGACAAATGCTCTGCCGATGGCAAGCAGCTGACGCTGTCCCTGTGAAAGATCCGATCCCGAAGCTGCGAGTACGGTGTCATAACCGTCAGGCAGATGTCTGATTACCTTATCCGCATTGGAGATCTTTGCGGCTTCATACAGCTGTTCATCACTGACATCTTTTTCTGCGTATGTCAGATTATTGCGGACTGTATCGTGGAACAGGACGGTATCCTGCAGAACGATACCGATATGATCCCGCAGACTGTCAATGGAAATATCCCGGATATTCTTTCCGCACAGCAGGATTTCACCACTGTCAATCTCATAGAAGCGCATGAGAAGATTGATGATCGTTGTCTTGCCGGAACCGGTTGCCCCGACAAGGGCGATCTTTTTTCCCGCCTCAACATTCAGTGAGAAATTACGTATGACTTCCTTACCCGGTGTGTAGGAGAAGCAGACATTTCTGAATTCGATATCTCCTTTCAGATGTTCCGGCAGTATCTCACCGCTTCTGTCTTCACTCTTTTCATCCAGTACGGCAAAAATCCGTTCGGCGCCCGCAAGGGCAGTCTGAATCTGTCCGTAGAGCTGGGCGATTTCATTAATCGGCCGTGAGAATTGTTTGGAGTAGATGATGAAGGCGGAGATGACACCGATCGAGATATAACCCTTCAGGGCAAACCAGGCACCGAATACGGCAACGATGACAAATGAGACATTGTTTAACATGCTCATAAGAGGTCCCATTGAACCGGATACGATTTCCGCCGCGATGCCTGCCTTTGTCAGATCGTCTGCCGTTACACAGAAGTCGGCAGATGCTTTTTCCTGCATGCTGTAGGCAGTTACCGTATGTGTATCCCGGACCATTTCCTCGATCATGCCGTTCAGTCTGCCGAGGAGAATCTGTCTGCGTGAGAAGTATACACGGACTTTCTTTGAGAGAAGGGTGGTAATGATGATCGTGATCAGGATTGTCGAACATGTAAGCAGGGTAAGCGGCACGGAATACCATAACATGACACATACCGTACCCGTTAAGGTCAGAATGCCCGACACAAGGGAGCTCATGCTTTCGGCAATGACATTGGAGATGTTGTCCGCGTCATTGGTCATTCTGCTCATCAGGTCCCCGTGTGAATGGGAATCGATATAGGAAATGGGAAGGGTAACGATCTTTGTGAACAGATCACCGCGCAGACGCTTAATGACTTTCTGGCTCAGATGGGCACTCAGGTAACCCTGCAGAAGGGTACATATACCGTAGAGGATATACCCGGCAAGCATAAAGGCGGTCCATTGATATAATGAGTCATATTCAGATGCCGAAATAGCATCGATTGCACTGCTCTGAAAACCCGGGGCAGCGACGGAGGCAGCCGTTCCGACTACGACGATGAAGATCAGAAGAAACACGTATTTCTTCTCTCTTGTAAAGTACTGCAGAAGACGTTTCAGTGTATCTTTTGCGTCCTTCGGCTTTTCTGCCGGACCGCCTCTCGGCCTTCTGCCGAAACCGATCTCGGCACTTCTTGCCTTATACTGCTTCTCACTCATCTTCTTCGCCTCCTTTCATCTGTGAACTGCAGATATCCTGATAGATTTCACATGTCTTCATCAGATTGTCATGTGTGTCACATGCCACAAGTTCACAATCATTGATGACGGCTACTCTGTCGGCATACATGACGGAGGAGATTCTCTGGGCAATGATGATTTTCGTGACATCCGGATATTCCTTCAGTAAAGCTTCCCGGAAGGCTTTCTCCGTTTTCACGTCAAGCGCGCTGGTTGAATCATCAAAGATCATGACGGATGACTTTTTCAGCAGGGCGCGGGCAATGGCAATTCTCTGCCTCTGTCCGCCGGAAAGACTCATGCCTCCTTCAGCGACAGCCGTATCATAGCCGTCCTTCTGTGAATTGATGAATTCATCTGCCTGAGCGCATACGGCGGCTTTCTGAATTTCCTCAAAGGAAGCAGAAGGATTACCGATGGCGATATTGTCTTTGATTGTGGTGGAAAACAGTTCGCTTTTCTGCAGAACATAGGAGATTCTCTTACGGAGATCTTCCAGCTTATAGTCACGCACGTCCATGCCGTCGACTCTGACACAGCCTTCCGTAACATCGTAGAAGCGGGGAATCAGCTGAACAAAGGAACTTTTGCCTGATCCGGTTGAACCGATGACTGCCAGAAACTCTCCCGGCTGTATATCAATGTTGATATCTTTGAGAACAGGTGTCTTGTTTCCGGGATAGGAGAAGGACACATGTTCAAATGTGACTGCGCCTTTTTCTTCGGGTGCTTCCATTGTGCCGTCCTGAATGGCAGGCTCGGTATCGAGAACTTCCTTCAGTCTTCTTGAGGAAGCGATGCCTCTGGATACAGACTGGAAGATCATCGCAAGCATCATCAGACCGTTCAGGATCTGTGAGATATACGTGATCGCAGCCATGATTGTTCCGGGTGCCATCATGCCGGCACGGACTCTTCATGCCCCGATGATGAGTATCCCCGCAATGGCAATATTCAGAATGATATTCATGACCGGTCTCATCCATGAGAGATAGATCAGGACATTGAGCTGTGTTTCCGCCAGGGCGTTATTGGCGCCGGAGAACCGTTCCTCCTCCCGCTTTTGTTACAGTTCAGACCCTGACCGCATGAGGAACAGAAAAAAGGCGCTTTGAAGATGTACTGCCAAAACTGCAGCACTGATCTCAGTG
>CACXDM010000181.1 GCA_902766435.1 uncultured Erysipelotrichaceae bacterium | reverse complement strand
GTACTACTTCAAGCCGAACGGACAGGCGGAAGTCGGCGTCAAGACAGTCGGAAACGATCTGTATTATCTGAACCGTCCGGCAGGAGATGCTGCTGTAGGACTGCAGGTCATTAACGGCAGAACGTATTTCTTCGACAATGAAGGAAAAGCATTCAAAGGCGGCTGGAAGAAAGTTTCCGGCAAATGGTACTTCTTCAAGACAAACGGCGCAGCAGAAAAAGGCTGGCGCAAAGAAGGAACAAAGTATTATTTCCTTGATCGTTCCACCGGCGCGATGAAGACAGGTTTTGTCAAAGATGGCGGCTATACATATTACCTGCATGATTCCGGTGTTATGGCGAAAGGCTGGGAGAAGGTCGGCAATTACTGGTACTTCCTGAACCGCTCCACCGGAAGAATGGTAAAGGGATGGAATAAGATCGACGGATCATGGTATTTCATGCATGATTCCGGTGTTATGGCCAGAGGCTGGGAAAAGGTGAACGGCAAATGGTATTTCCTTGACCGCAATACCGGTAAGATGGCTGTCGGCTGGAAGAAGGTCGATGGTAAATGGTATTACTTCACAAAGAGCGGCGCAACACACGGCGAAGGTTGGCTGAAGGATAACGGTAAGTGGTATTATATTACGAAGTCCGGCATGATGAAGACAGGCTGGCTGAAAGATGAAAGATGCTGGTACTACCTCAAGGACAACGGCGCAATGGCAAGCAATACGACACTGACTATCAACGGCAAGTCGCAGAAGTTTGCACCGGATGGAGAATGGATTGACTGGAATTATCTGTATAATCTCTCCTACGGTTTCCAGATCAGAGTCAACCGTGCGCGCTGTGTTCTGACCGTATACGGCAAGGACTATGAAGGCAATTATACGATTCCTGTCTGGGCAGTAACTGTTTCCGTCGGTATGGACGAAACACCTACGCCGCTCGGATGGAGTACAATCAACTCCAAGCACCGCTGGTACTACTACAAGGACGATGACTGCTGGCTGCAGTATTCTCAGTTCTTCGCACAAGGCACAAAGATGATGCATTCTGAGGCATACTTCTCACAGGATCCCGGCAACATGGCTGTCGGTGAGTACTACAAGCTTGGCAGACAGGCTTCTCACGGATGTATCCGTATGCCGGTTATCTACATCAAGTGGATCTATGACAACTGTCCGATCGGTACGGAAGTTCTGGTTTATGATGACTGGGATTATGCAGGACCTTACGGAAAGCCTGCAGTTCCGAAGATTACCAACGGATCAGCATGGGATCCTACGGATCCGGATCCGAGAAGTCCTTACAACAATTAATCAGTAAAGAAGACTGTTAATGAAGGCAGTCTTCTTTTTCATTCTTTGTTATAATGAGAAGAGTTATGAGTCAGTTTATCGAGAAATTGAAAAGAGTAAAAGTCAATGATCTGCTTCAGGCCTGGAAATTGATCGCTGCTCCGATACCGGCAATGGTATACCGTATGTTTCATAAAGATCTCTGGATTATCTGTGAGGATGAAAAAGAGGCGAGGGACAACGGCTTCTGGATCTACCGGTATATCAGAGAGAATATTCCGGAACAGGAATGTGTCTATGCCATCCGCAGTGATTCGGTTGATTATGACAAGGTCAGCAAATTGGGAAAGACAGTTGAATACGGTTCACTGAAGCACTGGATTCTGTATCTTGCGTCTTCGAAAAAGATCAGCAGCCAGAAGGCAGGCAATCCGAATGCGGCGATCTTCTATTTTCTGGAAGTATACGGTCTGCTGAAAGATAAGAGACTGTTTCTGCAGCACGGCATCACGATTAACAATGCCAAATGGCTTTATTATGATGTGACGAAGATGAACCGTTTTGTATGCGGCTCCTATCCTGAGTATGAATATATTCAGGAAAACTTCGGTTATCCAAAGGAGAATGTCGTCTATGCCGGAATGTGCCGGTTTGACGGTCTGCATCATGTGGAAGCTGATCCCAAACTGATCCTGATCATGCCTACTTGGCGGGAATGGATCGCCGACGAAGACTATCGTTTAAAAGAGTATGAAGGGACAACCGATATCCCGAAGACGAATTACTTTATCCGCTGGACGGAGTTTATCCGGGATGCGAGGCTGAAGGAAATTGCAGAGAAATATCATGTCCGCTTTGTTTTCTTCCCGCACCGCAATATGCAGAAGTATATGCAGTATTTTCCGGAAAGTACGGAGTGGATGGAAATTGCCTCAAGCAAGGACTGGGATATTCAGCAGCTGATGAAAAAGGCGGCGCTTATGATTACGGATTACTCAAGTGTCTGCTTTGATATCTTCTACATGAAGAAGCCGCTGATCTTCTATCAGTTTGACTACGATATGTTCCGAAAG
>CACXDM010000180.1 GCA_902766435.1 uncultured Erysipelotrichaceae bacterium | reverse complement strand
CCGGATGTAGGCGCGCATCCAGTATTCTTGATCGGGTTGTAGGCGCCGTACTGAACGTCTCCCCATCTGCCGTCACGCTGACTGTAGTAGGGAACACCGTTGTGATACATTTCCGTAACCCATCCGTTTGTTTCATCAAAATGGAACTTCATTGACCCGTATGTCTTCCATCCGGTAGTCATTACGCCGCTTGCTTCAAAGTGGTAAGCCTTGTTTCCGATCGCCCGGAGCTGATCGCTGACCATTGCGCCGCTGCCATCCAGATAATACCAGGCGCCGCCGTATTTCAGCCATCCGGTTGCCATTGCGCCGGAGCTCTTAAACCAGTACCACTTACCGCCGAGCGCTTTCCATCCGCCGGTATACATGGAACCGTCTGATCTTAACCAATACCAGGAGTCGCCGTCCTTCAGCCAGCCGGTTTTCATTGCACCGCTGCTTCTGTCAAGAAAATACCACTTACCGTTCAGGTTCTCCCAGCCTCTGGCCATTGCGCCGGAGTTATGCATGTAATACCATACGCCGCCGATCTTCTGCCAACCGGTAACCATCGCGCCGGTACTGTCAAACCAATACCACTTGCTGCTGATCTCTTTCCAGCCGTAAACCATTGCCCCGCTGTCGTTCAGCCAGTACCACTTGCCGGAATTCTTCAGCCAGCCTGTCTTCATGACACCGTCTTTATCGAAGAAATACCACTTGCCGCTGATCTTTCTCCAACCGGTCACCATCACACCCGCGCTGTCAAACCAGTACCACTTGCCGGACTGCTTCAGCCAGTAGGTTGCCCGGTAGCCGTCTTCCTTAAAGTAATACCACTTGCCGTCGATCTGTCTCCAGGTCTTCTTCAGGTAGCTGCCGTTCCACTCATACCACCAGCCCATGTCATTGTGCTTCCATTTGCCGGAAGCCTCATAAAGCGCTGTGATCTTCAGCGGCGTTTCAGGCACTTCAAATGTAATGCTGAGATCTTTCTCGGAAATGATCTTCAGGGAATCTTTTTTCACTTCCTTACCATTGGAGTCAGCGAACTTCCAGCCCGTAAACCGGTAACCTGATGCAGGCTTGTCTGCAGTTATCGTAATCTGCTTTCCTGCTTCAAGCTCTTTTACACTGATCTCTTCCGAACCGCTGAATGCCTTTGCCTTTTCCAATACGAGAAACACATTGACAGGCGCCGCAAGAACTTCTTCCTCTGCCTTCACTTCTTCTTCGATCAGCTCAGCAGACTCTTCCGGCAGTGTCTTTTCCGGAAGTGCTTCTTCTCCCTCAGTCTCATCACTCAGTTCGATGAGTTCTTCCGGTTCTTCTGTTTCTTCCGTAATGATTACTTCTTCCGTAACTGTTTCTTCCGTTACTTCAGTATTTTCGTCCACGGTCTCCAGTTCATTCGGCTCTTCCGCCGGTGTCTGTTCCGTCACTTCAGCGGTTTCCGTTTCCTGTGCTTCTGTTTCCGTCTGGTTTTCGGAACTGATCTCCGTTGTTTCCTGACTTTCTGTTTCCTCCGCCAGGACAGGTGTATACCCCAAAAGAATGAATCCGATCAAACCTGATGATACCAGCCTCTTCAGTTTCATATCCCCCATTCTCCTTTACTCTTTCATCTTTCCGGTCTCGTCCAGTTCATAACCATCAACTGTTTCGTTTACAGCCATACTGCCGTCACCCCGGAAATAATACCAGCTGCCGTCAATCTTTTTCCAGCCTTTGATCATCTGACCGGAATCTGACAGATAATACGTCTGATCGTTTAGTACCAGCCAGCCTGTCTGCATCACACCTTCTTCGTTCATGTAATACCAGCTGCCGGAAGCTTTCTGCCACCCGGTTTTACGGTCACCGTTAACCGGATCGAGATAATACCAGAGATCTCCGTCTTTCAGCCATCCGGCCTGCATTTTTCCTTCGCTGTCAAAATAGTATTCACTGTCTCCGACACTGACCCATCCGGTCTGCATCAGACCGTCCGAGCCCATATAATACCACGAATCACCGGATTTCACCCATCCGGTCCGCATAGCACCGGCAGAATTCAGGTAATACCAGCCGCTTCCTCTCTGAAGCCAGCCTGTCTGCATTGCACCGCTGCCGTCAAAGTAATACCACTGACCCGAGATATTCTGCCACCCCGTTTTCATCGCACCGGATCCGGGAGTCAGATAATACCAGCTTCCGGAAAGTCTCTTCCAGCCTGTCAGCATGATTCCGGATGAGTTCATGAAATACCACTTTCCGCCGATCTTTTGCCAGCCTGTGAGCATCGCACCGGAAGAATCCATATAATACCAGTCGCCGGAGATCGCCTGCCAGCCGGTAAGCATTACACCAGAATCAGGCGAGAAATAATACCATTTGCCGGAGATCTGTTTCCAGCCCGTCTGCATGACTCCCTTGGAATCCAGACGGCACCAGCCGGAACCCGTCTTGATCCAGCCCTTCTGCATTACACCGGCAGAGTTCAGATAATACCATTTACCGGAGATTGACTGCCATCCCGTAAGCATCTTTCCCGTACTGTTCAGGTAATACCACTTGCCGTCAACAGCGAGCCAGCCCTTCATGGCATCTCCGTTTTCATCCAGATAATACCAGCCGTCTTCCTGTTTCACCCAGCCGATTCTTCTGGCGCCGTTTTTGAAAAAGACCTTTTTACCATAAACGGTATACCATCCGTTGTATTTAGAAGTTTCCGAATACGGAGGAACTTTCTCAATGCTTGTAATGCCGCCGCGGAAGTAAGACTGGTTATTGAAGTTGCCGTAGGAAACATATCCGTTGGTGGAACGGAAATCCTTATAGTTTTCCGCAATATCGGAATCAATGACGAATTCAATCACATCATCGTTGTTGTTTCCGGTACAGCCGTTGATTGCGTCAACCCTTGCCTTCTTGTCAATGACAATCACCGGGATAATCGATCCGGATGTCAGATGAATATAGTACCTGGTGCCGATCTCACCGAAGTTGTAGGCCATGGCCACCGCGATAAAACCGTCCTCATCGAAGAGGAAACCGGACTTCGGATCAACAGTCATATGATTCTTTATGTACCTGTACTGAGCTGACCACTCATTGTCAATC
Source organism: uncultured Erysipelotrichaceae bacterium (assembly GCA_902766435.1). GTDB lineage: Bacteria > Bacillota_I > Bacilli_A > Erysipelotrichales > Erysipelotrichaceae > Bulleidia. Next base: position 6,129 of record CACXDM010000180.1, on the reverse strand, counting down.
AGCTTGTAGTCTTCGTATGTCTTGTCAATTCCATAATCACTGCCGCTGATTCTGCACGCAGTAAAAGCCGTCCCTTGGAACGGCCGTTCATATTTTTTCAGCTGCTCAAAGCTGAAGTCCGTCAGTCTGAATCCCGCGCTCACAAGAAAGATACAAACTGCCGCAAAAATGCCTGTCAGCTTAACTGTACTTTTTTTCATCAGCCGCATTGTAGCAGACTGTTCATTTAACTTCAACAGAAGAACCGTTCTCTGACGTTCTTGTATCATCCCATTTCCCGTCAGGTCCGACATGATACTTTCCGATCCACCGGTTTACTGCTCTTTCTCCGTTCTCATCCAGATAATATTCACCAACCCAGCTGTTTCTCACCATTTTCCCTTCCGGTCCGAACCAATGGTACGTTCCTTCTGAACTCCGCCAGTCATTCGTGACCATCACACCGTTTTCATCAAAGAAGAAGGTATCCTCTCCGTCTGTAAAAAGACCTGTTTTCATCTGTCCTTCAGCGTCATAGTAATACCACCGGTAATCTTCATAGAACCACCCTCCGGCCATAACACCGTTCGGATAGAAACAGTATTCCTGACCATTTATATTCACCCGTCCTGTCTGCAGGCTTCCGCTGTGATCGAAGTAATACCAGCGTTCATTCAGATGAAGCCACCAGCGTGCCATAACACCATCATCTTTCAGGAAATACCAGTGACCGTCCTCGTAGTACCAGCCGGTATCCATGTTTCCTTCCTTATTGAAATGATAGAACTCTCCGTCCTGATAAACCCAGTCATCTTTGACATATCCGTTCTTTTTTCTGAACCACCATCCGGAAGCGCCGTAGAACCAGTGCTCTTCACCCGGTTCACTGAACGAAGCATACAGATCAAGATCCTTTTCAACCGGGTACCCCGGAAGATCATCTGTCAGATACTCTTTTCCGTTTTTCCCGGTAAACCACCCGGCGAACTGAAGTCCCTTTTCCGATGCGATGGAAAGATCACCATACACATCTTCCGGCTTCTGTCCCGTGGGAATCTGAAAACTGTACTCACAGAGGTTATTTTCACATTTCTCATGATCATCTGCTTTCCCGGCAAAAGCAGCGTGCGCTCTGCGGTAATGCAGAGTAACCGTACAGTATTCCTTTTTCGCGCATCCCCACAGCATAATCATACTGAACAGGACAGTCATAAAACGTCTCATGGGTTAATACTACCACATCCCGCAGAAGCCAAACAAAAAACAGGATTCAGACAGATGTCTTCCTCCTGTTTGTATGTTGACTCAGTTCGGCAGATATACGGTATCTTCCGCGTCAGGCAGTTCGCCTTCCTCAATGTTTTCGCCCATGAGGACCTTATTGATCTCTTCCTTTATGTATTCAATCTGAGAATCAAACAGTCTGACACAGTACAGATCTCTTCCTGGCATGGAAATTGTTTCGGCATACATGCCTTCACCGCCCATATGATAGGTAACGATCTTCCAGCCGCTATCATGATCAAGCGTATTTCCCGCAAGTTCATAGATCTTACCTGCATCCACGGAAGTCAGGAACTGACCTTCCAGGGCATTCAGAATATCATCATAGTGCGTCAGGATTTCCGGGCTTGTCAGCTTGCTTAAGATTGCCTTCAGCACGATGACCTGATGGGTATTTCTTCCGAAGTCACCATCCGGCAGATTCTGACGTTCTCTTGCATAGGAGAGAGCCTGAGCGCCTTCCAGATGAATATCACCCTCCGGGAATTCACCATAGCCTGCGTCATGTCCGGATGTGAAGTAGTAAGGGTTGTAGATATCAATACCGCCAATTGCGTCAATAATCGTTCTGAATGTCGAGAAGTTTACCAGAACATAGTGATCAACCGGAACACCGACATAGTTGGAAATACCGACCATGGTATTACCGATACCGTCATTGCCGAGATGCGTCAGTTTGTCATAACCGTCATTCAGCGCGGGATTGGGAATATAGGAATCACGCGGGAAGGAAACGATCAGGATCTGGTAGTTAACCGGATCCACTGCCATCAGGATATCAACGTCAGTTCTTCCGTACTGGGAAAGTCTTGAGCTTCTTGTATCACTTCCGGCAACCAGTACCGTAAAGCCTTCTCTTGTTACGTCCTTGTCCGTCCTGGGAACGCCTGTGGAGCTGACTTCCTTCTTAACGGAATATACGACTGTTGTTTCTTCACTGAAGTTTTCGAATCCGTCAATTGCAGTGACCATCGGCAGATAGGCTTCATTCATGACGAGAACTTCACCTTCACCGGCATAGAATGCATCCAGCGCTGCGCCGAGATCTTCTTTTTCCGCCAGCATGACGCTGTCTCTGCCCAGTTCATTCAGCAGTGTGGTAACCGCAAATTCCTGATTGTCCGTATCTGTAGCAGACTGGGTGATGAACGTGCTGCTGGAGTAATCCGCGATATTATTTGATGTGACCATGACATTGGATGCCTTCATAATCTCGGGATGCGCTTCCTTATACTCTGTTGTGAACGCATAGAAATTGATTGTCATTTCTTCTGATTCAGGCAGTTCGGTAAAGATCTTCTTCATTCTTGATTCAAGAGAGGGAATGAAGATACTTCCGGCAACCATAGCCGCAGACAGAAGAACATTGACGACTCCCGCCGCTGTCTTTCCCTTCTTATTCAGGAATGTCAGAACAGCCATGCATGCCGCAAGAGCAATCAGCGCGATCAGAAGCGGCATCTTATATTTATCCGGGAATGCCACAAAACCGCTGGCGATGAAATAGAATACAACAGCTGCTACTGCCAGGGCAAACCAGCTGACTTCAATCCATGTAATACTACTTTTGTTTTTCTTGGCAGACATTTTTCAAACCTCCGTTTATTCGCCTATGATTGAACAGATGCGGCTGATATCCTCATCACTCAGATCCGCATACATAGGCAGTGTCAGTACATGTGCCGCAAGATAACGCGCACATGGCGTATCATTCTTTTCAAAATTCCCGTAACATTCAAAATCACTTGTTAAGGGATAGAAATACTTTCTGGAAAGAATTCCGTTTTCCCTGAGTTTCCGGTAGACCTCATCCCTCGATAATTTATAGGAATCAAATATCACGGGATAATACGCATAGTTGGGTGTGATCCCTTCCGCAGTACGGTTCAGCCGTATGCCGTCCAGCTTTCCAAGCCATCTGTCATACGTCTCAGCGACATGTTTCCTCTTTGCAATCTCATCATCCACATGGCGCAGATTGCAGATACCCATCGCTGCCTGAAACTCATTCATCTTGGCATTACCGCCGATCCTGACACATTCTTCCAGACCGGAGATACCGAAATTCTTCAGATGGTTCAGATCGTCACGGGGACCGTCTTCCTTAAAGCAGACAGCGCCTCCTTCGATCGTGTTGTATACCTTGGTAGCGTGGAAGCTGAACATCGACATATCGCCGAAGTTTGCCGCCCCGACCCCGTTTTTCTTTACACCGAATGCGTGCGCCGCATCATAGATCACCTTTAAGCCATGTCTGTCCGCAATCTCCTGTATCCGGTCTGTATCACAGAGATTTCCATATACATGTACCGGAACAATTGCGACCGTCTTTTCGGTAATCAGTTCCTCGATTTTATCCGCGTCGATCGTGAAGTCTTTTTCATTCACATCACAGAATACCGGCTTCAGTCCGTTGCGGACAATGGCGTGTGTCGTTGACACAAATGTAAACGGCGTTGTGATGACTTCGGAACCTTCCGGGAATGCATAATAAGCAATCGCATTCTCCAATGCAAGATGTCCGTTGGTAAACAGCACAACATTGGCAACATCAAGATATTTCTCAAGGTCCTTTTCAAGCTGCTGATGCTTGACACCCATGTTTGTCAGAAAATGTGAATCCCACAATTCCCTGATCTCCTCACAATACTCGTCAAAGCCGGGCATCGAGGAGCGTGTTACGTTAATCGGCATGTTTCCTCCATCACAAAACAGGACTTTAACCAAAGTCCTTAACAATTATACGTGAAGTCTGCTGAAAATCCATTGATATTTTACTTTTCGTTAAATATTTGCTCATTCTTTCCCGTGGTTGTAAACTATGATGGTGATTCTGAACGGATCATGAATGGATTGAAAAATGGATAAAAAAGATAAAGTAGTATCAAATTTTCTGTGGCGGTTCCTCGAAAGGGTCGGAGCGCAGGGTGTTACATTTATTGTATCCGTCGTTCTTGCCCGTATCCTGGATCCTGATGTATACGGAACACTGGCGCTGGTAACGGTATTCACCACGATCATGCAGGTCTTCGTCGACAGCGGCATGGGAAACGCGCTGATACAGAAGAAAGACGCGGATGACCTGGATTTCTCCACTGTTTTCTATTTCAATATCGCCGTGTGTCTTCTGCTGTATGGAATCATGTTTCTGGCCGCCCCGTTTATTGCGGATTTCTATAAATCACCGGAACTGACTCCTGTCATCCGGGTGCTCTCACTGACACTGGTCATCAGCGGTGTCAAGAATGTCCAGCAGGCATACGTATCCAGAAACATGCTGTTCAAGCGGTTCTTCTTCGCCACACTGGGCGGAACGCTCGGCGCTGCGGTAATCGGTATATGGATGGCATTAAGAGGATACGGGGTATGGGCATTGGTTGCCCAGAACCTCTTCAATCTCTTTGTGGATACACTGATCCTGTGGCTGACCGTCAAATGGCGGCCTAAACTCTGTTTCTCATTCGAGAGACTGAAGATACTGTTCTCCTACGGATGGAAGCTTCTGCTTTCCAGCCTGATCGATACAACATATAGAGATCTGAGGTCTCTGGTGATCGGCAAACTCTACAGCAAAGCTGATCTCGCATATTACACAAAAGGCCAGCAGTTCCCCAGTCTGATCGTCTCAAATATCAATACATCGATTGACAGTGTATTACTGCCGACAATGTCCAAGGAACAGGATAACCGGGAACGCGTCAAGGCAATGACACGGCGCGCCATCAGTATCAGTTCCTATATCATGTGGCCGTTAATGATCGGTCTTGCCGTCTGCGCAAGACCCCTCGTCATTCTGGTTCTGACGGAGAAATGGCTGCCCTGTGTATTCTTCCTGAGAATCTACTGTATCATCTTCGCGTTCTATCCGATTCATACGGCAAATCTGAATGCAATCAAGGCAATGGGAAGAAGCGATCTCTTCCTGATTCTCGAAATTCTGAAGAAAGTCGTCGGATTTACACTTCTGATATCCACTATGTGGATCAGTGTCGAAGCAATGGCCTACAGCATGCTTTTAACCAATGTCGCAAGCCAGATCATCAATTCATGGCCGAACAAAAAACTGCTCAATTACAGTTACCTTGAGCAGCTGAAGGATATTCTTCCTTCCATCGGACTCTCCCTTCTCATGGGAGCTGTCATCTACTTCTTCCAGTACCTCCCGCTTCATTCCGCTTTAATTCTGATGATTCAGTTCATCTGCGGCGCAGCCTTCTATCTTCTCGGATCACATCTGCTGAAGTTCGAAAGCTATGAATACGTGATGTCCATTGCGAAGAAGTACCTCAAAAGAGCTTAAGAAAAGGATATACCAATCACGGCATATCCTTTTTTCTACTTCAGCTTTGATACAATCAGCTTTCTCTTCAGAGAATTCATGACCGGAATATTCTCAACATACTCAACATTGAACTCAGCATCATGACCCAGTGTATCAAGGAAGCTTGCGACTTCCTTATCCACATTCGGCTTTTCTTCCGTATTCGCAGTGATCTTCAGCGTATACTTCTTCGGCTCATCCTGGATGAACTGCCACTGTTCGATTCCCTGAGACAGACGCATCGTACGGCAAAGCAGGAACGGTGATACAACTTCTCCCTTTGTGTCATAGATGAGATCCATTCTTCTGCCGAACAGTTCAACGAATTCGGGAAGTTCGTCTTCACCCTTCTTTTCCATAACCGCAACGTCACCTGTATCATAACGGATCATCGGGAACGCCTTGTTGTAAAGGTCAGTAACAATGATTCTGCCCAGTTCCCCGTCCGCTGCCGGTTCATCGGATTCCAGCTTGAGAATCTCAAAATAATAACTTGCCCAGTTCAGCTTATATCTTCCGCTTTCACCTGTCTCCTGACCGAGAAT
>CACXDM010000179.1 GCA_902766435.1 uncultured Erysipelotrichaceae bacterium | reverse complement strand
GGGGGGACTGTGAAAGAGAAGAAGCGTATCTTCAAAACGATATTACAGGTGATCTGTTCGGTATTATTGATCATACCGACCTTTTTCAGTGCCCGCGCGGAAGAGGAAATCCATTCCGGCATCCGTGTTTCAGCCGACAGAAAGTATGCGCTGAACAGAGAAGACCAGGTCCTTCATGTCAGCGCAGAAGCAGGGGAACAACAGGAAACATTCTGTATTGAAACGGAAGAATACCATGCGGTTCTTTCCGCTTCACTGCAGCGGGACGAAGAAGGAGAAATCACCGTTGTAACAAATGAAGATATAACAATTGTCCTGAATCATCAGACAGACGATGAAGGAAACAATCAATATACATTCACATTGGAAGCCGGAGAACGGGCAGAGTTTGATCTGCTTTTTGCGTATCAGGATGAAGTAATCCCGGCAGAGGAAAAAGAACCTGAAACAACGGCAGAACCGGAAGAACTCCCGGCAGAGATAAAGGAAGAGACGGAAGAAGATATTTCCGGGGAAATCGAACCGGAGAAAGAAGAGGAAGAGATTCCCGAAGAACCCGTTCAGGAAGAAGGGAAAAACGAAACTGAAGAAGCTTTTGGTGAAGAAGAAACTGCGGAAGAAGACACTGCAGAAGAGAGTGCCGGTCTGTCAGGTGAGTCGGATTTTTCGGATCCTTTGGTGCGGCAATTTGTCTCTGTATATCTGACAGATAATCCTTTCCCCGGTACAGAGGGAAGTGTAACGGTATACTACGGCATTCAGGGCAAGGAAACCGAAAGCATCACACTGATCTGGCTCGGAAGCGATGCCGTATCGGATCAGACACTTGAAGCATCGTATGAAGATATCTCTGTAGAGATTTCGGGAATACTGCCGGAAAACGGTGAACTGAATGCGGAGAGGGCAGAGATCAGAATCCCCGGACAGCGTATTCTGACAGCGGCAGATCTGACCGTTAAGTTCCCGGACGGCACAGCGTTTGAGCCGGCAGAGGGAGAAACAGTAAAGGTTGTCATCGGCAGTAATGACATCAAGGCACTGGCTGAGAATACGGAAGATGAGAATCTGCCGGAAGTAAACATCTATTATGCACCGACCAAGGAAGAGCAATTCAAACTTCTGAAAACAGTACCTGTTTCAGCTGACGGCACAGCAGAGTTTGAGACGGATCATCTTTCTGTCTTTGCGGTTTCAATGAAACAGGCAGGAAGAAGAGCGGCTCCCCTCCGCGCACCTTCCGGATCACATGAAGCAGATCTTGAATTTGCGGACGAAGGCATCTTTGAGATTAACATGTTTGATTACAAGGCATATGACGATGCCTACGCAGAAGGCACTTCATATACAAGCAAAAACTTCTATCAGGACAGCGATCCGAAAAACTTCAAGCAGGGGATCAACGTTGACGGCAGCGGGAACTGGCGTAATCTGCTGTTTACCGCTTCGGGAATACATAAAGGATATGATGAACCGTACACCATCAATAACTATACCGGCGGCAATCATCCTCAGTATGATACGGACGGTAACGGGCATTCTGTCTTCTATCCCGCAGCGCTGCAGGGGATTGTCAGAAGTGAACTGAAGAACGGTTATCCTGAATTGGCATACGGGTTTGACGGAAATCCGGGTGACGGGCAGTCCTTTAATACAAAGGTTGATTCAGGCAGCAGTGCCGCAAGCCTTGAATACCTGTTCAATCCGAACGATACATCCCATAACAACAGCAGAACGGATTATCTCGGACTGGAACACCTCTTATATAAGGTGGACGGCAATGACAATAAGCTGCAGTATGACAGTTCGAGGTATTACGCGTATCTGAAAGATCAGAATACGAAAGACTTTACGGTATATGAAACGGATAAGAAACCGATCGGATTCTTCCCGTTCAATGACTATGACAGCACGAAGACCAGTGCCAATCTGAAGGCCAACTTCAATCATCAGTTCGGAATGACGCTGAAAGCAGACTTCACCGTTCCGGAAAACGGGAAGATCAAAACAACAAATCCTGACGGAACAACGGAAGAAATTGATGAAACATTTGTGTTTACAGGTGACGATGATGTCTGGGTATTCATCGACGGAAAACTGGTTCTGGATCTGGGCGGTATTCATAAACCTCTGAAAGGGACGATCAACTTTGCGACAGGTGATGTCACACTGGATCACTTCGAGAACTTCATGACTTCGGACGGAGGTGAGAACATCTACCCGATGTATGTTCATGTCGGTGACAAAACAAACCAGACAGAACCGCAGGGAAGCGACCGTAAAGAGAATGTTAAGGTAGCTGATCTGAATAACATTCTCCCCGGATATAAGGAGAGACCGTATGAGAAACATACGATCCAGGTCTTCTATCTGGAAAGAGGCGGATGTGACTCCAACCTGCGTCTGGAAATGAATATGGAATTCCCGAAGAAAGTCTCACTGACGAAGGAAGTCAAGGGAGACTCTCTGGAAGAACATAAAGATGATGAGTTTAAATACAAGCTCTATCTGCAGAAGATCAACTACGGTCAGGCTTCCGGTGAACCGGTTCTCGTAACGGATCCGAAGACACATCTGACAGACCTGGCAATGCCGAAGAATAACCGTGAAATCGAAATCTGGAAAACAGACCGTAACGGAAACAAGACAAAAGTCACTCCGGATCCTTCAACTGGTGAGTTCACGCTGAAACACGGTGAGACCGTTGAGGTCACAAAGCTTCCCGGAACACTGAAGTACTGTTTCGAAGAAGTGAATGTTGATACGGGTATATTCCCGGAGACAAAAGCATATACGACACCCCTTGGAAAAGACGAAGAGGAAATAACTTTGACCGCTTCTGGGGATGTGGATAAACGTGTATACAAAACGGATGTATCTGATCCTGAGATACGGGACAATGTCAAATATGTAAATGATACGGGTATTAATATTTCCGCAACGAAAAAATGGCTGGACGAAGAGGGCAATCCGATTGTCTTCACGAAAAATCAGTTTGAAGCAGAGTTTGGAAAAGATTATAAGATCACATTCACATTGATCAGAAGAATTGAAGGCGGTGAGTGGGAAACCGTGCAGCCGGAACAGAAGGTGGTTCTGCCGGTTTATGGTGAGAATGACAAACTGATCTGGACGGACGTATTCGCCAATCTTCCCCGTAAAGATGAAAACGGAAATGCCTATGAATATGATGTGACGGAGGATAATGTTCCGGGATATGAGGAACAAACACATGAATATATTCCCTCCGGCAGTACCACACCTATTCGTGAAAAGGAAGAGATCGGTGAGTATTGGGCTCCTGTTACAGATAATCCGCTCAGATCAGACAGGAATTATGCGATCGTCCATGGAGATCAGGCTATTGCGATTGATCCGGACAGAACAGATGACAATGGCGGCGCAAAAGGAACATTTACAAAACTGGAAAACATAACAAGAGTTGAAGGCAATTTTGTAAATGATGCAGACCGGCAGTTCGATCATTACTTTGTCAGTATTCCTTCCGATGGACAATGGTTTAAAAACGGAGACAAGGGATTCAAGCCTGTTTCACAAGGCGGAGTACTGAAGTTTATGAGCGGATGGGGTGACGGTTCATTCCGCCTCGATCCAGGCTGGTGGTCTGCAACTGATCAATTCTGGACCGGCGGACCGGAAGGCAATATTGTCGGCAATGGCCAGTATCTGGACAGCAATATGCAGGCAACAGTCGGGAGTCCATCCGGAAATACCTGGACAATCTATGAAAAGCAAAAAATATACAAGATAAATGAAATCATCCCTGAAGGAACAGGCGGTGAAGTAATTGTTCCGAACAAGAAGATTCCTGTAATCGATATTCCGTTTATTAAGACCGGAACGAAACCGGAAGAAAACGGAAAACCGAAGAAACTGAAAGGTGCGGAATTCGTACTTGAAGATGCTTCAGGGACAGTAATCGATACTAAGGTTTCCGGAGATGACGGTTCATTCATCTTTGAAAAACTGCCGATTGATACAACATTCTATCTCCGCGAAACCAGATCGCCTGACGGATATATGCTTTCGACGGAAAGATACGAGATCAAAACCGTCAGTAAAGATCAATATAAGATCCGGAAAGAGGGAGAAGATGACAGTAAATGGCAGATGATAAATGTCAGCGGGGCATCTGATCCATATCAAATAAAGAATCTGGAAATCTATAATCTGCCGAGTGCCGGAGGATCCGGAACATACTGGCATACAGTGCTTGGTACGGCAGTATTCATGTTCGCAATACTGAAATATCTCAACGAGAGAAAGAGAGGTAAGCGGCATGAAAGGGTTTAAAAGAAAGGCAGGTGAAAATCCGCCTTAAAAGAAAACGTATTACAGCAGCACACATTTAAATAAGCAGAGAATGCAAGGGGAAAATAAGATGAAAACATTACTGAAAAAGTTAAGTACATTATTATTCGCAGTTGCTGTTTTCTTTGGAATGATCTCAACTGCTGCAGCTGAAGCGCATACAACTGAAGCTGAAGTACCGAGTAAGAATGACAAGGAAACAGTAACGATTTCAAATCTTGAAGAAGACACAACGATTAAGATTTATCAGATCGTAAAACCGGTTTATGTCGGTGAAAATGAAGACGAAGGTATCGAAAAATACGAACTGGTAATTAAGGACTCAATTGCGGATACGAAATCTTTCAATCCGACAAGTGATGAGATTACGGCGCTTGCGCTGAAGGCCGGCGGAGAACTGATAGAAACAAGTCATACCGGCAGTCTTGATGATGACGGAACATATACGATTACTGATCTTCCTGTTGGTGAATATCTGGTTATCGCCGAGCCGGCTGATGGTTCCAGTGTTGTATATAACCCGATGGTTGTCAGTGTATTCTACACGACAAAAGACGGAAAAACTGTTGTTTCCGGTTCCGAGCTTGATGCCTCATCCAATTGGACACTGACTACAAAAGATGCTTTTGCGAAAAAGACAGTTCCTGAGACAGAAAAGAAAATCGATGACAACAGTGATGAGGATGCCAAAGGTGAAAAGGGTGATGACCATGACCTTAAGGAATATGTATCCTTCTTTGTCTCAACAATGATTCCTTCCTACAGTGCTGAGTATGATGAAGTTTCATTCAAGGTAACCGATGAGCTCGATGCCGGACTGGATTATCTGGTTGGTGCTTGTGAGGGGAACGATCATAAGGAACCTGAAGGCGGACATAAGCTTGTTGTAAAAGTCGGCGGAAAGGAAATTGATCTTGAAGATGATAAGATCGTCAAGAGCCTGACAGAAACAGAGGGAGCAGGCGGCGGCTTCGTACTCGAATTCACATCCGATTATCTGAAGAGCCTGGCATCTTCAAACGACCAGCAGAGAACTGTTGAAATCGCTTATGATGCAAAGCTGAATGAAAACTGCAAGACAAACCTGGATCTCAACAAGAACAAAGTAACAGTTGAGTATACAAATAAGCCGGGTGAGGATGGCGGAACACACAAAGAAGAAAAAGAAACCTATCACTATACATTTGAAATTGACGGCAAGGCATTCGGTGAGTCCGAAGAAAACAATAAGGACGTTTATAAGAGCGGTGAAGAAGAAACATCAAGCACATTCCATAAGTACGGTCTGGACGGCGCGGAATTCACACTGTATACAGACGCTGAATGCACGAAAGAACTGATGACCACAACGACAAAAGAAGCAGGTCAGATGAACTTCAAGGGACTTGATGAAGGAAAATACTACCTCAAGGAAACAAAGGCACCTTCCGGATACTCCCTGAATACTGCTGTAACAGAAGTAGAGATCAGCGCCTCATTCTATGATGCGGATGACCCGACAAAGGGAGTTAAGAAAGGAATGCTGAAGGACTATACGATTTCATTCAAGGACCTCAGCGATCCGAGTCACACAAGTTCCAAGACATATGAAGCAGCGTATAAGAATGACGGTTCTCTCGACAAAGAGAGTATCAATATCCACAACGATGACGAAGGATTTGAGATCAAAGATACAAAGACACCTGAACTGCCTTCAACCGGCGG
>CACXDM010000178.1 GCA_902766435.1 uncultured Erysipelotrichaceae bacterium | reverse complement strand
TCACCCGAAAATGAGAACTATGTGGCCGCATCATGCGACAGAGACGGTTCCTATGTTGAAGTGATCAAATGTGATGTATGCGGTGAAGAGATATCCAGAAAAACGATCCCTGTCGGTGCTTACGGGCATTCCTGGGGTGAATGGAAAGTGACGAAGGAACCCACTGCTTCCGAAGACGGTGAAAGAACAAGAACATGTGAGAATAATCCGTCACATACAGAAACGGAAGTTATCCCGGCAAAAGGGAATACGGCAGGATACAGATTTGTCTCCGGTTCCGGCAGTGTATGGACAAAAGGTTCATCTTCCACGCTGAATTTCACGGTGAAGAACGATAAGGATGACAGCCGGACATATGCAAAATTCTCGTATCTGGAAACAGACGGCAGGAAGATTGATTCTTCCTCGTATACAGTTTCCGAAGGAAGTTTGAACATCGTCCTGAAGCCGTCATATCTGCAGAGCCTTTCCGCCGGAAAACATACACTCAGAGCTGTCTTTGAGGATGGAAGCGCGGAAGCATCATTTACGGTGAAAACAAAGAACAAATCACCGGATACATATGATCATTCAGATCTTCTGCTTTGGTCTTTGATTCTGTCCTTCTCCGTGATTACGGCGGCAGGCACACTTTATCTCAGAAGGCAGTAACGGCATCTGCTTCGGAAATATGTGGTTTCCTGAAGCACTGATGTTATATGATATATGCACTGCGGGAACGTTTGCGACCATGCGGTGCAGAGAGGACAAAGTATCCGGAAGTGAAAGCGACATTTGAAGATATTCTGAAAAAAGACGGAAAGCTGGTCTATAAGACAAGAGGCGTCAGTATGAAGCCAATGCTTATACAGGACAGGGATCTGGTAATCGTAGAGGTTCCCAAGGGCCGGCTGAAGCCGTATGACATCGCGTTGTATAAACGGAGAGAACAATACGTTCTTCACCGTGTAATCAGTGTGAAGGAAGATCATTATCTGATACGCGGTGACAATACCTATTCCGTGGAGAAGGTGCCGTTTGATCATGTGATCGGTGTGCTGACTGCGTTTGTTCATAATGGCAGGGAAATCCGTGTTACGGACAGGACTTTCCGGGTATATTCTTACCTGTGGAACGGGATGTATCCTTTACGGCATATGCTGGTGAAGGGGAAGCGTGTTTCCCGCAGAATGATCAGGAATCTGGTGAATCATGAGTAATACAGCCAAATGGTTATGGCAGGTTCCGCAAAGGAACAGGAAAACGATTGCGCTTCTGACTCTGCTGCAGGCACTGAGCGGAGTCACCGGCGTCGTATTTGCACTGCTTACAAAGAACATTATTGACAGCGCTGTCCAAAACGATAACGCTGTTTTTCGCCATTATGTGATACTTCTGATCATTCTGGTCCTGTTTCAGCTTGCCGTACATGCATTGATCCGCTGGCTGCGAGAAGTGGGAAGAGCCGATATTGAGAATACGCTTAAGAGCAGACTTCTGGGTCATATCCTCCGCAAAGAATACGGATTGGTCAGCGCCGTGCATACTGCCGAGTGGATCAACCGTCTGACAAATGACACTGTCGTTGCCGCAAACGGATATACGGATATCCTTCCGGGACTGACGTGGACAACCGTAAGACTGGTTTCGGCGCTGGTTATGATTATTATTCTTGACAACTGATTTGCCCTGATTTTGATACCCGGAGGCATTGCGGCAGTCATACTGACGTATGCTTTACGGAGAGTACTGAAAAGACTGCATAAGAAAATACAGGAAAGTGACGGCAGACTCCGGATCTTTCTGCAGGAACATATCGGCAGTCTGATGATGATTAAATCCTTTGCGGCAGAGGAACAGACTCTTGCCGGAGCAGCGGTAAAGATGGCTGAACATAAAGATGTCCGCATGAAGCGGAATATGTTTTCCAATATCGCCAATACCGGTTTCGGCGCCGCTATGCAGGGAATGTATATCATCGGACTGGTTTACTGTGCCCATGGAATGATGACAGGCAGGGTCACCTACGGAACACTGATGGCTGTCACTCAGCTGATCGGACAGATCCAGGGACCGTTTGCGAATATATCCGGTTATCTGCCGAAGTGGTATACGATGTCGGCCAGTGCAGAGAGACTGATGGAAGCCGAGAAGTTTGCGGATGACGGATTAATCCGCGGAACCGAAGAAGTCCGGAAATTCTATGATGATGAATTTACTGCTGCAGGACTGAAAAATGCCGCATTCACATATAACTCTGAAGATGATTCCCGATCTGTTCTGAAAGAAGTATCACTGCAGATCAGAAAGGGAGAGACAATTGCGTTTACCGGCCAAAGCGGCTGCGGCAAATCCACTGTACTGAAGCTTTTAATGGGAATGTATCCTCTTGATGAAGGAGAGCGGTATCTTCTGACAAAAGATCATACGGAAGTGCTGGATGCATCATGGCGGCGTCTGTTTGCGTATGTTCCCCAGGGAAATGTTCTGATGAACGGAACAATCAGGGAGGTTGTATCTTTCAGTGAACCGGAAGCCGCATATGATGATGAACGGCTTAAGCATGCCCTGCAGACGGCATGCTGCGAAGGTTTCGTTGATGATCCGGATACGCTTCTGGGGGAAAGGGGAAGCGGTCTTTCCGAGGGACAGATGCAGAGGATTGCGGTTGCCCGCGCAGTATTCTCAAACCGTCCGATACTGCTTCTGGATGAGGCCTCTTCAGCTCTGGATGAAGAAACGGAAAAAAGACTGCTGCAAAATCTCAGCAGTCTGAAGGACCGTACTGTTGTCATTGTCACACACCGCAAGGCTGCACTTTCCATCTGCAGCCGGGTACTGAAATTCAATGAAGAGGGGATAACCGAAACGGTCATCTCTGAAGAATAAATGAGAAAGGAAGCCGGACGGCTTCCTTTTCAGATACAGTCATTTACATTTCAACTTTGATCGCTGATGCGGCATCGGCGCTCAGGGCATAGCGTTTTCCGTCATGGGCGAAGATCAGACCGTCTCCGCTGTTGGAAATCACTCTGATTCTTTCGTCGGTTTCCAGGTGACAGAATTCCCTGATGCTTTGGGCGGTTTTCGAAATCATCCAGGTAATGCGGCAGCTCATCCTGCCGGGAACGTCATTCAGTGTTGTCATAACAATCCTTTCAGCGCATTCTTGCGGAAGGACAGCGGCTTTGACAAGAAGATGACTGAACAACAGTTCTGCCTGCTTTCCTTATTCAGAACTTAGCAGATGAACGGATTGTTAGTCCAGTGCAATTTCAGAAGATTCCATGTCATAATGACTTCAGAGAAAAGGAAGTGATGCATGATGACAGAAGAGAGACCGGTCATTGTAATACCGATGGGTGATCCGGCAGGGATCGGCCCGGAAATCACGGTAAAAGCTCTGGCAGATGAAAAGATCATAGAAACAGCCCGCTGTGTGGTGACGGGAGACAAGGGAATACTGGCGGAAGCAGTCAGGATCTGCGGCACAGACCAGAAACTGCATGAGATTGAAGATCCTTCGGAAGGACTGTATACATCGGGAGTGATCGATGTAATTGATCTGCGGAATATTGACCCGGAGAAGTTTGCATATGGAAAGGTTTCCGCAATGTGCGGCAGAGCTGCGTATGAGTATATTGAAAAGGCAGTCGGTCTTGCCATGGAAGGCAAAGCGGATGCAGTCGCGACTACAACCATAAACAAGGAATCACTGCGGGCAGCGGGAGTGGAAGGAATCGGTCACACGGAAATCTTCGGCCGGCTTACCGGAACATCTGATCCGCTGACAATGTTTGAACTGGAAGATCTCAGAGTACTGTTTCTATCGCGTCATGTTTCACTGCGGCAGGCATGTGATCTTGTCACGAAAGACAGAATAATATCCTATGTCATAAGAGGTTATGAAGCACTCAGGCAGCTGGGAATTGACCATCCCCGGATTGCGGTGGCAGGACTGAATCCTCACTGTGGTGAGCACGGACTGTTCGGTGATGAAGAAGTAAAGGAGATCATGCCGGCTGTAAAGCAGCTTCAGGCAGAAGGGTACAACGCTGAAGGACCCATCAGCGCCGATGCCGTATTCTGGCAGGCAAGACAGGGGAAGTATGACTGTGTTCTTTCCATGTATCATGATCAGGGACATATTGCGACCAAGAGCGTTGACTTCAACCGTACTATCTCAATTACATGCGGGATGCCGGTGCTGAGAACTTCGGTTGACCACGGAACGGCATTTGATATTGCCGGGACGGGAAAAGCGGACGACATCTCCATGAAGGAGGCAATTCTGAAAGCGGCGCGGTACGCTCCGTACTTCAGGAAACAATGAAAACGCTATCATGATAAACAATTCACAAAAAGTGACAATTATTGATTATTAAGTTATTCCATTCAAACCAAAAAAATATTACAATACTTCCTGAAATGAATTGATTTCATTTGGAAGTGAGGATAAAAACAAGATGGCTAAAATCGATTTAAGCAAGTATGGCATCACCGACACAAAGGAGATTGTCTACAATCCCTCTTACGAGCTTCTCTTCAACGAGGAGATGAAGCCTGAACTGACCGGTTATGAAAAGGGTCAGCTGACTGAACTGGATGCAGTCAACGTCATGACAGGTATCTACACAGGACGTTCTCCTAAGGACAAATACATCGTCATGGATGAAAACTCCAAGGATACAGTATGGTGGAATACACCTGAATATCCCAATGACAACCATGAGCTTTCCGAAGAGAACTGGGCAAAGCTGAAGAAGATCGCTCAGGATGAGCTCTCCGGCAAGAGACTGTTTGTCGTCGATGCATTCTGCGGCGCTAACAAGGATACAAGAATGGCTGTCCGCTTCATTATGGAAGTCGCATGGCAGGCACACTTTGTCAGAAACATGTTCATCAAGCCGACGGCTGAAGAAGCAGAGAACTTTGAACCGGACTTCATCGTTTATACAGCTTCCCTGGCAAAGGTTGATGATTATAAGGAAATGGGTCTCAACTCCGAGACAGCTGTTGCCTTCAACATCACAAGCCGTGAACAGGTCATCCTGAACACATGGTATGGCGGTGAAATGAAGAAGGGCATGTTCTCCATGATGAACTACTACCTGCCGCTCAAGGGCATCGCTTCCATGCACTGCTCCGC
>CACXDM010000177.1 GCA_902766435.1 uncultured Erysipelotrichaceae bacterium | reverse complement strand
TATCACTTGTTCCGATTCAAAGCACCTTTACCGGAAATTACAGAATTAATTATGTCCTTTTCGCTTCCGACAAATATAAGGACATACCCGGTTCAGTTGAATACAGTACGAAGAAATGTAAAATCCTGAGGGACTGACCTTCAGGATTTTTATATGCTTTTCTCAGTTTTCTTTTTTCAGTGTGATTTCCACATCCGGAGAATCATCGGTTACTTCAAATCCCTCCGCACATGCTTCGTATCCTTCCGGAACCTTCAGTACATGAACATCGGATTTGCCTTCTCCTCTTTCAAATGATGCAGTGCCGTTCTGATCCGTCTTTTTCATCATACACAGAGTACCGGAACAGAACTGAACCGAAACATCACTGACAGGATTCCCTTCCGTATCCTTTACGGTCACCCTGCATGTTTTCATTGTTTCTCCGGAAGTACCGGCTGAAGCATCCTTTCCGGCAAGAAGACCGTCAACAGTTTTTTCATAGAGGGAGATATCCGCGGGAACGCCGATTACAGGAGGTGTGAGAATCTTCCCTTCACGGTCAACGAAGAATGTCGTCGGAATGGAATCGATACCCAGTTCTTCCTCAATTTTCGCATCAGGGAGAATATTGAGATATGTCAGATTCTTTTCGGCAGTCAGTGTCCTGCACGCATCCGCATGTTCTCCGGCATCCGTACATATCCCGACTACCGCAGCGTCTTTCTCTGACAACCGGCGGTGAATATTGCCGAGCTCCTCCAGTTCACTCTTACAGGGGCCGCACCACGTCGCCCAGAAATTGATCATCGTGATCTGATGCTGCGCAAACAGTTCCTTACTGTTTACGGGATTGCCCGAAACATCCTTCGTTTCAAAAGTGACAGTCTTACCGACAAATTCACTTCCGGGAATGCGGGGAGTGAAATATTCAGCCTGCTTCAGTACTTCGATCATCTTCTTCTGCAGATAACGGAACTCTTCGGCATAAACCTGATCTACCCGGCTGACAAAGGCTTCATCACTCTCAGGATTTGTAATCGCGTAATATGTAATATCTCCTGTCCTGCCGACTTCCGTGAACATCTCTTCCTTCATCTTTTCACTTTTCAGGCTCCGAATGATTTCCGCAGGTCCCCTGCCGCCGTCAATACCGGCAACAGTAAGAAGCCCTCCCATACCTGTCATGACCTTCTGTACAAATGCCTCATCTGGTTTACCGTCTTTATTATTTTTGTCTGCTGCTTCCAGTTCCTCTTTCGGTATGGCAATATAGCTGACAAGCATAAAGTATGTTCCATCACCTCTGCCGCCCATCGGCAAGGGACCGAACACACCTTTTGTATTCTCCATCTCATCGGGATATGTCAGTGCAATTCCCATTTCATCGTATCTTTCTGTCTGTCCCATAAAGAAATCTCCTTGTTTCAGTCACATTATATCATGCGGAATTTTACTGGATACCAGCAGGCATATCCGTGTCTGATAAATGCCGGTAACGAAGATTCAGTCCAAAAACAGACAAAATCATAAAACGTGTTTTTTTTCTTTGCGGGATATTATCGATTTTTTACTAATCCATTTTCTCCTTAACAGCGCTGATCTCTTCTTCCGTAAGCCCGAACAGCTTACAGGCTTCCTCAAAGGTCAACCCGGATGATTCCATCATTCGTTTGACCAGACGGATATCTTCCATTACCCTGCCTGTTTCCAGTCCTTCTTCCAATCCTTCTTTTCTGCCTACTTCTTTCGCCTCTTCTCTCTCCATCGCAAGATGTTCTTCTTCATGGTATTCATAAAGACTCAACGCAAGCACCTCATTTCTGCCCGCCAACAACTCGTCTCTGATTGTAAAGTCAGCGGGTATCTCATCCAGTGCTCTTCCTGTCGCTTCAGTTATATCTGTCTCTTCCGCGTATGTTCTGATTCTCTCAACAAACCATTCGTATTCATACAGCTGGCGGCAGCTTTCGGGACTGTCCGGATATCCCTTGATGTTGATCTGCTTCCCTTTCAGTTCAAGCATCGGGTCACTGTCTTTGTTGTAATACAGATCACTCAGTTTCAGTTCTGTACCTTCAGGCGCTTCTTCCTTACCATTGTAAAATACATAGAACTTCGGAAAAGGAAGGGCAAATGAATCCCTTCTGTACTCATTCAACTGCTCAATACGTACATACTTCCGGAATGCTTCCTCCGCACAAAGCAGAAGAATAAAAGAAACATTGGGTGTATAGGAATTCCGGTAACCCAGCAGAGACAGATTAAACGTTCCGACAATGACCCCCGCATCATTCCTCGTATGCATGTATATGGCATTATCCAGAGTGACAATCTCAAGATCATCAGGATCCGTGTAGTTTGTCTTCTCCAGAT
>CACXDM010000176.1 GCA_902766435.1 uncultured Erysipelotrichaceae bacterium | reverse complement strand
AGGGATTGCGCCGGAGACCGTATGCGGAATATACGGTTCCTCCAGATACCTGACATCCTCTTCCGTCAGAATCAGATCCACTGCCCTTACCGCAGCGTCAAAGTGAGGAACCTTTGTCGCACCGACAATCGGAGATGCAACGCCTTTGGCATACTGCCAGGAGAGCGCGACTTCCGTCATTGATACACCGTATTTCTCTGCCACTTCATATACTCTGTTGATAATCTGCGTATCATTCTCTTCATACGCATCATATTTCCTTGCCAGAACTACATCCGTCTGACTCCGTTTGGAATCGGTTTTCCATCCGGTGTGCGTCAGATGGCCGCCCGCAAGAGGACTGTAGGGAATGCGCGAAACATTATACTGTTCGCATACCGGTATCAGTTCCCTCTCATCTTCCCGGTAAAGAAGATTGTAGTGATTCTGCATAGTCGAAAACAGTGTCCAGCCGTTCTTTTCAGCACAGATCTGCATATTATGGAACTGGAAGCCGTACATCGCAGAGGCACCGAGTGCGCGTACCTTTCCCTCTTTGACAAGCGCGTCAAGTGTTTCCATCGTTTCCTCTATCGGCGTATCATAATCGAACCGGTGAATCTGATAGAGATCAAGATAATCCGTCTGCAGACGCTTCAGTGTCCCTTCGATTTCACGTCTGATGGCTTCTTTGGAAAGATGTCCTTCATTGAAATAAACCTTTGAGGCAAGAACAATCTTCTCACGCGGTATACCGAGTTCCTTCAGCGCCGATCCGATATATTCCTCACTCGTACCGAAACTGTACTGATTTGCGGTATCGATAAAATTGACACCGAGATCATATGCATGAGCGATCATGTTTTTTGTTTCCTCTTTGTCCAGTGTCCAGCGGTGGAACTTTTCCGAGGCCTCACCGAATGACATGCCTCCGACACAGATTTTCGAAACCGTAATATCCGTATTGCCAAGCTTTGTGTACTTCATTGTTTTCCCCCTGTCTGTTGTTCTCCGTAATCCAGCCATGCCCCTTTCATCGGACTGGCTGCGTGTTCCGCAAACAGACGCAGAACTCCTCTTTTATACTTAAGCGGTCTGGGTTTCCATCTTTTCCTTCTCTCATGCAGAATGCTTTCGATCTCTTCCGGTGTGCATTCCTTCCCATTCACACCGATGATATTCAGCTTTCTTGCCGGGATGTCGATCTCGATCAGATCTCCCTCCTCCACAAGCGCGATGGGACCGCCGCTCTGCGCTTCGGGACTGCAGTGACCGATGACCGGACCGGTGGATGCCCCGGAAAATCTGCCGTCCGTAATCAGAGCGATGGATCTTCCGAGTTCGGGATCGGAACTGATCGCTTCGGATGTATAGAACATCTCCGGCATGCCTGACCCCTTCGGTCCTTCATACCGGATAAATACGGCATCACCTTTTTCCACTTTATGGTGAAGCACCGCATCGAGACACTCCTCCTCACTGTCAAACGGCCTTGCCTTTAAGACTGCCCGGAACATTTCCTTCGGACAGGCCGTATGCTTGATGACTGCCCCTTCCGGCGCAAGATTCCCCTTCAGGACAGCAATAGAACCCTCATTTCCGATCGGATTGTCACGGGAAAGAATAATATCCCTCTTGGTCAGTGACAGGCCGTAACGGCTGTTAAAACCGTCAAGCCATCTGCTGCACTTTTCCTCATACCCGCTGTGTTTCAGTTCATCCAGATTTTCACCGAGTGTTTTACCCGTTACCGTCATTACATCAAGATGAAGATACTCCCTGATCTCTTCCATGACAGCCGGTACTCCTCCCGCATAGCAGAATACCTCTGCCGGCCATTTCCCGGCCGGTCTCAGATTCAGTACATAGGGCATGTTTCTGTGCAGACGGTCAAACGTATCGCCGTCAATTTCAATACCGTATTCATGGGCTATTGCCGGCAGATGAAGCAGTGTATTCGTACTTCCTGATATCGCCGCATGGACAAGAATCGCATTCTCAAAGCTCTTCTCCGTCACAATATCACTGACCTTTACTCCCGCAAGCGCCATTTCAACAGCCCTTTTTCCCGTTCTGTATGCGACATCCGTAAGTTCTTCACTTTCAGCAGGCAGTAAGGCCGAACCGGGCAGTGAAAGACCTAGCGCTTCCGCCATGATCTGCATCGTGGAGGCAGTTCCGATAAAACTGCAGGCACCGCAGGAAGGACAGGCATTGCATTTAGCCCATGCCAGTTTTTCCGCGCTGATCTCTCCTCTTTCATAACGGGCGCTGTAGTATCCGAGTTCATTCAGTGTAAGCAGTTCGGGGCCGGCATTCATCGTTCCTCCCGGCACAACAAGCGAAGGAAGATTTACTCTTGCCATACCGATCAGATTTCCGGGGAGACCCTTATCACAGCCGGAAATAAACACGCCTCCGTCAAACGGTGTCGCATTTGCCTGAATTTCAATCATATTGGCAATCATCTCCCGGCTGACCAGGGAGTAATTGATGCCGTCAGTCCCCTGACTTTCTCCGTCACACATATCCGTGCAGAAATACCTTGCGCCGTAGCCGCCGGCATCATAGACGCCTTTCCTGACTGCTTCCGTCAGTCTGTCCAGATGACCGCTGCCCGGATGACTGTCTCCGAATGTACTTTCAATGAAAATCTGCGGCTTGGCAAGATCCTCGGGTTTCCATCCGGTGCCGATCCTGAGCGGATCAAGTTCAGGTGCCTTCTTTCTCATTTCCTGACTGATCAAAACCATATACAACTCCTTTACGACAAAAAGGCATATATGAAATATGCCCGTTCACTTCAATACAGCTCAGTTTTTCTCCAGCTCATAGAGATAGTGGTAAAGTGCGCCGATCATGTTCGCATCATTTCCGAAAGCACATGCGACGACTTCCGGCTTTGTTGCGGGAAGCTTGGCGCCGATTTCATCAAACAGCTCATCAAGACGTCTCTGAATCGTCTCCATCAGAAGCGGCTGTTTGGAAATGCCGCCGCCGAACGCGAATCTCTGCACATCAAGAATCAGCTGCAGTGATACGATGCCCGTAACAACCGTATCGCAGAATTCCTCAAGCACTTCCAGAGCCGTCTCATCACCGCTGTTGGCAGCCTCAAAGAAAACTCTTCCATTAACCTCACTGACATCCTTTCCAATTCTTTCAGCATATCTGCCGACCAGTCCGGTGGTGCTGCTTACGCCTGCCCATGTGACATGGCGGTCATACTTCTGATCCCAGCGGGAGCTGATACCGGAGAATTCTCCTGCCGCAAATGTATTGCCGCGCACAAGCTTTCCGTTCAGAATCACGGAGCCGCCGATTCCTGTTCCAAGCGTAATCACAGAACCACTGTCATAGCCTTTCATCGAGCCTTTCCAGAGTTCCGCAAGCGCTGCTGCCTTGGCATCATTCTCAACACAGAACGGAACCGGAATTCTTTCTTTCAGCTCATCTTTCAGATTGACGCCGCTGATGTATTTCAGTGCCCCGCTGGTGTAGAAATAACCGGTAACGGAATCAATTTTACCGGGTGCGCTCATACAGACAGCCTTCACCGGCATATCACTGAACCGGTCATAAAGAGCTGCGATTGTATCTTCGAATTCAGCGAGTCCGCCGGCATACGGCGTGGGAACTTCACCTTTATCCAGGATTTCCAGTTCTTCCGTCATAACGGCATACTTGATGTTTGTTCCGCCGACATCAATCGTCAAATACTTATTCATAGTTTCTCCTCTGCGGTGTGGTCCGCTTTTTTACATATTATAACATGTGTATATGAAAGCGTTTACTTTTATATCGTCTGTCAACCCGGTATCCGTACATTCCTGCATGTTTTTGTTGAGTAATATTTTTAAAGTGATAAAATTGAGAAGGGAAAAAATATGTCTAAATATCATGAAATCTATAAGGATCTTCTCGGAAAGATCACTGACCGTACTTATTTGCCGGGGACGAAACTGCCCGGCGAGTTCGAACTGATGAGGATCTATTCTTCATCACGCGACACAATACGCAAGTCCCTTTCCCTTCTTGCACAGAACGGTTACATACACAAGGCAAAGGGATCGGGATCAATTGTCCTTGAAACAGATACATCCTTCAGCACACTCTATGACCTGTCCGGTTTCGGCAGCTGCACCGGCAGCGAAGATGTCCTTAAGCCGAAGTCGCTTTCTTTGGAAAAGATCATCCCGCCGCAGAAGATCAGAGATATTCTCGGTCTTTCGGAAGAGGAACATTGCTGGCTGCTGAAGCGTGTCTGGTACTTCGGCAGAGAGAATACGCCTGTCATATTCCAGACGGATTATATCAGCTGTCCGCTTGTTCCGGTGCTTACAAAAGAAATCTCCGAAGGCTCGATGTACAGCTTTCTGGAAACCGAAAACGGACTGAAAATATCCTATGCCCGTCAGGATATCTCCTGCCGGCAGCCTTCGGAAGAAGAAATCGAACATCTCAAAGTATCCCCTTCTTCCGTTATTATCGATTTTGAAACAAGAACCTTTCTTGAAGATTCCAGAATGTTTCAGTACAGTCTTGCCGGCTGCCGTCCCGATCATTTCCGCTTCCGCCACTTTGCGAGGAGAATCAAGAAAGCATAAAAAACATATTGAGAGTACATTGTGCTCTCTTTTTAATATAATAATCCTGAAACCGGACAATGATAAAAAACGTCATTAACGGTGAAGGAGACGGAAATGGAAGACAGTGAGATCGTCGAACTGTACTGGCAGCGTGATGAATCCGCAGTCAGCGAGACAGATCGGAAATACCGTAATTATCTTATGACAATTGCATGGAATATACTCGGCAACAGAGAAGACTGCAGTGAATGTCTGAATGATACCTATCTGCGCGCATGGAATACCATTCCGCCGGAGAAGCCCCGCATTCTGCCTCCTTTTCTGAGCAGAATCATACGCAATCTCGCAATTGACAGCTACCGGCGCAGCCACCGGGAAAAACGGAAAGCTTCGGTTTATGCCGAATGTCTTGATGAAGTTGAAAATATGATCGCTTCCGGCACTGATCCCGCAAAGAGCACGGATCTTACCGTACTGACAGATCTGATCAACGAATTCCTCGCAAATCTGCCGAAGCAGGCAAGAAATCTGTTTGTCTGCCGGTATTATTATATGGATTCTCTCAAGGATGCCGCCGCTTATTCCGGAATGAGTCAGTCAGCCGCGAAAAGCGCCCTCTTCCGTATGCGGAACGATCTCAAAGAATACCTTGTCAGGGAGGGATATGACCTATGAAAAAAGAAGACCTGATTGACGCATTTGGCAGAATTGATGAACAGTATATCGCTGAAGCGGATGAGATACGCAAGGCACCGGAAAAGAAACGTCTGCCCGTCTGGATTCCCGTATTCGCCGCAGCCGCATTATGCGCAGCTGTTATTCTTCCAAATCTGCCGAAGTCCCAGTCAGCCGGCGGGAAAGCCGCAGATGCTCAGACAGAGGAAATATCTGCTGCCGGAGTCAATGAAGAAGCTGCCGAAAAAACAGAAGAAGAAACAGACCCGGCAGTCCGGCAGGCTCTTTTATACACATATCAGGCACCCGGCATTCCCGGAACTTGGGAATATCTGGAAAGCCTGAAGGAAATACCCGTTTATACCCTGACGGAACTGACGGAAGAAGAAATGACGGAGCTTCTGCAGAAGACGGCGGAATGCCTCGGCATCAATATTGAAAGTACAGTGAAAGAAGAAAATATGATTTATGCGGAAACGGATAACTGCCGCATTACAGTAAACAGTGACGGAACAGCAACTGCAGAATACAATGTATCAGCCTCTGCGGATAATGTTTCAGCAGCTGAAGCATTATCCTCTCAGTATGATGATCCGTATGTATATGAAACTGAATTCTATGATGAAGCCGGTGATCTTCTTTACAGCAGAACCGTCATCAAAGACAGTGACAATATTCACTTCAGCGAAGTAATCAGTGACAGCAGCAGCAACCTTCAAAAGGTAACCGTATATGCATTCAGTACAACGCAGAGTGAACTGAAGAAGGTTAAAACTACAGAAGAGCTGCTGAAGGACATTCCCGCCGAAGAAGATGTCGTACCCCCGGCAGAAATGAAATATGTTCTGGAAGACGGTCTTTGGATCCCCTGCCTGACGGTTTACGCATCCGGCGGAGATACCTATCCCTCTGCCTGGATTGTCTGCCGCACACCTGTTGTTTCAGAAAACTGAGGACGTGGAAACACGTTCTTTTCTTTGTCTAACGCTCTTTTCAAAGAAATAGTTGATAGTATCCCTTTTTAGGTACAGTGGATATTCCTGGAAGTCATATTCTAAGCACAGAGAGGT
>CACXDM010000175.1 GCA_902766435.1 uncultured Erysipelotrichaceae bacterium | reverse complement strand
CCGGCAGAAGATATTACAGACGACCAGTTCGCAAATGAAATGAACATTGACCTTTTCGGTTCCTTCAGAGTCGCAAGAGCTGCTGCCAAGAAGGCAATGATTCCCGCCAAGTACGGCAGAATCATTAATATCGCTTCCATGTACGGTCTTGTCGGAAACAAGATTGCCGGAAGTGCACCGTATCATGCAGCGAAGGGCGGCGTTGTCAACATGACAAGAGCGCTTGCAGCTGAATGGGGCAAATACAACATTACCGTTAATGCAATCTGCCCGGGTTACTTCTATACACCGCTGACAAAGGAAACACTCGATTCCGACTTCTTCCAGCAGAACGCAAAGACGATGATTCCGGAAGAGAGATACGGCAACGAAGGCGAGCTCGATACAGCTGCGATCTTCCTTGCATCTCCGCAGTCATCCTATGTTACAGGCGTAAATCTTCCGGTAGACGGCGGCTACACCTGCATGTAAAACCACTAAAGAGAATCTTCGGATTCTCTTTTTCAATAATCTCCCTCTGTATATAATGAAGAGAAGAAGCGGAGAGTAACATGAAAGTATTGTTTATCGGCAACAGTCATACGTATATGAACGATATGCCCGCGCTGTTCGCAGAGCTGATGAAAGAGACTGCGAAAGAGGAAACAGAGGCAGTCATGCTGGCATATTCGGGCCGAAGCCTGAGCTGGCACAGGGCAGAGTATTTCTCCATCCGTTATCAGCTTCTCTACGGCGGTTTCGATTACTGTGTCATTCAGCAGGCGGCCCATCCTTTTCCCGATGTCAGTGAAACGATGCAGGCCGGAAAGGAACTGACGGATCTCTGCCTTAAGTGCGGCGTTAAGCCGGTGCTGTTTATGACATGGGCGGAAAAGGCATATCCGGAACATCAGAAGATCATGTCGGATACATACAGGAAGCTGGCGGAAGAAACAGGTGCGCTGCTTGCGCCGGTCGGTGAGGTATTTGAAAAAGTAAGTTTTAAATACCCGGAAATCGAACTGTACTATAAAGATGGTGAACACGCTTCCGTTCTCGGGGATTTCCTTGCGGCATCTGTAATCACTGCTGTTCTTTCGGGAACAGATCAGATTGAATGTCCGCCTGAGCTTCCTGATTACGGGGTGAACTTTGATGATCCTCAGCATCCGTATGCGCTGCTGGATAAACATGAGATTTTCAGAAAAGCGGACAGAGAGAGCGCGGAAAAGATTCTTTCCGTGATCCGTGAAGGAGGTTATTGCAATGATCTGCAGAAAATGTAAGAAGCCGATTCCCAATTCGGCACTGAAATGCCCGTATTGTGATACACGTACGGCAAACGGCTGGAAGGACACCGGACGTAAGGCAATCAAGCCGCTCAAGGATCTTGTGACACTGCCGTTTAAGAAGAAATAACCGGACCGCGCGCCCGGTTTCACTGCGTCTGTTATAATACAGGCAAAGAAGGGAGTCATGAATGACAGATACAAGAAAATATGTACCGTATGAGGAACGTACGGGAAATGAGTCGATTGTATATTTTACAAGAGACCTGTCGCCTGAAGGAATCATGAAGGCCTACGAAAAAGTCAACGCGAATATCAAAGGAAAAACCGCAGTCAAGCTTCATACCGGTGAAAAGAACGGTCCGAATATCGTTCCGAGTAGCTGGGTGAAGAAAGTGATGGAAAATGAAGAATCCCTGAAGGATGCGGCAATCGTTGAAACGAATACCTTTTACAAAGGTGACCGCTATACGACGGAAGACCATCTGGAGACACTGAAGGTCAACGGCTGGGATTTCTGTCCGGTGGATATCATGGACCGTGACGGAACGGTTACTCTGCCGGTAAAAGGCGGCAAGTGGTTTACGGAAATGAGTCACGGCAAAACAATGACGGATTATGATTCAATGTTTGTTCTGACACATTTCAAGGGACACGCAATGGGCGGCTTCGGCGGTGCCAATAAGAATATCGGCATCGGATGCGCCGACGGAAGAATCGGCAAGAAGTGGATCCATGAAAAGAACGGTCAGCATTGGGGTGTTTCGGAAGATGAACTGATGGAGAAAATCAGTGAATCAACGAAAGCGACGATTGACTATTTCGGAAAGAACATTACATATGTCAACGTCATGAGAAACATGTCTGTTTCCTGTGACTGTGAAGGGACGGCGGCAGCACCGGTCGTAACACCGAATGTCGGAATCCTTGCGTCAACCGATATTGTCGCCATTGATTCGGCTTGTGTCGATCTGATCTATGCGATGACGGAAGCAGATCATAAGGATCTTGTGGAGCGGATCGAATCCAGACACGGACACAGACAGCTTTCCTATATGTACGAGCTCGGTATGGGAAACCGGAAGTATGTTCTGATTGATCTGGATCATGAAGAGAAGAGAATTCAGCCGAAAGATGCTGTAGAGGGTGTAAAACCGTTTAAACTGATTACAAAGTAAAATGAGAATACTTGTTATTGATGCCCAGGGAGGCGGAATCGGAAGAATGCTGATCAGTGAACTCCGCCGCAGTATCCCTGATGCCGATATCACAGCTGTAGGCACAAACAGCGCTGCTGCCTCCGCCATGCTCAAAGCAGGTGCGGACAGGGCTGCGACCGGGGAAAATGCCGTCATTGTCGGCTGCCGCAGAGCAGATGTGATCGTCGGACCGATCGGTATCGTGATCGCTGATGCAATGCTCGGGGAAGTGACAGCGGCAATGGCTGCCGCTGTCGGATCAGCTGAGGCGGAAAGAGTTCTGATTCCGTTTCAGAACTGCGGTTCCTCAATTGTCGGAGTGACCGAGAAAAACACAGGAAGACTGGTTCTTGAAGCGGTGGAATGCATCAGGCAGATGGCTGAGAAATAAAGCATATGTGAAAGCATATGCTTTTTTACCGGATAATTGCTGTTTTCTATTGACCATCGGTCAAAAGATGATATAGTGAAAACGTCGAAAGGAGACAGAATAATGGAAATCGGAAAAGAAGTTTCAAGGACATATCCCTTAAATGGTGAATCAGCTCAGAGCATGGCATATGCGCTTGCGGAATATCTCGATCTGAAAAAGAACATGATCACACAGACAATGCGTACGAAGAACGGTTATCTGATCCAGTGCAAAGGTGATGCGACAGCAGAATGGACAAAATATCTCGGACTGGATGCTGCGCTCTCCATTGAACTCGTACAGGTCAGCGACAAACTTTCCGTATCCATCGGTTTTGACCGCTGGATGGAGAAGATGGGTATTGCGGCGCTCGGCGCTGTTATCTTCCATCCGCTTCTGATCACAGCCGGCATCGGCGCAATCCGTCAGGCAGCTCTGCCCCAGGAGATCTTTGAATTCATCGAAGGCTATCTCCATGCCGAACCGATTATTGAAGAGGAAGTACCGGTACAGAGAATGAATGAAGAAGTCAGAATCTGTCCGGCATGCGGTACATCCAACAGAATTGATGCGCTTTTCTGCAAGGCGTGCGGTGCATCACTTGAAAAAAAGGAAATTCACTGTCCTTCCTGTGATACACTTCTGGAAGGCGATGAGATGTTCTGCCCCAAGTGCGGAGAAAAATTAAAATAAGAGAGAAGCCTCTCTTATTTCCATACATCTGTATTGTCTAAACCGATATCAGACTCATGAAAGACGGGATCTTTTCCGTCTTTTTTCTTTTTCTCATAATCCTGAAGAGCGCGGAAGGCAATGCCGCCAAGCAGAAGGATTGCCGCGATATTGACAACCGCTTCAAGTCCCATCGTAATCTCCGCCAGACTCCAGGCAACAACCATGTCGTTTCCGGCACCGATAAAGATCATGACAGCAGCCGCAATCCGGAACAGGTTCAGAACGGTTTTGTTTTTTGTGATGAAAAGGATATTTGCCTCGGCATAGAAATAGTTGCCGATGATTGACGTGAATGCGAACAGACAGACAATCACGGTAATGAAATGAACGCCGAGCGGACCGATGACACTGCTGACACACTGCTGCAGAAGGGGTATGCCGTCAAGAGTCGTTCCTTCCCATGGACCGGTCAGAAGAATCAGGAATACGGTTGCCGAACAGATCAGAAGGGTATCGATATAAACGGAAATAATCTGTGCGAGACCCTGTTTTGCCGGATGACTGACGACTGCAGAGGCGCTTGCGTTGGGGGCCGATCCCATTCCTGCTTCATTTGAGAACAGACCGCGCTTAATGCCGAGTACCATGCATGAACCGGTAAAGCCGCCGAAAATGGCTCTGAAGTTAAACGCGTCACGGATAATCAGAGTCAGGATTTCCGGAATTCTTGTGATGTTGGTGATGATGACGAAGAGTCCCACGGCGATATAAAGGGACGCCATAACAGGCACAAGCACAGATGATATCTTTCCGATGACATCACCGGCGAAGAAGATATAGAGGGCAAGAACCGCAAGAATTCCGCCGATGACGATGGGCCAGATTGTGTTTCCGATATTGTCAACATAGGCAGAGAAGGAGGAAACAATATTGAATGCCTGCAGTCCGTTGAAGCCGAACGCGAATGTTGCGACAAGTGAGACGGCAAAAATGATACCCAGCCAGCGGGCATTCAGGGCCTGTTCAATGTAATATGCAGGACCGCCTTTGAAGCCGTTTCCGTCTTTTTTCTTGTAGATCTGGGCAAGCGTGCTTTCCACAAATGCGGAGGCAGATCCGAGAACCGCCATGAGCCACATCCAGAATGCTGCTCCAGGTCCGCCGGCAATAACGGCTGTTGCGACACCTGCCATGTTTCCGGTTCCGACACGGGAAGCAGTCGCAATCATCAGCGCCTGAAAAGATGAGACACCATGATCTCCGTCTTTCTTTTCCATCATGCATTTCAGCGCGTCTTTGAATAATCTGATCTGAACAAAACCTGTCTTTACCGAAAAGTAGATACCGGCTCCGGCAAGCATATAAATCAGCAGCCAGGTGTATAGGATATTGTCAAATGTTTCGAGAAAACCGGCAAATGTCATGATTACCTCCGTATTTTCCGTATTTTAGCATGACCGGAAAAGAGAAAACAAATTCTGAGCATTCTCCCGTGGTGAAAATAGTTATCAGGCATTGACAAAGGTAATTAGTTTAATTAAACTAACAGAAGTTAGTAAATTCTAACCGGATGATGATCGGAGGTCTGTATGCTGCCTTTAACATTGGCGAAACAGGGAGAAAAGAACACGATTCTGAAGATCGGCGGAAATGCTGAAACGAAACAGCACCTGGCGGATCTCGGTTTTGTGACAGGCGGAAGTGTCATTGTCATTTCCGAGAATAACGGGAACCTGATTGTGAACGTCAAGGAAACCCGTGTTGCGATCGGACGCGACATGGCCGCAAAGATCATGGTATAGGAAGGGGATTAAGTATGACATTGAGAGAAGTATCCATCGGTGATACGGTCACGGTTGTGAAACTGCATGGTGAAGGTGCAGTCAAACGGAGAATCATGGATATGGGAATTACCAAGGGTGTTGAAATCTATGTTCGTAAAGTCGCACCTCTCGGAGATCCCATTGAAGTGACTGTGCGCGGCTATGAGCTTTCGATCCGTAAGGATGATGCCGCAATGGTGGAAGTAAAGAAGTAGAAAGGTCCAGGGGATATGGCAGAAAATATTACGATTGCGCTGGCGGGTAATCCGAACAGCGGTAAAACGACATTATTTAATGCCCTGACAGGTTCCAACCAGTATGTCGGAAACTGGCCGGGTGTTACAGTCGAAAAGAAAGAGGGAAAACTCAGAAACAACAAGGAAGTCAAGATTGAAGACCTTCCCGGTATCTATTCGCTTTCTCCGTATACAACAGAGGAAGTTGTTTCCCGTAATTTTCTGATCGACGAAAAACCGAACGGGATTCTCAACATTATTGACGGAACCAATCTGGAAAGAAACCTGTATCTGACAACACAGCTTGCCGAACTGGGTATTCCGATGGTTGTCGCCGTAAACATGATGGATCTTGTTGAAAAGAACGGTGACACGATTGATATCAGGAAGCTTTCCGAAGTGCTTGGATGTCCTGTGTATGAGATTTCCGCACTGAAGGGTACAGGTATCTTTGACGCGGCTGATGCGGCTGTCAAGGCTGCTAAGGAAGGAAAACCGGCAAAGTTTGCGAAGTACACGGACAAAGTTGAAGATGCTCTGACGAAGATCGGCGCACTGCTTGCGAATGTACCGGAAAGCCTGAAGCGCTGGTATGTAATCAAAGTATTTGAAAGAGATGATCAGATCGTTAGGAAACTGAATCTTCCGGCGGAAACAGAAGAGATTATCAAGGCTGCTGAAACAGCTCTGGATGATGATTCCGAATCCATTATCACAAATGAGAGATATGAGTACATTGCGAAATCTCTGAAGGGCGTCTACCGCAAGAAGGGTTCAGGCGAAATGAGTATTTCCGACAAGATTGACTCGATCGTAACCAACAGATGGCTTGCGATCCCGATCTTCCTTGCGGTGATGTGGTTTGTATACTTTATTTCCGTAACAACTGTCGGTACATGGGTGACGGACTGGACAAATGACGGTCTGTTCGGCGACGGCTTCTATCTGTTCGGCAACGGGCGTGAGCAGTACACAGAGGCAATGAATGACTACTATGCAAAGAATGTCTTCACCGATGAAGTAAAGGAAAAGGTCAGTGCTGCCGCTGCTGAAGGCATTACCGGTGCGGATGAGATTCTCGCCGCGGTTGAAGACGGTGATTACGAAGCATTTGATGAAGCATACGGAAGCTATGGTGCTGAGCTTGATGAAAAGGCTGACGGAAAATACAGCATTGCCGAAACAGTGGATACGGCGCTCGGTGAAGATGCCGAACTGCCTGACAACGCGGCATACGGTACATGGGTACCCGGTGTTCCGGTTGTTGTTGAGGGATTCCTTGACAGTATCGGCTGTGCGGATTTCGTCAAATCTCTGATTCTGGACGGTGTTATTGCCGGTGTCGGTGCAGTACTCGGTTTCGTTCCGCAGATGCTCGTTCTCTTTATCTTCCTTGCATTCCTTGAAGGATGCGGATATATGGCGCGTATCGCGTTTGTCATGGACCGTCTGTTCCGTAAGTTCGGTCTTTCCGGAAAATCATTTATTCCCGTGCTGATCGGTACCGGATGCGGTGTTCCGGGTGTTATGGCTTCACGTACGATTGAAAATGAACGTGACCGCCGTATGACGATCATGACGACAACATTCATTCCGTGCGGCGCGAAGCTGCCGATCATTGCACTGATCTCAGCTGCTCTGTTCAATAACCAGGCATGGGTTGCAACTTCGGCATACTTCCTCGGTATTGCGGCAATCGTCATCTCCGGTATTATCCTGAAGAAGACAAAGATGTTTGCCGGCGATCCTGCACCGTTCGTTATGGAACTTCCCGCATATCACTGGCCGACAGTCGGAAACGTACTGCGTTCCATGTGGGAAAGAGGCTGGTCCTTCATTAAGAAAGCCGGTTCCATTATTCTCGTATCTTCCATTCTGATCTGGGCCGGATCAACATTCGGCTGGACTGACGGCGTATTCGGATGGAATCAGGATCTTGAGCTTGAAGAAAGTGTTCTCGGTGCGGTCGGAAATGCAGTTAAGTGGATCTTTGCGCCGCTTGGCTTCGCAAACATCAAGGCGACAATCGCTACTGTAATGGGACTTGTTGCGAAAGAGGAAGTTGTCGGTGTATTCGGTGTCCTCGATTTCGAAGGCCTCACACCTCTGGCAGGATATTCATTCCTGGCATTCAACCTGCTGTGCGCTCCCTGCTTTGCGGCAATCGGTGCAATCAGAAGGGAAATGAACAATGCCAAGTGGACATGGTTTGCGATCGGATATCAGTGTGTATTCGCATATATCGTTGCTCTGATTATCTATCAGATCGGATCCATGGTTTCCGGTACAGGAAATATCATCGGCTTCGCAGCTGCTCTCGCACTTTGTGCAGGCATGATCTGGCTGCTTGTCCGTCCTTACAATGAATCGGTCAAACTGGAAGCTGTCCAGAACTGATCACTAAAAATATTCTTGGCCATGTCAGTCTGAAAAGACCGGCATGGTTTTTTTTCGTTGAGACATACAATCAATTCTTTTCAATTGATTTGATTATGAATATAATGGACAGGTATTTATTTACTGAAAAGGGGATAAGAAAATGTTTGAAAAGCTATTTAAGCTGAAGGAAAACGGAACAAATGTCAGAACCGAAATGATGGCAGGTCTTACTACATTCATGACCATGGCCTATATTCTGGCAGTCAATCCGAATATCCTGAGCGCTTCCGGAATGGATTCCGGTGCAGTGCTTACCGCAACTGCCATTGCATCAGCAATCGCATGTATGATGATGGCTCTGGTTGCCAATAAGCCGTTTGCGCTTTCGGCAGGTCTCGGACTCAATGCATACTTTGCATATACCATCTGCGGCCAGATGGGGTATGACTGGCCTGTTGCGCTTACAGCAGTATTGTTTGAGGGACTTCTGTTTATTGTTCTTTCACTGACGAACGTGCGTGAAGCGATCTTCAATGCGATTCCCAAGCCGCTGAAAATTGCCGTATCCGTCGGTATCGGATTCTTCATTACATTTATCGGTCTGCAGAATGCGGGAATTATTACAGAGAGTGCCACACTTGTCGGACTGTTCTCACCGAAGGCGATGCTTGCGGACGGCACATTCAGCACAGCAGGCATTTCTGCGATTCTCGCTCTGGTCGGTGTGGTCATTACTGCGATGATGCTGATTAAGGGAGTCAAGGGATATATGCTTTACGGCATGCTGCTGACATGGCTTCTGGGAATTCTCTGTCAGCTGGCGGGGATCTATGTACCCAATCCGGATGCCGGTTACTATTCGCTGATTCCTTCCGCGATATTCGCCATGCCTGCATCAATGGCGCCGACTATGTTCAAGTTTGACTTCGGCTTTATCGGCAGCCATATCGGTGACTTTATCGTCATGTGCTTCTCATTCCTGTTTGTCGATATCTTTGACACGCTGGGAACCGTAATCGGATGCGCTTCGAAAGCGGATATGCTGAATGAAGACGGAACGTTTGACGGAATCAGGGAAGTTCTGCTTGCCGATGCGGTCGGCACAACAGTCGGCGCGTGCCTCGGTACATCAACGATTACGACATTCGTTGAATCCACTTCGGGTATTTCCGAAGGCGGCAGAACCGGTCTTGTATCGGCAACAACCGGTGTTCTGTTCCTGATTTCTCTGGTACTTACACCGCTGTTCCTGACGATTCCTTCATTTGCGACTGCACCCGCGCTGATCGTTGTCGGATTCCTGATGATGCAGCAGGTTACCAAGATTGACTGGACGGATCTGGTTGATGCAATTCCCTGCTTCGTTGCAA
Organism: uncultured Erysipelotrichaceae bacterium; assembly: GCA_902766435.1. Lineage (GTDB taxonomy): Bacteria > Bacillota_I > Bacilli_A > Erysipelotrichales > Erysipelotrichaceae > Bulleidia. The sequence continues at coordinate 284 of CACXDM010000175.1, read as the reverse complement.
TCACGATGATGGGCTTTGCATACTCAATCTCCGAAGGCATCTCATTCGGTATCATCTCCTATGTTGTTCTGCATATTCTGACAGGCAAGACAAAGGATATGTCCGTGCTGATGTATATCCTTGCGGTCATCTTCATTCTGAAGTATTTCCTGATCTGATCAAAACAAAAGTCATTCTCCGGAATGGCTTTTTTTAGACAACGCTCTTTTCAAAGATTTAGTTGATGAGGCTGAAAATACCGTAATGATATTCGCCATATGCGGCATATAAATTGATTGGCATTG
>CACXDM010000174.1 GCA_902766435.1 uncultured Erysipelotrichaceae bacterium | reverse complement strand
AGCCATAACTGGAAACCTTCATGCCAAGAGACACATTTACTGGATATGCAAAGTCTTCTTCATGAATCTCTGGATAAAGATCTAATACGAATGTGTCTGCTTCAATTCTGTACATTTTTAACCTCACAAATCCCGATTCACTTCAATCTCCGCAGACTGAAACAGATCAGTACCGGTCTCCATATTCCTTTCGGGCTTCCACCGTCCATTTTGAGATAAAATCTGTCTTTGCATCTGTATAAGCATCCCGGTTATGTTCATATTGTTTCCAAAGCCGGAGTTTCAATGCTTCATATTCTTCTGCCACATCGGGATGATCATTCAGCCAGTCACAGAAGTACAGTTCGTCATTGTCTCCGGAGTACCGCAGATGGATATGATAAACCTTGTCCGCAAATCCGTTTTCCGTATATCCCTTATTAAGTGAGATCCGCTCAGCCTCGTGAGACATGACGGTAAATCCGTTCTGTTCCAATATCTGTGCTGTATCTTTCATGTCAGCGCTTTGAGGAATCTCAACCATCACATCGATGATATTCTTTGCCCATATTCCCTGAATGGCAGTGCTTCCGATGTGACTGATCCGCTCAAATGGCTGACCGGATAATAGTTCTCTCAGGGTTTTCTCAATTTCATTGAAACTGTCTTTCCAGCGATCATCGTGCGGCACGAGAAAGATTGGAAACAGTTGCCATAACTCTTCCAATGTCATTTCAGACAAAGCTTTTCCCATGCAGGCATCTCCTCACGTTTTTCCGTATCCTTTTTCCTGTATTCGAAGATCAGTTTGTCGTACACGCTGTTTCCGATACGGAGGCCGTTCTTTTCCGTACTGACAAGCTTCATGCCTGATTTTTCAAGAACCCGGTGTGAAGCGGCATTCTCCACGGCGCACCAGGCGGTTACGACAGGAATCCCTTCGTAATCCGTAAGGTATTTCAGTACTGCCGTTAATGCCTCTGTCGCAAAGCCCCTTCCCTGCCAGCCCGGGACAACACTGAACCCGACTTCGATCCGGCTTTCCTTAAAATCATATGCGCCGATTGTTCCGGCCACGACACCGTCAATATCCATTACCCAGGAATAAGAATGATCGTCATCATAGCTTTCCATAAACCTCTTTACGGTTTCTTCCGCCATTTCTTTTGTCGCATAAGGATTCCATCCGGAGTACTTATACATCAGAGGATCTTTTCCGAGATATTCATACAGCTGCATTGCATCTTCTTCACGGTACCGGCGAAGAATCAGGTTTTCCGTCCGGATTTCCGCCGTGCCGTGGACAATGGTCTCCGCAATGGATTTAATCTGGGATCTGAGAATCAGGAAATCCTCAATGAAAATACCGTCTTCATCCATGCCGTATTCACATTCCAGAAAACTTTCATTCCCGTATTCCGCCAGACCTGTAAACGTCTCTCCGTATATGTCTTCTATGCGCACATATTTTCCATCGTACTCTGACAATTTCATAAACTGCCTCCGGGTATCTTCTCAATGATCATTTCCGCTGATCCTTCTTCAAGAGAATTATTCTCATCATAGTGGATATGACTGCCGGGTAATTCTGACGCAAGTTTCGTAAGCTGTGCAGCCAGTGAGAGAAGGCCTTCTCTGTTTGCAGATATCACAACAGTGTCCTGATTAACAGCTGTTCTGATTTCAAATCCGTTGATCCATTCTGTTTTCATCATTCTTATCCCCACAGACCGTTTAAGGTGATGCTTCCGTCTGTATTCATATAAAGGGAAAATGCATGATCCGTAAAAAGATCATCCAGACCGACCATGATATCAATCCCATCTTTTTCAAAACTGAGGAATTCAAGCGTCAGTCTCTTCAGCATTTCATCCCTAGTAATCGTTCCGGTATCTTCATCCCATGTTTCGACCATACCGTTTTCATCCGCCAGATGATCTGCCACCGCTTCAAATATCTTCTGATCAAAAGCTTTCCTGTTCTGATAAATATCAAGAAACCTCTCCGTTGTCCGGTACGCAGTATGACAGTTGTCCTCATCACACTCCAGATAGACGGACACACTGTACCGTTCATCCCAGTTGATATCCTCTCTGGAGGCTTTCATTGATATCCTGTCCCAGTAAATATCAAAATCACCAATACCTTTCACCGGCCATTTGACAGGCTGCAGGGATTCCCTTCCGGCTTTGGAAAGCGCTTCATTGTTTACATCCGCTTCAAGCAGCTGATTCAATGCGAGAAGCGAAGGATTGTCCCTGCCGGTATCCACACGGATCCGGTAATTCCTGCCGGCTTTGAATTTCAGGTTTCTGTTTGCCGAGAATTCCCTGTCATCAAACGGTATGGTCATACATCTTCCGACCATCTTGATTTCTTTATCCGCTTCATCCATAACGGCGGAATAATCCACATATGCATAGCCGAGTGCATTTCCGTCCGCTCTTTTTGTCTTACTGACATCACAGTCCTTCGCGCAGTAAATCAATACATCCTTTTCTTCACCTGTAAAACGTTCCCTGCAGCGCTTCACCACTTTCCGGTAAATATCGTCATCCCCTGAAATATCCAGCCTGCTTTCCAAAACCTCTTCCAGCACAAAGAAATTCCCTTCTCCCAGGTACTTTCTCACACGCACCCTGTAACATTCATTCCGGATGAAATGAGGCGTATACGGATACCCCAGCAGCTTTCTGCGGCTGAACCAGTAAATACTGCCGCCTGTTCCGTACGGGTGTTCTTCATCCGTTTCCCACGGCTGCATGTATCTGATATGAACAAGTTCCTCATTCTTACCGAAGGAAGTGAATCGGGAATTTCCTTTTTCCCAAGCCCACTGGATTTTGATTACCATCTCTTCCGCTGCAGCGGAAAACTGTGAAAGGAATTCCTCCTTCGTCTGTCTGTTGTCCGTTCTCAGTCTGATGTCCTGTGTCATCTGAATCATCTCTTTTCTGTTTGATCATTTCCGGTCACGGAGAATCTGATTTCCGTTTTCTCCAGAATCTTCAGTTTCATTTTTCTCAGGCGGAGATGCGGTTTCTCCGCGATCCAGATATCAGCCGCTTCCCATACGGCAAAAGAGCCGATGATGGAAAGTACTTCGGCCGCGATGTTTCCGGTATTCGCCGCTGTGATCAGCCATACGCTGATGAAGGCAATACCGATGACAAACAGTCTGATCTGTCTGCCTGTACTCAGCTTCAGTTCCCTGCTTCCGATCTCCTGTTCATGTCTCATATGAGTACGGATATTCTCCCTGACACGGTCTTCATTCACCGGTTCATCACTGATGATATGAAGACAGAATTCCTCTGTATGATTCATCTCCTGATATTTGCGGATAATATAACCGGTTACGGCATCGGAAAGCATAACCTGATCCGGATCCAGAGGGTTGTAAAGATCAGCTTCACTTCGGATTTTCAGTTTTATTTCATTCATATTATCTCCCCGTCACTTCAGAATATCCGGATAATGATCCGCGATGTATTTCATATTGCACGGATTCAGCATCCATGTCTTCGTCCGCATTCCGTTTCTGTAGTCCGTTATCTCCTGTTTTTCTTCATCCGTCAGGGAACTGACAATCGTCTGTATCCTTGGCATGACTGCCTCTGCGCCGAGAATATCCGCCGCGAATTCCAGTCTGACATGATATTCATCGAAATGATTCTCCAGCAGATCTCTGACAGCTTCTTCCCGGTTATTCTCAAACCCGTTGACAATATCCAAAGCCGTATTCCGGACCTCGTTCTTCAGGATTTCAATGACTTCCCTGCATTTCTCATCTGTAGAAATATCATACCAGTACAGATCATCTCCCGTACGGGGATGGTATTCATAATACGCCGCGGTATTCTGTACCGGCAGTTTTCCCAGCTTCTTATATACGATTGTGAATCCGGCATTTATACCGGTATATTCATATGATTTGTTCCATTTCGACGAAAAGAAATGAATACGGAATTCCAGATCCTTCACTTTCTTCTTCAGGCATCTGCTGCTCTTCAGGAATTTCCATCCGGTATATGCCTCAAGTTCCGAATAAACCGTATTCTCCGCTTCTTCGACCGACAGCAGTTTTCCCATAACAATTGTTCCCTTTCCCTTCTGCCGGTTGATATTCTTTAAAGAGAAAAAATGAGACAGAAGGT
>CACXDM010000173.1 GCA_902766435.1 uncultured Erysipelotrichaceae bacterium | reverse complement strand
GATTTCATAATTCATCTTTTTCAGAGAAACCCCTGTAATCAGTTCCAGAAATATACTGCCGATACTGAATACTTCCGAACGCTCATCTGCTTTTGGCGAAAGACCGAACTGTTCCGGCGCAGCGTATCCCTTTGTTGCATATCCCGCTCCGGTTCCGTTTGCCGCAGAAAACAAAGATTCCGTATCGATCAGACATACCCTTCCGTTTTCATCAGCGATTATATTGGACGGTTTCAGATCACCGTATATCCAGTGTTCCTCCATCCCGTACAGCTCTTCCAGGATTTCCGTAAGACGGCAGAGAATCTCTGCCGCCTGAGAAACAGAAAGAACCCCCGGCTCTTTCAGCGTTCTTCCGGGAATGTATTCAAAGACCTGCAGATAAACATCATTCTCTTCAAAAATATCTGTTCTTCTGCAGACACCCGGATGAACAGGAAGAATCCGTTCCGTTTCTTCTTTACCGCTTTCCTTGATTATGACCGTTCTTCCCGTCTGTATATCTTCAGCCCTGAACAGCCCTTCACGCAGTTTTTCCCTGATCTGATACCGTTTCATTCTCACTAATCATATACCTGCTGAAAACCGAAAGAAACTCCATCTCTTTTTCGAGCGGGAAGACGATCAGGGTGTAATATAATATGTATCAGAAACCGAGATCTTAAGGAGGTTCCCATGTCACATCCCGTATGTCCTGCCTGTAACAGACAGCTGTCTGCCGATTTCCTGAAATGTCCTTACTGCGGAGCGGACCTGGAGTCTCTGCAGGAACCCGTCTTCATCAACAAGAAAATCTGCCGGAAGTGCGGCAATGAACTGAGCGGAGATGACCGTTTCTGTATGGTATGCGGCACACCGGTAAATGAAGCGGATGTTCCGGAAGAAGCGGTTATTCCCGAAGAACCGGCTGTTCCGGCAGAGCCCGTCAAAGAAGAAGCACCTGACATTCCGGAAGAGAAACAGGAGTCCCTTCCGAATCTCGTTCTGGATAAAGACCCCTTTGTTCTTCTTGAACTTGAAATGGACAAGCTTGATATAAAGCGGATTTGCCCGAAATGCCGTAAGGAAGCAGACGAAGGTGATGTATTCTGCATCTACTGCGGCACAAGAATCGACTAAAAAAGCCTTGGATCTGACTATTTGTCAGTCCAAAGCTCTTTTTTTATGCGAGAGATGCGCCTAATGCCTTACATTCATCAAGTGCCGCATCATAGGGTGTATTGCAGCAGGTAACACTCGGAACCAGTTCCATTCCGTCACCATTGCAGCGTGCTTCCCAGTCAACCATCCAGGCGCCTTCACCCCAGCCCCAGGATCCGAACAGGCCGACTTTCTTTCCGGCAAGCGCTCCTTCAACGGAAGTGAACATCGGTTCGAATTCACTTTCTTCGAGCTGCTCAGCGCCCATGGAAGGACATCCGAACGCAAATGCATCATAACCGGGAATCTGTGCTTCAGAGAATTCAGCGCAGGTCAGTACATCTGCTTCCGCTCCGGCTCCGCGTGCGCCTTCCGCAACCGCATTTGCCATCATTTCCGTATTGCCTGTTCCGCTCCAGTATACAACCGCAATCTTACTCATTTTAACTTTCCTCCTTCTAAGATTGTCTGAAATATCTGTCTGCCGTCAGCTCCTGCAGAGTTTTCCCGAGAGAAAACTGCCGGCAGTAAATATCGGTACATCTGTCATATCTGTCAAACTGCTTTCTTGCCTTATCCGCGTCTCCGTATACCCGCCAGCATCCGACACATTTACAGTCTTCATCACGGTGGCAGATAAACCCTTCAACATCTTCCGGCGGATAACCGAGAAACAAGCCGATCTCATGGGGGAATTCCGCTTCTTTTCTTACCCTTGCCGCAAGCTGAGCGACACATACATCGGTATTATCCGTACGGTATCCTCTTTCCTTCAGCAGACGCACGGCATTTTCATCTTTGATATCCTTCTGAAGCATCTGCGGCCGGTAAAGGTATATCAGCATCCTTCCTTTATGACAGCGCAGAGGTATGATCCGGATTCCCTTGTCACATAACTGTCTGTTCATCCGGCAGATCTCGGAACGGGTTTCCCGCTCACTGACACACAGCGTGGTAAAAAGACTTGCGGGTTTCAGTCCGGCAAGTGTCGGGGCACAATATGTCACAACTTCTCTGTCAGTCATCTCACACCTCAGTTAGTTTATGCTAACCAATAATAGCATAATAAGTTAGCCAAGACAAACTTTAGATCAAAAAAAGAAGACTCAGCTTCTGTTCAGATATGAAAATACCCTGTCATAGAACGCTTTGTCTTCATCATTCGGCGCGTGTCCGATTGTTTCATACATATATAATTCACTGCCTGCGATCATTTCATGCATTTGTAATGACGCCTGCGGACCGACAATTCTGTCTTTCTTACCGCCGATGATCAGAACCGGACACCGGATATCGGAAAGCCGGTTTTCTGCATCACAGTGAAGTATTGCCTCAGCGTTGATCCGGAAGCGGTCATAGGTCTCCGGTTTGCCGACAAGTCCGAGCAGTGGCAGCGCCATTCTGTTTTTACGGAGATAGTCTCCGGAATACATGCATTCTGCCGTATCCCTCATCAGTCCCTTATGGTCTCCCTTTTCCGTAAAGGTGATCCAGCGCCGTATATTATCTTCAATTACCGGATTCACTGCCGGTGCCGTTACCGCAAGAACTGCCTTTTCAATCATCTCCGGCGCATCGGCACACATGTATACTGCGATCATTCCTCCTTCGGATACACCGAGAACAGATGTTTTTTCAATCCCGAGAAGTTTCAGCGCCCTGATCTGATCCGCCGCCATATCCTGTATGGAATATCCCTCCGGCATGTCTTCCTTCCGGCTGAACATATACACCGTATACTCTTTCCGGTATTTCAGATACGGACCTGCAAGCAGAAGCGCCTTGCCCTTCACTGTCGTCAGTCCGTCGGAAAGTCCCGGCAGTACTGTCAATATCTTTTCGCCAACTCCAAAGCGGACATAATACATTTCCGTATCATTGATTTTCACTGAACCGTTTTTCATTTCTTCCTCACAAAAAAGACGGTATCCCGTCTTTTCAATCAGTTATTCTGTGCCATCTTCAGCAGGTCATCCAGAGAAGGCGTCTTGTTTTCCTTCGGAGGCTGAACCTTGATCGTAAAGTCAAAGTCTTCCTCCAGAAGTTCCGTCATGCCTGCATCAGGATCCGCAAGCAGACGTTCGGACTGTTTCAGAATCGCTTCTTCCACAAGATTTCTTGCCAGACGTCCGTTGCCTGCCTCAGCCGCGTTAATTGACTGTACCTTATCGAAGTATTCCTCCAGTTTCGGATAGACATCCTCGCTGATCGCATATCCTTTGCCTTTTGCCTGCAGACATGCGATCTTACGGAGTTCTTCGCCGGTGTAATCCGGGAAGTTGATGTAGTTCGGGAATCTGGACTTCAGACCGGAGTTCGCCTCAAGGAATACTGCCATTTCCTTCTTGTATCCGGCGAGAATGACAATCAGGTCATCACGGTTGTCTTCCATTGCCTTGACAAGTGTATCAATCGCTTCAAGACCGAACGAGTCATCTTTTCCGCGGTAAAGTGAATATGCTTCATCGATAAAGATAACGCCGCCGATTGCCGAACGGATAACAGACATTGTGAGCGGTGCTGTCTGACCGACATACTGCGCTACCAGATCCGCTCTTGTGACTTCCACAAGCTGACCCTGGCTCAGTGCGCCGATTGCCTTCATATAACGTGAGATCAGTCTGGCAATTGTCGTCTTGCCGGTACCGGGATTGCCGGTGAAGATCATATGCTTGGAAAGCGCCTCGGCCTTCATGCCCTGCTCTCTTCTCTTCTGCTGGATCTCAATATGCGCCTGCAGGGAACGGATATACTTCTTGACTTCCTCAAGACCGACAATCTCATCGAGTTCCTTGTTTACAGCGTCAATTTCTTCCTGGCTGTTCTTTGTCCGGGAGAGAATGTATTCACTGCCGCCGATCAGAGCAACCGGCTTATCCTCTCCGGATACATAAACACGTACTTCTTCCTTTGCGTTTACCGGATTGTTGAGAACGGCGTGGCTCAGAGATACATAGAAGTCATAGAACATGCTGTCAAGACCGTCGGAACCCAGTGTCTTGTCAAAATGAAACTTAACCCATTCCTTTACCGCATCATCCATCTTCAGTGTAATCTGCAGGTTCTTTTCGGCTTTTTCAATCAGGTCTTCTGTCTGCAGACCGATCATTTTGGAGATACTTTCATCATCCAGTTTCTGGAATGTGGCGGTATCCAGTACGTGATACATGAAATCCGCGCCGAACGCATCCTGTACCTTGGATGCCTTTTCGGATGTGATGAATACAAGATACTTGCCTTCCGCGCTCAGGCTGTCCACTGCTTCCTTGACCAGTCCTGTCTGATTCTCAACCAGAACGCCCTTTGTCAGGACATATCTCTTGCTTAACGTAAAGCTTCCCGTAGTCGCAAGGGAATCCACCATTCTCAGGAATGACGGGAATCCGCTCTCAAAATGCTCAAAGCAGATTACCGATCCGTTGCCGGAAAGAGCTTCATAGAGATCCTGCAGGAATACCTGTTCCTGAGCACCGCTTGTATAACGGCTCATGTCAATGTTGTATACCTGATCACTGATGAAAATCTGCCGTTCATAAAGAAGACGGGCAATCTCCCTGATTGCTTTATGCTTGCCTGCACCTCTCGGTCCGCAGACAAGAATAACGTTTCTCGGCTTACCCTCTTCAACACCCATGACATACGGTCTGCGGAAGCCGACAACGAGCTGCTTCAGCGCCTCGCTCTGACCGATGACACGCAGATCTGCCAGCTGATAGATTTCATCAAAAACAGCGGCCGAATCAAAATCCGTCTTCGCCTGCGGCTTCTTCTCTTCCGTCAGACTTTCGGAAACACCGAAATCCTTTTTCAGATCAGCTTCCAGACGGTTCATATCCATCAGGGAAGGATCAATCTGATTTCTCTTGTTCGCTTCATGGCTGAGAGACTCGAGTTCCTTCTGCTGCTTTCTCAGGATCTCGTTCAGCTCCTCCATTGCCTGGTCGGCGCTCTTCAGAGTTTCCAGCGTGCTCTGCTCTTTGTCATTCATGAACAGTTCGCCTTCACGTTCCTCATCTGACTTTTCATAAGCGCGCTTTCTCTTCATCACCTCATTCCAGAGGCGTTCTTTTTCTTCTCTTCTGCGGTCTGATCTTGACATAGTTCACCTCAGTACTGTCTGGTTTCCATCTTTCCGTCACTTGTCAGGCCGTCCTTCTGAAGAACCGCCTCAAGGGTGGAAATATCTGCTGTCAGGTTGATAAAGTCCTGATCAGTCATACTGGAAATAATCGTTTTCATTGCATCATTAATCAGCTGAATTGTCCGGTTCAGCTTGATTCTCGTCTCTTCATAGCTCGGATCTGTCTTCGCTGCCTGCAGGTTATCATACTGCACAAGAATTCTGACCATAATCGGCAGATAATAATCATACAGCTTCTTCAGCTTATCCTTGGAATCCGGGAACTTCTCCTCAAGTGTATCAATCTGCTTCAATAGAGCGCATGTCTCATAAAGACCATTGGAAATATCCTCATCGGGAATGCTGTCATTGAGAGAATTGATCTTATCAATGAACATCTGGGCAGACTGCTTCTTTTCTTCTTCCTTCTTCGGCTCTTCCTTTTTCACTTCCTCTTTCTGCTGTGTCTCCGTCACTTCCGCTTCGAAGATCTCCGGCTCTCTCTGCCCTTCTGCCAGATTGACAAGTTCACGCAGAATCTCATCATAAGAATCGGGGTATCTTCTTCCGAAATCACTCAGAGAACAGATAAAAGCGCCATCCCGGTAAACATCAAGAGATGCCAGGGATGCATATCTCTGTCCGTGGATCCGCAGTGAAATATCATCACTGATCGGCAAAGATCTGCGTGTACGGAACAGATTTCTGAGATAGACATTTACTCTTGCCATCTGGGCGGGAGTATATTTCTGCTGGTTTGGTCTGTAGTAATTCTGGGTTCTGGTATAACCTCTCCGGTAGCCCGAATCACGCTGCTCCTGTCTTTTACTGCTGTTTACGGCAGCCATTGTGATTGCCATTACTACACCGAGTATCAGCAGCATCGGAAAGATAGAGCCTCCGCCGAAAATGAATATCAGAAATATAATCCAGAAAAAATCATTGCCTCGATTTTTGTTCATTTTTCAACCTCATAAATACGTGTTGATTATATCATAACTTCTGTTGTTTTGACGGTGTCTTAAAGCAAAAGCGGAAATGGCGGAGATACATCATTTCCGCATACAGCAGAATAACCGTATTTCCTGCCGTCAATAAAAAGCAGACAGGTGATTTACGCACTTATCTGCTTCCGCTGAACCTTATCTTTATGCCTCTTCTTCAGCAGGCTCCTCTGTTTCCTCTGCGGGAGTATCCGTCAGCCGCCACATTTCACTGTAGCTCAGGAAGGTAACCTCATCCGCATTGACCTTTGCCTGGTTTCTCTGCTTTTTGACATTTCCTTCATGTACCGTATTCAGGATATTCTTGTTTACCATATACTGAACATAAAGTACTTTCTTCAGCAGGAACCACTTGATTACATTCGCATAGATCAGTTCCGTCCGGTCATCCGCCGCCAGAAGCTCATCAGCAGCTTCTTCCTTCAGCTGATTCGCAGCATCGATCGCAGCTGCTTTCAGTTCTTCATAGTTTCTGAAATGATTCCGGTCAATTCCTCTCTGCAGTGCGCCGGCTTTGACAGTGAACAGACTGTCAAACGTTCTGACAATCTGATCCGCATTTGCGGCAGATATCGCAACGATTTCATTCTTGCAGTCAATAAAGTCACTTCCCGGTTCCGTCATGCAGTAATAAAGACCCTTTGCATAAATGTATCCGTACTCGGAATCCGGCATAATCAGAAGAGCGCGCTCTTCATCTCCGTTTGTCAGGTAAAGAATATAAGGACAGATCATCGGCTTCCCGTTCAGCTTAAATACATCCTTGTATCGGATAATCTGATTGGAAATTGCGTTACGGCTGATCTCATTCCTGAGGCCAACACAGATCTTGGTATCCGGTTCTTTTTCTTGGATCGTTGTAAACGCTTCTCTGAGTACAGGATCAAGCTCATTTTCCTGCAGACTCAGAAAATCTTCGAGATAACCGTTGAATTCACAGTCATCCCCGTTTCTACGGCTGTCGAGTTTTTGGTCTAAGATAAGGCAAATAGACATTGTAAAACCTCCGATGAATCTTTAGCCTGAGGCAAAAACCTCTTGCTACAATTATATTCATGTACGTTCAAAAATCAAACTGATTTGATACCATCCGATTTGTGAAATAATTCGCTCAATTTATTCCTTTCAGACCGTTATGGTACAATGAGTTTCATGAAAACCATAATATGTGCTGAATACCAAAAAGAATCCATACTCCGGAACACTGCTGTCCGTCAGGGCGGCACTGCTTTCGGAACAGATGTCAAAAGTCTTTCCAATCTTCTGCGTACGGATGAAGAAGGATTGATCCTGCAGGAAATGAAGCTCTCAGCCCTGCTCAAAGATCATGCCGGAGACTTTCCGATTTACAGCAGAATGTTTATCTATCCTGCGTTCATTCAGGAGATTCTCTCCTTTGCCAAGGAATGTGCCCTGTATCAGATCTCACCGGAAGAACTGCCTTCCTCCGATCCGCAGAAAAAGGAACTGCGGGGAATCATCCGGATGGCACTGACACTTCCTCTCGGTGAAAAAGGCATGAATGCCCGTAAAGAAACCGTAAAGGAAAATCTGCGCCGCAAAGGGAATGTCTTCCTGTATCCCGGTTTTGAAACAGAGCCGTTCAATTACCACTTCCGCAAAGAACTGGAAGAGCTTTTTCCGTATGTCAAAACGCCGGAATATACACCTGAAAAGAAACTGATGTACGCGATGAACCCAAGACAGGAACTCGAAGCTGCTGCCCAGCACATCTGTCTTACAGGAGAACCATGTATTATCGTTCTGACATCCGTAACATCCCAGCTTCCCGTTCTCAAAGAAGTATTCGGGCGTTACGGAATTCCTTTTTCCACAACATCCGAAACATATCAGCCGAATGTCCGCAGTGTCTTCTGCCGTCTTCTGGAATTTGCTTTGGATAAAGACTTCGGGTCATTTATCGCCGCCCTGAAGGATGATGCCTTTCCTGTTTTCTTCCCGGATCATCTGATTCCGTTTATGGAACAGACCATGACCGGCTTCGATACGGATGAACAGATGACAGTCACTGTCAGAAAATCGATATTCTCCGATGAAGCGGACCGATACGAAAAGAAGTCTGAGCAGGTCAGAACCATGATGAAAAAGATCTCTTCCGAACGGGAAATGCTGCTTTCCGCTGCAGAGCCGAAGGATATGCTTAAGGCTGCGTTTGCCGTACTCAGAAAGTCCCCGTTTCTCAATGACCCCAATGAACTGACCGCCGCAATGAAGATACGCAGCGCCGTCAGTGACATCATTGACCTGATCAACAGCGAAGAGGATCTGCGTTTCTTTACTGCAGCCATACAGAATCTGTCCTTTACCGCTTCCGTTTCGGTGACCGACTTCTGTACGGTAACGGATCTCCGTCATCCGGCAGAGCCTGCCGTCAACACATATGTCATCGGCTGCTCCGGACAGAATTATCCGGGAGTCCCGACAAAGACAGGTCTGTTTGATGAAAGATATCTCTCGGAAGCAGAAGCGTATCCGTCTGCCGGTAAGCGTTTTTCCATATATAAAGAACAGCTTGCGTGGATCGGAAAGTCTGCCTCCGGTACGGTTTACTATTCTTATCCCACCAATGATTATCAGGGAAGGGAAATACAGCCCGCTTTTGAGATTGAAGCGATGTTCGGCAAAGACGCCGGACAGAAATGGCCGCTTCTCGAACTGAAGCCTGCCGGTACTTCTCCGCATACGCTGACTGCCGAAACAGCAGAAAAGCTGTTCAGGGAATCTGACGGAGCCGTTCACGGCTCAATCAGCCGGATTGAACGCTGGTTCCAGTGCCCGTATTCCTATTTCATACAGAGCGGACTGAAGATCCGCAAAGTTGAAGCTGCCGGATCAGACAACGCATCAATCGGTACAATACAGCACGCGCTGGCCGAAGAGGCCGTGAAACGTTACGGAAAGAACTATGCCTCTTTGAGCGAAGAAGAAATTGCCGCATTCCTGAAACCTTCATTCGATGCGTTAAGGAAGCTGAATCCCAACAATGCCGAACTGAACGGTCTGATTGAGGAGAGAATGATACGCGGTCTTACCAATGCCCTTGCGTACCTTAATGTATATGAAGCGCACACTTCCTTTGAACCGACATATGCCGAAAAATCATTCGGCAGACCGGCTGAGGATGAAGACGCGGAAATCATCCCCGGCGTCAGACTCAGAGGAACGATCGACCGTCTGGATACCTGCCGTGAGCTCATGCGTGTAGTGGACTATAAGTCCTCTCTGCATACACTCAGTGAAACCAAACTGAAAGCAGGCCTGCAGCTTCAGCTGCTGACCTATCTCATCATGGCGGAGAAATCCGAAAAGAAGACTCCGGTCGGCGCCTACTACTTCTCATTCAAGGGGGACAGTCTGAGTGTTCCCGCCGCAAAAGCATCCGCAAAGGCCGTTACGGATACCGACTGGAGCGAAGAAGCAGAACAGGAAAGAATTCTCTCACTGCATCAGCTGAAAGGATGGACATTCGAAGACCGCTTCACCGAACTGGATCAGGGTGAAAAGTTCATCTCACCGCGCACGATCTATGATTATGATCTTGCCAAAGAGTGTATCTTGTCTCTTTATGAGTATTTCCGCTCATCCCTTCTCTCGGGTGAAATCTCACTGGACCCCGTTGAAGGTGCCTGTACCTTCTGTGACTTCCGGTCCATCTGCCGATACCACGGCGAAACACGGAAAGCCGTGCCGGTCGTAATGGGAGATACCCCGCTGAAAAAAGAGAAAGAAGGCAAAAAATGAGATTTGATCAGGAACAGACAGCCGCAATTGAAGCAGTCGGCAGAAACATTCTTGTCAGTGCCTCCGCCGGCGCCGGAAAAACCGGTGTTCTGGTAGCACGTCTGAAAAAAAGGTGTATTCAGGACAGAATTCCCTTAAGCCGTATCCTTGCGGTTACGTTTACCCAGGCAGCAGCGGCGGAGATGAAAAAACGTCTTGCCAAGGAACTGAATGAAGAATACATGAACTGCACCGATCCGGAAATGAAGGAATGGCTCAGCAGTCAGCTGGTTGAACTGGAGTCCGCATATATCACAACAATCGATTCTTTCTGTCTCACTATCATCAAAAAATACTGCAATATGATCGGAATGGATCCGGCAGTACCGATGAATATCCTCGATGAAGGAAGCAGAGCGATTCTGCAGAAACGCGCATTTGAAGATACCGTGAAGGAATACAGCCGTACACATCATGAAGATATGCTGAAGATGCTGCTGTATTTTTCCGAACGAAGTGAAGACTACAGTGTGCTTTCCAAGATTGCCGAAAAGATCAACAACGCGGCCCAGTCCGGTTATGATCCCGAAGGATGGTATGAAAAAGCAGCTGCCTCCTATGCCCGTGTGAATCATTTCAGAGATTTTCCGGATGAGATCCTGACACCCTTTTTCCGTTCATTGATTCTTGTCTGTGAAAGAATGATGGGTCTGACGGATAAAATGGAACTCTATGGTGAAGGTGATCCGAAGTTTGACATTGCCAAACTGAACGCCAAGAGAAACGGCATCACCAACTGTATCAATGCCCTTAAGGAAGGAAACTATTCCCTCTACTGTTCCGCTTTGGATTCCATGGCGCTTCTGAATACATCCACAAACTCAAAAAACGAACTGTATACGAAAACCCGGACAAAACTCAATGACATGATCAAGGGCGCTGTTTCAAAACGGTATGATGAAACAATGCTTGTTCGTGATTCAAATGATCTTGATTCATTCTGCCGTACACTGATTGATTTCAGCCGGAAATGTCAGGAGCGATTCTCTTTGCTGAAAGAAGAAAGCACGGCAATGGACTTTTCGGATATGGAGCGTTTCGCTTACCGGATCCTGACGGAAAATGACGGCGCTGCAGCATCTCTTCTGCAGGCTTCACTGGATGAGATCATGGTTGATGAATTCCAGGATACAAGCGAACTTCAGAATGCGGTTATCGACAAGCTTTCCAACGGACATAATGTTTTCCGGGTTGGTGATGTCAAACAGTCCATTTACCGCTTCCGGCAGGCAAAACCGGAACTCATGCGTTCATTGATGAAGGATAAGGACACGATCCAGATTACCCTCCGTCACAACTACCGCTCCAAGGACAGTATCGTACGCTATTCGAATGATCTCTTTTCAAAACTGATGAATGTCCCCGGTTCCAAAGACGTTTACAGCGCCGATGATACGGTATCCATCAACAGTGACAGGCAGAAGGAGAAACAACCTGTACCGATCATCTTTGCCGGAATCACTTCCGACGATACGGATGACGATTCTCTTTCCGTAAAGGAACTCAAGGCAGGTTATATCGCTTCCGAGATTCTCAGACAGAGACAGGATAACAACATCCCGTTCCGTGACTTCGCCGTACTTGTCAGAAGCCACGCGGATAAGATCGTTCTGCGCCGTCAGTTTGATGTATATGGTATTCCTTATGATATCGACGCAAGAGAAGGATTCTACAACTCCGATCTCTGCCGGATGATCTTATGCATGACAAAGCTGGCTCTTGATCCTTCCGATCAGATTTCCCTCGCCGGTGTTCTGACATCTCCCTTTTACGGATTCTCCGATCAGGATATGGCTGAAATGAAACTTGCCGGGGGAACACTGAAAAAAGGAGTTGAAGCAGTTCATCCGGAAATTCTCAAAGAATTCCGTGAGCTGCGTGAAGCCGCAAGAATGGAAGGAATAACCGCTTTCCTGCGGGAAATATCCAGGCGTCATGACTTTACCGCAAAACTCCCTTCTGATCAGAAAGCGAATTTCGACTTTCTCTATGAGAAGGCAGCTGCACTTGAACCGGTTAATCTCCATGACTTCCTGAAGATCCTCGAAGCAGGTGAAGATGAGCGGTCAAGTGAAGCCTCTTCACGCAGTAAGGATGATGATGTCGTCACCGTTACGACCATCCATCAGTCAAAAGGGCTGCAGTATCCCTTTGTATTCCTGTGGAGTACATCCAAAAACATGTTTAATGATGCCCGTGATCCCGTAGTAATCAGCGGTAATCTGATCGGTATGCATCATCTCAATCTTCCCAATAGGACATACCGGCCGACAGTTCAGAGAATGACAGCGGAATCACTGGCCAATATTGAAGACCTCGAAGAATTCATCCGTCTGCTTTACGTTGCCGTAACAAGGGCGGAAAACAGACTCATCATTGTCGATACAATGGATGAGGATATCCCCGTCAGAGATATCTCACTCAGTGTTCTCGCTGAACGCAAAGGCATGACCGGACTCATCCTGTCCGCTCTTGAAAACTATCCGCTTTTCCACCGTGAAGCTGTTTCCGGAACAGGACAGCAGACATGGCAGTCTTCACCCCGTCAGTATCCGGACAGGCTGCCCTCACTGCAGATTCAGCCGCATATCTTCAGTCCGATTGAGCTTCCCTCCCAGACAGAAGTCACCGGTCTTCCCGAACCCGACTACACGCGGCACTCCTATGGCAAACGTTACGGTACGCTGATCCATGAAACGATCGAAGACCTTCCTGATACCATATGGACAAAGGAAGATCTGAAAGATACCGGATTGTCGGATTCGGACAAGGAAAAACTGATCCGTTTCTCTGAAAGTGATCTTTACCGGAAATGCCTCGATATGGAAATACACAAGGAGTATCCGTTCTATGTGATTACCCCTGAAAGGAGAATCCGCGGTGTTATGGACTTTACTGCGGCAGGTTCTGATGAAGTCATCATCATTGACTTCAAGACGGACAGTGCCTCAGCCGAAACCATCAAATCCCGTTACAGCAAACAGCTGCTGCTTTATAAAGAAGCTATGGAATACGAATACCCGGACAAGACGGTAAGTGTCTATGCCTGGAGCTTCCATAACGACTGTGCAGTTGCCATTGCCTGAAGCGGAACAGCGCTGAGAATGCATACGGGATTCTGACTGATATACACAACCGCTGCTGCATTTGAGAAAACAAGACACAAGTTTACCCGGGCAAATAAAAATGTCCGGGTTTTTTGAGGATTTCCTGAACTTTCCGCCAATAAAAGAGGTGAGGAGGTTTCGGAATGAACAAAGAAAAAGAAAAATACATCACAAAATCCACACTGAAGGAAAGAGGCTGGACGGAGAAGCTGATTCATGAACTCCTGCCGCCGCCAAAGGAATGCAGGAACCCATATTACAGCAGGATGAGTATGTATCTCTGGAAAGAGAAGGATGTCATCGAGGCAGAGAAAAAACAGGAATTCACTGACCATTTGGAAAAACGAGCGAAATATAAAGAGCGGGCTGCCACAGCAGTGCACACCAAAAAGGAAAAGATGAAGGCTGTGCTTGCCAAAGCGATTGAGGAAATCGAAGTGACTGAACTGGACTATGAAGAGGTTGTCGAAAGAGCCATCCGGGCAAAGCAGAACTGGTATGACATGACTGGGCAGTATGAAAGATCAGCGTATGGAGCTGACAGCAGAACAGTTCAGCGCTGGACAGTCAATTACATACGGCACAAGCTGACAAAATATGATGCTTTTCTGTATTCAGCCAAAGGAAAAACAGGTATTTCATTTGCTTATCCGATCTACCGCAAGGCGGTTCTTGAGAAGATCTCTGATGTTTATCCTTATCTCTGTGAGGAATGCGGCCGCCAGAGCGGAACAGAATAAGCAGACGGCAAAAAAAGGCACAGGTTTTCATCTGTGCCTTCATGTGTTATGACGCCGCCTCAAACTTCTTTACGGCCTGATAGTACGTATACAAAGCACTTACGGCATCTTTTGCCAGCTTTGTGCTCTTTTCACTGCTGAATATGGATCTGACGTATGCCAGTGCAGATACCTTCACTGTAAATGATCCGCCTGCCGATCCCTTCACTTCGATCGGATCTCCAAGCCAGCTTGCCTTAATGCCGGTGATCTTGATGATATACGATCCGTCTTCCTGCTTCTCTGCAGTATATGTATTTCCGTGGAATTCAGCGGAAGCACTCACTTCCGTACCCTCTTCGGGAACCATCCTTACACTCAGTGCTGTGTCTGAATCAAGTGACAGCTTATACGATACTTTCTCGAGTTTTGTTCCGTCAACTGCCTTTACAAACGCATAGGAAGCCACTGCGTCACTGATCGGATCGTAGTCATAAGAATCCGTGTAATGCTTATCCATGACTGCGTACTTGTTTCCGAGCTTATGAAGCTTAATCAGGTACGGGTGTGCATAATAACCGTAATCCGCAATCGCCTTAATCAGCGCTTTGGTTTCATCGCTGAATTCCTCTTTCGGATTATCGAAGTAACTCAGGTAGTCCGTTACCTTATATACCTGATCGATTGTCTGTGAATCTCCGTAGTGGGATACGGCATGGATTTCCTCTGCCATCTGCAGCGTATTCACATAGCAGGTATACTTTCCCTTCCCGTCTTTTTTACCTGGTCCGGATCAGTATATACTTTCTGTTCACTGTCATTCACAGTGAATGTCATATAACTCCCCTTGCAGTCAAAGCCGTCAGGGAACTTCACACCAAACTGCATGCCAAGTGATCCGCTCAGAATAAGCTGATGTCCGCTGAATACAGGTACATCGTCAAACTGACCGATGACTGCTTCTCCGTCATCATTCAGCTTAACAGCATATTTATCGTTGTCACTGGTAAACCGGGACGCTGTTCCGTTTCCTTTCAGTCCTTCAGTTATGACGAGTCCGTCGCCTATGTTGGATCCCGTTGCACCGATTCTGGCGGAATCCGCAAGAGGTCCTGTTACCTGAATCTTATTCCTGTATACAAATACATTTCTTTCAATGTTCCCTCTGTAATTTCCGCTGATCACTGCCGAGCCGGAAACATGCAGTATTCCTGACACGGTGTCTATTGCCTCACCGCTGGTGCATGTATTGCCGGTAATTTTTCCGCCGGTAATTACGCCATCACTCTGAGCACCGCTGTTAATCAGTTTCAGTGTCCCCTCGACGACAAAAACACAGCCTTCTTCAACAGCCTCGGAAAGCGTCCTTGAAATTGTATGACCGGCCAGATCAATGGTCACATTTTTACCTGATGCGATGCTGAGGGCTGAATCACTTTCCTCAGAGATCACATCATCACTGAGAACGATTACTTCCCCTTCTGCCGCATCATCAATTGCTTTCTGCAGGGAAGCCCAGGCATTCAGTTCCTCATCTGCCTCTGCCAGTTCTTCCTCAACAACAGTTTCGGCTTCCACCGGCTCTTCTTCCGGTTTCTCCTCCTCCGCTGCAGGTTCTTCCTCAGGTTCTTCGGTTTCCTCTTCCGCCGGAATTTCCGCTTCCGGTTCAGTGAGTGTCCCCTCAGTCTCAGAGGTTATTTCTTCTTCTGTTTCTTCTGCAGGTTCCTCAGTAATTACTTCTGTTTCCTCAGAAGACTCTTCTTCCGTAACCGCTGTTTCTTCCGTGGTTTCTTCCGGAACAGGTTACTGTTCTGTCACTTCTTCCGCCATTGCCGGAACAGCAGGCAGATATACGGAAAGTGCCAGCATCATACATACCAGCCATTTGCCCGCACGATAAGTTTTTCTTTCTTTTCTCTGTTTCATCATTCACTTTTCTCCGGTAATTTTCTCAGACTGCATAACAGTCTGTTTATTGTTTAAAGTTGTTGTCCATTGTATATTATCATGCGTTTTTTATCTATTACAATCTGTCTTATAAACCACAAAAAAAGATTTCAGCTGATGTTTCAGCCAAAACCTTTTTATACAGTTATCTGACGACAGATTAACCGAGAATAGCAGTAATGTTTC
>CACXDM010000172.1 GCA_902766435.1 uncultured Erysipelotrichaceae bacterium | reverse complement strand
GATGGAACATTCCAGCCTGACGCAAGCTGTCTGAGACAGCACATCGTTACATTCCTATACAGATATGCAAGAGATGTCATGAAGATCAATGTGAATTAAGTCATTCGGGACAGAGTATCTGAGCGCTCATAAAACGGGCGCTCTTTTTTATATTTGTGAGGTCTGTCAGGAAGAATTATTGGTAAAATAGTAAACGTCAGTAATTTGAGTAAGAAACAATCAATACGCAGTGTCAGGTGGAGGGGACAATGAAACGCAGGATATTTGCATGGATGTTGGCAGTGAGCTTTGTATTTTCAAATGTAAATTCTTTTGTTTTTGCGGAAGAGGAACCGGAACAGCCGGAAACAACAGAAGAAACCGTAAAAGAAGAAGAGACAGTATCTGAGCCGGCAGAGGAGACGGAAGAAGAAATTACAGAAGAAGAACCTGTTGAAGAAACAGTTTCAGAAGAGGAAGAGCAGCAGGAAACAGAGGCTGTTCCCGAAGAAACATTTGAAGCGGAACAGACACCGGAGGAAATACCGGTTGCTGAAAAAGAACCGGAAGTGACGGAAGACGAGATTGCGGAAGAAACAGAAGTGACAGAAAATCTGCAGTCTGTCGCAAATATTGATGACAATCCGCAGGAAGTCGTCTGGGGAGATCCGGGGCTGCCGGCATCGGTCGATAATACAAATGTCGGTCTCAGAAGCAAGGTATATCTTGCGGTTACGGATGAAGGGTATGTTCGTGTTGTCTATGACGGGGAACAGATCGTCATAGAGAATTACGACTCGTCCTTCAATATGCTGGAAAAAGGGAAGCTGGCAATGGAGCTTCCTGTCTGGGGCGGCTTTTTCAAAGGCGAGGATGCGTACTATATCGTTGAAGGACAGAACAACAAAGACGGCGTTGACGGTACGGAGGTGCTCCGCATCATCAAATACGATCATGACTGGAACAGGCTCGGCTCCGGAAGCATTCTGGCAAAGGAAGGCTGGGAATATGAAATCCGTTATCCGTTTGATCACTCCTGCGTAAACATGACGGAAGTAAACGGTAAACTATATGTCATCACAGGCCGTCAGGGATACGTGGATCCCAATTATAATCAGGGACATCAGGGCATGATGCTGATCCGTATGGATGAGACTACATTTGACAGTGAGATCGTATACGGTGATTTCTGGCACTCTTTCTCTCAGCACATCGTAAATAACGGATCTGATCTGTATATTCTCGAATGCAGTGAGGGAAGCAGATATACATGCCTTTCCAGATTTGATTCAAACCGGACGGGAACGGATTATTTCGATGCTTTCGAAGAACGTTTCTCCGTTCTTGACTACGGCGGAAGCAGGGATTCAGCCTGGGCGATTTCCTGCTATGCCTCAGCGGACGATATTGCCGTATCGGACAGAAATGTCCTTGGTCTTGGAACGTCGATTGACCAGTCGCAGTATGACAATGCGGATTCTTCGACATCGCATAACATTTATCTGACGGTGACACCTTTGTCATCCCTGAACAAGGAGAGCACAACCGTAAAATGGCTGACGGACTACAGTTCAGACGGAAAGAGCTTTTACGGGGTGAATATCACGAAAGTCAATGATGACCGCTTCATGGTTCTGTGGGAGGAATTTATCGATGCCACGGATGAGGTGACGGTCGATGATCTGCAGGATCCCCTGTCGGCGGGAACGATTCATTATATGTTTGTGGACGGAGACGGCAATCCGGTCAGTGAAGAATATACCGCAAGGGCAATGATTTCCGACTGCAGACCTGTTCTCAGCGGAGATCAGATTGTTTATACCGCTTCAAACGGCATCGCAGCTGACTTCTATACGATTGATGCGTATACAGGTGCTTTCACCAAGACCGTCAGAAGAAGTGCCGGAGAAGATATCACTTGGGATCTGGAAAACGGTGTTCTCACTTTCAGCGGAACGGGAGAGTTTGCCTTTGATACAGAGGCGGAATTCCGTTATCCCGTATCATCAACGAGAAACAGTTATTCCTACAGTTCGGCCGATAATTGCTGGACATTCCTGAGAGATTCCGTCACGGAAATGCATTTCGGCGAGGGGATCACTTCGATTCCGGCGGAAGGATTCGCGTATTTTGAAAAACTGAAGACAGTCGACATATCCGAAGGAATGGAGTCGATCGGAGAGAAGGCATTCTACAGCTGCAGTGCACTGCGTCATATCACAATCCCCGACAGTGTGACGGAGATCGGCAGTGATATTCTCTGGACCGGTTATACATGGATCGGCAGCGGCGGACATGTTGTGTATGCGACGATTCACGGCGGCTGTTCTTCCTACGCAAAGGAATATGCGGAAACAAATGAGATCCGCTACAATATGACACATCATGGACTGACTGAAACAGAGGCAGTTCCTGCGGTCTGTGAGAAAGACGGAAACACTGCTTACTGGACATGCGGTCAGTGCGGCAAAGTATTCAGTGATTCCGAAGGAACCAAAGAGACCTCTCTTGAAAAAACCGTTATTCCGGCCATCGGTCATAAGTGGGGCAAATGGACAGTAACCACAAAGCCGACATGTCTGGAAACGGGTGAAGAAACACGTACCTGTGCGAACGATCCTTCACATCAGGAGACAAGAGAAGTAAAAGAACTCGGTCATGATCCTGTCAAAGTCAAGGCGGCAGATGCGGGATGTGAATCTGAAGGAAATATCGAATACTGGAAGTGCAGCAGATGCGGTGAACTGTTCCGGGATGAAGCCGGAACGGAAGAAATCTCAGAAGAAGATACAGTTCTTCCTCCGCTGGGACATCATATTGTGAAGCTGGAGGCGAAGTCCGCCACTTCCGATGAAACAGGAAATATTGAATGCTGGATATGCGACAGATGCGGAAAGCACTTCGCTGATGAAAACGGCACGGAAGAACTTGCGGATGAAGAATGGCAGATTCCGAAGCTGGAAAAACCCAAATCAATCACCCTTGACCTTGGTGAATACCTTGAAATGCCGACAAATG
>CACXDM010000171.1 GCA_902766435.1 uncultured Erysipelotrichaceae bacterium | reverse complement strand
TATTGCTCATTCCATATAGGAAATCGTTACAATACAAATCTGCAGAAATGGAAATATCTCACAAAATAAGGTGCAAATGTAAAAAAAAGATTGAATAAATTAAGACAATTATGTTAGAATGAAACGAATTTTCATATATTCAATTAATTATTTTAATTTTCATCTTTATTTTTTACTTTTATACGGAGGTTATATCATGGCTAGAAAGAGTTATTCCGCAGAGGAAAAGGCAAAAGCAATCGCTCTTGCTGAGGAGATCGGTGTGACAAAAGCAGCAAAGGAGCTTTCCATTTCTGCTCAGGCCATCGGATTATGGAAACGTCAGTTAAAAGAAACATCTGAAATCAAAGCATCTGAAATCAAAGAAGCTGAAATCAAAGAAGCTGTTGCTAAAGACGTTGAAAAAAAGACAGAGGATAAAGCAGCTGAAAAGCCGGTTAAAAAGTCCGCCGGAAGGCCAAAAAAGACTGCTGAGAAAAAAACTGCCGAGAAGAAAACTGCCGAGAAGAAAACTGCCGAAAAGAAAACTGCAGAAAAGAAAACTGCCGAAAAGAAAACTACTGAGAAAGATGCAGTGAAAAAGACTTCTGCTAAGAAAACTGCTGCTAAAGCTCCGGAAAAGACCGTTGCAAAAAAAGCAGCTGAAAAGACCGAGGCTAAAGCAACTACTCTTCTTTCCGCCGCTAAGCAGGAGAAACTTGTTGCTGATGTAGCTACTCTGAAAGCAGAGAATGCTGAACTTAAGGCTGAGATCACAAAGCTGAAGAAAGCCCTTAAGGATATGCTGTAAGCCTTCAATATCCATAGCATTATATTTGCTTTAACAAACCCAGGATCGATTCCCATTTCATCGGGGACCGATCCTGTATTCTTTTATGAAAACTCTTTTATGAAAATATTTGATTTTTCATTTCATTTCGAACATGATAGAATGATACCCGGGTCAAAAGGTTACCCGTAAAAAATCTCCGGAAAGGATTTACTGCCATGAGAAATTATACCACACAAATGGATGCGGCCAGGAAAGGCATCATCACACCCGAGATGAAGATCGTTGCTGAAAAAGAGTACCGGACTGAAGAAGAAATCCGTTCTCTTGTAGCAAGGGGACAGGTTGCGATCCCCGCCAACCGGCTGCACACATGCATTGCAGCAAACGGTGTCGGATCCATGCTGCGCACCAAGATCAATGTCAATCTGGGCGTGTCCCGCGACTGCCGGGATTACGATGTAGAAATGCAGAAGGTCATGGCTGCCGTTAATATGGGAGCTGAGGCCATCATGGACCTTTCCTCTCACGGAGACACTCAACCTTTCCGTAGAAAGCTCACCTCGGAGTGTCCGGCTATGATCGGCACGGTTCCTGTCTATGACAGTGTAATTCATTATCAGCGGGATCTGGCCACCCTTACCGCAAAAGATTTCCTGGATGTTGTCCGCCTTCATGCTGAAGACGGTGTTGATTTTGAAACCCTTCATTGCGGTATCACAAGGAAGACTATTGAACAGATTAAAAAACATAAACGTAAAATGAACATTGTATCCCGCGGCGGCTCCCTTATTTTTGCCTGGATGTGCATGACCGGGGAAGAAAATCCGTTTTATGAGTATTTCGATGAGATTCTTTCCATCTGCCGTGAATATGATGTGACCATTTCTCTGGGAGATGCCTGCCGTCCCGGCTGTCTGGCCGACGGAAGCGATGTCTGCCAGATTGAAGAACTCGTCCGTCTTGGCGAACTGACCAAGAGAGCCTGGGAAAAAGATGTGCAGGTCATGATCGAAGGTCCCGGACATATGCCCATGGACCAGATTGAAGCCAATATGAAGATCCAGCAGACCATCTGCATGGGCGCCCCCTTCTATGTACTGGGACCTGTAGTCACCGACATCGCTCCGGGCTACGACCATATCACCGCAGCGATCGGCGGTTCCATTGCCGCCTCTAGTGGCGCAGCCTTCCTCTGTTATGTCACTTCCGCCGAACATCTCGCGCTTCCCAACCTGGAAGATGTTAAGCAGGGAATTATGGCTACCCGCATCGCCGCCCATGCTGCGGATATCGCAAAAAAGATCCCTCACGCCATGGATCCCGATCTTGCCATGGCCGACGCCAGAAGGAATCTGGACTGGGAGGCACAGTGGAAATGTGCCATGGATCCTGAAACCGCAAAGAAGATCCGGGACAGCCGGGCTTCCGAAGAGGACGACCGTTGCTCCATGTGCGGAAAATTCTGCGCTGTACGAAGTATGAATAAAGCGCTTTCCGGCGAGTATATTGACATATTGTGATAAAGCTTCCCATGGAATGATCGGGGGACGGTTCCGGGCGTACCAGCCCCGTTCCCGATCGTCCAAAAAAATCCCCCGGGACGTGATTCCCGGGGGATTTTTTCATATCATTCTATTTATCATATCATTCTAATTATCATATCATTCTAATTATCATATCATTCTAATTTTTATATCATTCAACTTCTTAATGATATCCTGAATATTATTCTTTGGAGTCTGCGCTCTCTGCTTCCTCTCTCCAGAACTCAAGCACCTTGTAGCTCTTGGTTCCTTCAGGAGTCTCCACATTTACGATCTGTCCGGCCTTTGCGCCAAGCAGTTTGGATCCAAGCGGAGATTCGTTGGAGATCTTTCCCAACAGGATGTTGGCTTCTATCGAACCGGTGATCTGGCATACAGACGGGTCATCGTCCTGATTATCCATAGCCAGGAACTTTACATAGCAGCCGAAACCAACGATTTCCTTATTCGTTGAATCTTCTTGAATGATCTCCGCATTCTTGATGATATTATCCAGTTCAGCGATCCGGCGCTCCAGCTCACGCTGTTCGTCCCGGGCTGCATCATACTCGGCGTTCTCCGATAAGTCCCCCTGTTCACGGGCTTCCCTGATCTTCTGTGCAACCTCTTTTCTGCGGTTCACTGTAAGATTCTGGTACTCATCCTCTACCTTTTTGTAGCCTTCGAAAGATATTAAGATCTTGTTTCCGTCTGCCATCTCTCATACCTCC
>CACXDM010000170.1 GCA_902766435.1 uncultured Erysipelotrichaceae bacterium | reverse complement strand
TTTTCTGGAAAAAGCAAGACATTACTGTTCGAAAGAAGGAAACCGGAGATTTGTATGGTTCTGCCGGGACGTGGAAGATGTTTTTTTGGGGAAGCAGACAGATAAGAAACAAAAAAGAAAAGAAGCGAACAGATTCAAAGCAAAAAACCTGATAAAAGCAATCGACATTTCAAATCTCTCCGGCAGTCAGTTCAAATCCCATTTCAGCAATTTGTGCACTGTTCTTGATGAGTTTCTTGTCAGAAAGAAATAAAAAACAACCAATTTATGAAACTGTTTTCATTCAATTGACTTTTATTACATTCTTTCATAAGATATTTTCGTAAACCGATGATCGGGAGATCAAACATACTCAGCAGCTCAAAGAGAGCGGGGATAGGTGAGAGCCCTGCAGTGTTAAGCGGTATGCAAATGGACCCGGGAGGGCCTGATGAAAACGGAAGTGAGTATTCGGGACGTATTGTCAGCGTTAAATGACAGGGAATGTGATTGCATTTTCGGTGAGTGGACGGCCGTAAAGACGGTTGTCAATAAAGGTGGTACCGCAGGTTCAGCGCCTGTCCTTTAGGACAGACGTTTTTTGTTTCTGAGGCAGCGGAAATGCAGAAATGAAAGGGAGGAAAAATCACATGAAGAAACTTACATCAGTATTATTATCAACAGTACTTCTGACAGGTCTTGCAGGATGTTCCTCAGCCGCACCGGCTTCCTCGGCAGCTTCTTCAGCAGCCGGATCCGATGCGAAAGTGATTAAAGTCGCAGTTGTCAAACAGCTCGACCACGCTTCTCTTGATGAGATTGCGGCAGCCGTAATTGAAGAACTCAATGCCAGAGCGGCAGCTGACGGTTATGTGATTGAATACTCCGGTACAGCTGACCTCGGCAACGGAAAAGTATATTCCGGCCAGAATGACCAGACACAGCTTCAGCAGATCGGCACCAGTGTTGTGAATGACAACGTGGATGTGATTATTCCGATCGCCACAATGGCTGCCCAGACAATGACGGTTGCGGCTGAAGAGACAAAGACACCGGTTGTATTCGCGGCTATTTCCGATCCGGAAGCTGCCGGGCTTACGGGAATTGACTACGTGACAGGTACATCCGACGCGCTGAATACAGTACAGATCTTCGATATGATGTTTGCTCAGAACCCGGATATCCAGAAGGTAGCTCTGCTTTACTCGAAGTCAGAGGCCAACTCCGCAAAGCCGATTGAGGAAGCGAAGAAGTATCTTGAAGCCAACGGCATCGCTTATGAAGACTTCGGAAACCCGACAAACAGAGATGAAGTCATTCAGACAGCAGCTGCTGTAGTGGCAGCGGGAGTCGATACTGTATTCACACCGACGGACAATGTCATCATGGACGCTGAACTGACAATCGCCCAGACATTCGCTGAAGCGGGAATTCTCCATTATACAGGCGCTGACTCATTCGTCAGAAACGGCGCGTTCACAACATGCGGTGTCAATTATACCGACCTTGGCAAACACACGGCTGATCTTGCCTATGACGCAGCTGTACAGGGAATTGAGAATACAAAGTATTATCAGGAATATGAAACAATGCCGGGCGGAATCATCACCGTCAATACCGAAACAGCAGAAAAGCTCGGCGCTGATTACAGCATGTTCAGCAGTTTCGGTGAGGTTGTGGAAGTCGTCACAACAGAAGAATAAGAATTTACTTGGAGGGGATTGAATGCTTTCTATCATACAGACAGCTTTATTACTCGGATGTATATATTCACTGGTGGCTCTGGCTCTGTTTCTGAGCTACCGGATCCTGGATATTGCCGATCTTACAACGGACGGATGTTTCGTTCTTGGAATGGCGGTATCGGTCAGTACGGCAGCGGCGGGACACCCGTTTCTCGGTATAGTGCTGGGAATGCTGGCGGGAGGATGCGCCGGATTTGTCACTGCCTTTCTGCAGACAAGAATGGGAGTTCCTTCCATCCTTGCCGGTATTGTGACCAATACGGGATTATATACGATCAATCTGATGGCAATGGGATGGTCCAGCAATGTCAGTCTTCTGAAGCAGGAAACGATATTCACGATCTTCAGAGAGACGGGAATCGGCGGCAGCTGGTATCAGATCATACTTGCCGGTATTGTGGCTGCTGTCTGTATGCTTGCGATGAGGTGGTTTCTGACAACCAGACTCGGTCTTTCCATCCGGGCAACCGGAGACAACCGTGACATGGTATCCGCTTCTTCCATCAATCCCCGCTTTACGATTACCGTCGGACTGATTATCGCCAACTGTCTGACCGGATTATCCGGCGCAATTGCCGGACAGATGCAGAAGTCTGCCGACATCAACGCGGGTACGAGCATCGTTGTCATCGGACTTGCATGTCTCATTATTGGTGAGACGGTCATCCAGGGAAGAAAGTCCATCGGCAGAAATATTCTTGCCTGTCTTGTAGGAAACGTGATCTACCGTCTGATCTATGCGATTGTGCTGCAGACAAGAATCATACCGATTGAATGTCTGAAACTGATGACGGCTGTCATCGTGGCGCTTGCCATTGCGGCACCGAGTCTCAAGCAGTCACTGAGTGACTATAACCGGGAGAGGAGGGAAGCCTGATATGCTGGAACTGCAGAATCTGACAAAGACATTCAACCCCGGTACGGTCAACGAGAAAACTGCTCTTGACGGTCTGAACCTGACTGTTAATGACGGTGACTTCATTACGATCGTCGGCTCCAACGGGGCGGGTAAATCCACTCTGTTCAATGCGGTGGCAGGTGTGTTTCTCGTTGATTCGGGAAGAATCATGCTTGATGATCAGAACATCACATTCACACCGGAATATAAACGGTCAAAGTATATCGGCAGACTGTTCCAGGATCCCCTCAAGGGAACAGCGCCGCATATGACGATCGAAGAGAATCTTGCACTGGCATTCTTAAGAGCCGGTGAAACAAAACCCTTCAGCCGAATAACACGCAAGGACAGGGAGAAATTCCGGGATGAACTCAAACGCCTTGATATGGGACTTGAGGACAGAATGAATACCGCAGTCGGTACACTGTCCGGCGGACAGAGACAGGCGCTGACACTGCTGATGGCAACGATTGTTCCGCCAAGACTCCTGCTGCTGGATGAACATACTGCGGCACTTGATCCGAAAGCAGCGGAGAAGATCATGGCATTAACCAATGAGATCATTGAGCGCAATCATACGACATGTCTCATGGTTACCCATAATCTCCATCAGGCAATTTCTACCGGAAACAGAACACTGATGATGTCGGACGGTGATATCATCCTCGATCTCAAGGATGATCAGAGAAAAGGTCTGACAATTGAGGATCTGATGCGGAAATTCCGTGAAGGCGCAGGTGAAGCGCTGGATGACGACAGAATCCTGTTGAGTGATTAGAACAGAAACTTCGCGTTTCTGTTTTTTTGACGTATATTTAATGACGGAGAAGAGATATGGCAAAGAAGGAAACAAAGACTAACGCGATGCGTATGCTGGAAACAGCGGGCATTGAATATACAGAACATACATATGAAACGGAAGACGGCATGATTGATGGTGTTTCGGTTGCTCTGAAGTGCGGCGAGGATCCGGAACAGGTATACAAGACACTCGTCACAAAAGGCGATGACGGTGAACACTACGTATTTGTCATTCCCGTAAAAGAGAAGCTGGATCTGAAGGCATGCGCCCGTGCTGCAGGTGTCAAGAATGTCGAAATGATCCCGCAGAAGGACCTGTTGAAAACAACCGGATACATCCATGGGGGATGCAGTCCGGTCGGAATGAAGAAACAATTCAGGACATTCTTTGATGAGACTGTTATTCTGTTTGATACGATTCTGGTTTCCGGCGGCAGGGTAGGCACCCAGGTTGAAGTATCACCGGATGATCTGATGAGAATCACCGGCGGAAGTACCGCTCAGCTGACAAGAGAGAACTGATTCGGGAAGAGGGCAATTGCTCTCTTTTTTTGACGCTTCATGTTGGATGAAAAGGGGCTTGATCGGCAGTGCACAAAGTGGTATTATCCAATTAACAATTAACCAATTAGTTAATTCAACAATCTGCAGATGGGTGGTGATGTTCTTCTGAGAATCGCATATTCAAACAGAAAAGTTGAAAAGTACTTCAGTGATTTTGGGGAAATGAAGAAAAAGATCCCTGCGGAATGGGTTCGGAAAATCAAAAAACATATAGACAGACTGACAGCGGCCGATACGTTTGGCGATTTTCTTTCTCTTGGCCTGGGACATCCGGAGCAGTTGAAAGGTCAGGATTCAGGGAAGTACTCGATTCGTATTACGGGCAATGTCAGGTTAATTGTCCGTCCTGCCGACGATGGTAAAACGGTTGTGATTTGTGAAGAGATAATAGTGGAAGGAGTGGTGGATTATCATGGTGACAAAGAGACATGGTATATCTCCTGATTTGTTGATACACCCGGGGGAAACGATTTCCGACATTTTGGAGGAACGCAGTCTGACGCAGAAGGAACTTGCAGAAAGAGCAGGTGTTTCCGAACCTTTTCTCAGTGATGTGATCAGGGGAAAAAAGGATATTTCAAAAAGTCTGGCCATGGGATTGGAGTATGCGTTAGGCGTTCGGAGTTCTTTTTGGCTGAACCTGCAGGCAAACTATGATGCTGAACTGCTTAGCCTTCAGGAGGAAGAGACTGTTCAGGAAGAAGAAAAAGAAGTTCTGAAAACAATTCATGAAGTTGTGCGGTTTTTGAAAAAGAATTCCCTGATTCCGAAAGATCTGACAGAGAAACAGGAAATACTGCAGTTAAGATATTTTTTTAAAGTAAGCAGTTTACTGGGACTGCGAAGACTGGCACCTGCCGGAGCATTTCGGATGTCCGGTACTGCTGCAGTTAATAATGATGTTCTTGGCGCATGGCTTTGTATGTGTAAAGTACTGGGCGAAAACAGTAATTCTCTGAACAATTTCGATGCAACCAAAACCGGAAGGCTGATCGGTGAACTGAAAGGTTTTATGTGTAATGCCAAAGGGGATATTATACGTGCGCTGCCTGAACTGTTAAGCCAATATGGAATTGACTTCAGTGTTGTGCATAATTTCCGCGGAGCACCGGTGCATGGTTATATTGAAAGGGAAAAAAACGGTACTTATCAGATGGTGTTAACAATTCGCGGCTCTTATGCGGATATATTCTGGTTTTCACTGTTTCACGAACTCGGGCATATTGTAAATGGAGATCTGAATAGAACCGGGCGTCTTATTGATACAGATGCAGCAGCAAATTCGGAACGGGAAACAAGGGCGGACCGTTTCGCTGAAGATGCACTGCTTGATCCGGACAGCTATAAGGAATTCATAAAAAAAGGTGATTATTCGCTGACGGCAATCAGGAATTATGCAAAGTCACAGAGTGTTCCTGCCTTTATTGCGATCGGCAGACTTCAGAAAGATAAACTGATTCCCTGGGACAGATTTACAAGATATAAACCGAAGTATTCATGGCTGCAGTGAAAAGGCCTGAGTATACAGCATCTGGTTACCAGCGGTATAACGCATTGCTGAAAAGAGAGAATTGATTTGGGATCCCGCTGTCAAAGATTGCTTTCATTACGCTGTACATCATTTTCTCTTCTGCTGTAATCTTCATGAAATTACCTCTCAGCTGTCGTAATAAGAACGTGCTTCCTGTGCCAGCTTTTCAAAGGCATCCTGATATTCCGGGGCTACGGAAAGACCCTCAAAGCTCTCGCCGTTAAGGAAATAATAGCGGCTGACGGCTTCTGTAATTCCCTGCATATCGAGGATGGATTCGTTCGCAAGAGCATCTGATATTGTGAGGTTAAGATCGGTGTACTTAAGGCCGTTCCTTTCAAGAACGCTGTATGGACTAACCCGTCTTCCAAGTATGACTACGCCATTAAAGCGCTTCAGCGACTCATCTCCATACAGCCAGATGATGTATTCACTGTTTCTTCCTTTGAAACTGCCCTGACACATTAAAGCTTAATCAAGCGCAAATACAATGTCCTCTCCGATACAATCTCTCACGGCCTTCAGCCAGACAATGGAACCGAAATAGTTTTCTCTCTTCGGCAGGTCGGTCTTCTTTGGATTATATCTTGGCAGGACAGAAGTCTTTCTGTTCACCAGATCTTTCTTCACCTGCTTCTCCAGAAGTTTTAATACATATTCGGGAGGTCTGCGTACTCCGTTTTCCCAGTTTTGAATCGTTCTGAAAGGAATTTGATAACGTTCAGCGAATTCATTTTGTGTATCGCCTAATTCCATTCTCATTTCACGTATTTCCATGGATACCTCTCTGAGCACCACTATACACCCAATGAGTGTATTTTGAGGGGAAACAAGTAAACTCTGAGAAGGTAAACTGCCGGATCAGCTGTTTTATCTGCAGTTCTGTGAAAGAATTTTCAGTTGATTTTCGGGACATATAAAGAGATAATCCATTCATGACGAAAAAACGAATCAGAAAAATACTGG
>CACXDM010000169.1 GCA_902766435.1 uncultured Erysipelotrichaceae bacterium | reverse complement strand
GACCTCTGACGCTTTTATAAACGGTTGGAAACGCGGGTCCGATGCCGTGAATATCATACCTCTGTCATTTATACTGTCAATTCTTTTTACTTCGGTGATCCCATATGAAAAGGTCTCAGCAGAGAGGAAGAACGATTGAAGTTCCCTATCTCATGCAGAGATCTTTTTTTCTGTCAGGGTTTCGTGGTTTGTTTAATTCTCAACTCCGGTCAATTTCAGCGTACTGCCGTGATCTCCGTTCTTTACGACGATTTTCTGAACAATACTTTCCTCCAGTCTGCTGACATGAGAAATAATACCGACAAGATGATGGCTTCCGTCAGAAAGACTGTTCAGTACCTGTACTGCCTTATCCAATACATCATCATCCAGTGTCCCGAATCCTTCATCGATAAACAAAGTATCCAGAGACTGTCCGCCGGAATGACTCTGCACTACATCAGAAAGACCGAGTGCCAAAGCCAGTGAAACGATAAATGATTCCCCGCCGGATAATGACGCTGACTCACGCTGTATTCCGGTATTCCGGTCCAATACCTCTATATCAAGACCGGCTACTGCATTCTTTCGGTAAGCTTCGGTCTGATGAACAAGCTGATACTGACCTCCGGACATGATTTCCAGACGGATATTTGCCTTCTCAATCACTTCCTTAAATACAGCTCCCATTACATAACGGTCAAAGGAAAGCTTTCCTCCCTCACTGCTGGAACCCGCCGCCAAAGCTGACAGTCTGCTGAGGATCTGCCATGCACGGTCGGTCTCAGAAAGCTTCTGCTTTTCTCCTTTCACACCGTCATAGACTTTTTCGTGATTCTGCTTAAGGGATGTCAGCTCCCCTGCAGCATGATTAGCGTCAGAGAAATTCTGATCTGCCTCTTTAATCTGATCACCAAGTTCTGAGAGATCCTGTCTTTTTTTATCTTTAATCTGCTCTCTCAGATCCGAGATATTCTTCAAAGTGCTCTTCAGATCGATTTCATATTTCCGCTGTTTTTCATCTGTTTCTTTCAGCCACAGTTCCGGGTTTGCGACCGGACTGAGAACATCTAATGCCTCTCCCATAGAACCAAATCCGGTTTCTTTCAATACTTCAGCCGCATTTCGATCTGCCTCTTTGTATCTTTCTTCATAACCCTGAAGCTTTCCGTTTTCTGTATCCAGAGAACCGCTGATTGTATTGAACTCTTTAAGAGCTTTGTCTCTGTCAGTCTTATGGGCTTCGATTAACTTATTCAGATCAGATTTCCGATTTGAATATTCATTGATGATATTCTGTACTTCTTTTTCATTTTCATACTGCAGATTAGCCCTGCTGTTCTGCTGATTCTCTTCCCATGTCTTCAGTTCTGCAGTTTCCTTTTTAATGCTCGTTTCAAGAGACTGCCGGAGGCCATTCAGATCATACTGCTTTTTATCATCTGTCTTCTTCTGTTCCTGCAGTTCTTTATACCGTTTCGCCTTTTTGTCATATTCGACCACTGCCGCTTTGTACTCAGATACTTTCTGTTTCAGAATCTGAAGCTTTGCCGGAAGATAATCTGCTCTGCTGAGCGTTTCCCAATCTGAACAGTCCGCAAAAAGACTTTGCGCCGCTGTAAGAGTTTCTTTCTTCACTGTTTCAATTTCAGCAGTCAATACATTTCTTCTGTTTACAGCATTTGTTCTTTTCTGTTCTGATCCTTCAAAACTCTTCTTTGCCTTTTCCACTTCTGCCTGTGAGGGTACACTGTCTTCCAGTTCTGCGAAATGTACATCCTGCCCTTTCACAAAGTGTGTTCCGCATACAGGACAGAGTGCGGATCCTTTTTCATTCAGTTCATTCCGCATTTCCTCCGCGAGAAGTCCGGACTGACCTTCAAAGAAACGGCGGTAAAGATCATCATAGAAGTTCTTTGCCTGAATTGTCTCTTCCGAGATTCTCTTTAACGTATTTTCTTCCCGCTGAAGTTCCGCTTCCTTATTATTTACTGCAGTAATTCTGCTTTGTATTCCGTTTTTGCCGGCAATACGCAAAACAATCTCTTCGTTTGTATCCTGCTCTTTTTCGGCATCCTTTTTGCGTATTTCGGAATCTTCCAGCAGAGCTGCTTCTTCCTGATTCCTTTTCAGACGCTGTGTTGTTTCATCGAGTTCGGCAATTGTTTTCTTCAGGTGCTCATTGTCGTGTTTAAGCTTTTCCTTACGGGCGGAAATCCGGGTTTGAAGTTCTCTGAGCTGTTTATATGCCGGCTTGCTTTCTTCCAGTTTCGTGATTTCTTTTGTGAGCCTTTCAATTTCCGCGAGATGAGTGTTGTCCGATCTGACAGCCTCTTCTGCTTTCTCTTTGGCTTTTTTGCCTGATGCCAGTTTTTGTCTGAGATCTGAGATATTCTCCTTCAGCGAGATCAGCTGTTTTTCAGCATCCCTTCTTCTTTCCTCTGCCGGCTTCACTTTCCGGAATGCTTTGGAAACCAGTTCTGACTGATCATGGAGCTTACGGAATTCTTCTTCCTGCCTGTTTAATACTTCCAGATGCTTCTCCTGTTCTGCAAGAGTGTTAATCTGTCTGTTCAGTGTTTCAGCCGCGCCATACGCAGTATTCAATGCATCGAGTTTTTCTTTATATTTCTGTCTTTCGGATACTTTCTCCGCAATCGCCTCCTCATCAAGTCTGATCAGTTTTTCCAGTTCTTCCAGCAAACCGGGACTGCCGGGCAGCCATAATTCAGAAGGATATTTTTCCTGATCTTCCGGTGCAATAAAAACCTGTTCCATATAGGATTCTATCCGTTCACTGCTGTCTCTCCGCTCTTCTCTCAGTCTGGCGGCTGCCTGAGTGATGATTTCTTCATATCGGAGATAAGCCGAATTATCAAAGAGTTTACCGAGAATTCTGCTTTTTTCATCACTGTCTGATTTCAGGAACTTTTTGAATTCTCCCTGTGCCAGCATAATGATCTGGCGGAACTGATCCTTGGTTAATCCCAGTATTTCCGTAATCCGGTCGGTCACCTTGGAAGCCACATTCATGGTTTTCCCATCCGGTTCACTCAGAACCGCACTGACAGCCGAGCCGGTATACTCGTCACTTTTGCCCCGGGCTTTCCGGAAATGCAGAGTTCTCTGCACCGAATATACTTTACCGCTTTGTTCAAACTTCAAAGCTACGATGGTATCCTGTGACTTGCTTACATAATCACAATGCATCATCTCCATTGTTCTCTCGGACCCGCTGGAAGCACCGTACAGCGCAAAAACAATCGCGTCGAAAATGGTTGTTTTCCCGGCACCGGTATCGCCTGTCACAAGAAAGAGACCGCTTTTGAATTTGGTGAAATCAACAACAGTTTTTTCGGCATAGGAACCAAACGCAGTCATTTCAAGTATGATCGGTTTCATTTCGCTTCACCTCCCTGCTTCACTGCCTTTTCAAGAAGCCGGTTCACATCTTTCATATCCAGAGGCAGATGCGTATCCTGATTGCGTACGAGTTCTCCGACATACGCCATCAATTCGTATTCGTCTTCCTCAGCCGGTGTTCCTCTGTTCTGTTCAGCATAAAGATCCGCAAAAAGATCCTCAATGGGCTTTGTTTCCGCCGCTTCTTTTTCAGCGGACACAATATTTCCGGAGAATGAAGAATATGAAGAAAGCAGTTCCATAAGGATACTGCCGCGTGAAGCAAGCAGCTGTTTCAGATATGTATTTATTTCCGGGGTAATTCTCTGATCGGTAATATTGATGCCTATATATTCATTTTTGCCGGTGTCATCCCGGAGCAAAGTATAGATGTCATCCTTCGTTCCTTCGAAATGTCTCATTTTATGAAGAGGATCTATGGAAACCGTACGTATTTCAGCATCTTCCCCTTTATCTTTAAGAATGACTTCAATCAATCCTTTATCCTTCTGCCTTGTTTCGGAAAAGTGATAACAAAGAGGTGTTCCGGCATATCTGACTTCTTCTCTTCCTACCGGATAAGAAGAATGAATATGTCCCAGTGCGGCATATTCAAAAGGATCATAAACGGTATAGTCAATCTGCCCTACACCACCGACCATCGATTCTGAACCTCCGCGTTCTGCCTCCTTTCCGTCTGCAGTAACATTCTGATGAGACAGAATGATATTTCTTTGTGTCAGGTCAATATTCTGTGCTTCAATCAGTTTCCTGACTGCCTGATCATATGTATGTATCTCTTCATCTTTCAGGACTGAGGAAACCTGCTCAGGAAAAGTATATGGAAGCATCCAGAACGTTACAGGTCCGTATCCGTCCGGAACATCCATGGTAAAATGATCAATTTCTTTTTCCACTCTGCCGGAGATATGTATTTTCTGTTTAGCGAGCATTGATCTGCCGAATGACAGTCTCTGCCCGCTGTCATGATTGCCGGCAATGATAAATACAGGAATATCCATCTCCGCGAGTTTTGTCAGGAAGTAATCCAGAAGTTCGACCGCATCTCCGCTTGGCGCAGAGCGGTCATAGACATCTCCCGCAATAACTACTGCATCCGGTTTGTTTTCAGAACAATAATGCAGAAACTGATCAGCCCAGTAACGCTGATCATCCAGCATTGACAGTCCGTAAATTGATTTCCCGAAGTGTAAATCCGCTAAATGATATATTTTCATAGTCGCTCCCCATCATCTGCTTATCTCATACCGCCGTATATCCTTTATCATCTGACGGTTTCTTTTATGTTACTCTATCCCGCCAGACTGGTTTCCTCAACATTCCCATCCTGATCAATGGAAACAATCAATGTATGACCGGCATACAGTTCACCTGTATCAAATGAGAAACTGATCTCTCCGTCTTCTGAGATCTGAATCATCGGTGTACCCATTCGTTCCATGTATTCTTCTTCCGTGATCTCTTCGTCATACCAGTCTGCCAGAAGATCCATCGTCTGATCACATACCTGACGGCGTATACGGGCATCATAGTCAGTATCATGTTCACAGATCTTACGTAATACTTCCATGGAAGAAGAACAATCACTGCTGATTTCTCCCACATCCAGCAGGACATTACATGGTTTTGAACACCACTGTATGGTTCCGTCAAACCAGTTCCAGCGTCTTTCCAACACAAAGGTACCAAGCTCGTTTTCGATTTTCACGGGTTTCCTGTATTCCTCAATGAAATCTTTAAAAGGGCCTGGATCAGCAGTACCCAGGTTTTTGACAACCAGATACGTATCCGGATCGTTTCTGCCTGCCCGTACGAGAATACGGTATGCGGTCAGT
>CACXDM010000168.1 GCA_902766435.1 uncultured Erysipelotrichaceae bacterium | reverse complement strand
CCGCAGCCGGAAGGTCCGAGAAGTCCGATCAGTTTTCCGTCGGGAATTTCAAAATTAAAATTGTTGACGGCAATGACATCCGCCTGGCCGGGATTCCGGTTCGGGAATGCCTTTGTCAGATTCTGAAGAACCACTTTCATATTTATCCCTCGTTTTCTTTCAGTTATATTTATTTTATCAAATGGGCATAATGTTTTACAGAAAGATTGCGTATTATACGGCAATTCCTGTATTTCACTTCAAATATAAAAGCAGAAAAACATCCAGGGAGGATATGATGATCTATATCGGTTCAGTCAGCACTTCATCCGGCAGCGTAACCGGCAGAGGTAAAGGCATTTATACGGTTAAGGAAAACAGTGACCACAGCATGACTCACATTCAGACAATCCCCTCAGACAATGCGGGTATCATCACTGCGTCCGCGGACGGAAGATTCATCTATGCCGCAAATGAATCTAAGTCTTTCGGCGGTATCAACGGTTCAGGCGGAGGCGTCAGTGCTTACCGTATTCTGGAAGACGGCACACTCTCTTTGATCAATGATTCTGTCTCTTACGGTTCACGCACTGCTTACACTGCAGTAACGGAAGACGGAAAGTATCTCCTTGCGGCAAACCACGGTTCACATACAACTGTTACATGCAGTTATATACAAAATGAAGACGGCAGCTGGCAGCTGAAGCGCGGTTTTGATGACTCTTCTGCGGCTTTGTTTTCCCTGCGGGAAGACGGCGGTATCGGTGATCTGAAGGATCTTGTTGTCTTCCGTCAAAGCGGTTACTGGTGCCATGGCGGCGGACA
Organism: uncultured Erysipelotrichaceae bacterium; assembly: GCA_902766435.1. Classification (GTDB taxonomy): domain Bacteria; phylum Bacillota_I; class Bacilli_A; order Erysipelotrichales; family Erysipelotrichaceae; genus Bulleidia. The sequence goes on along the minus strand of CACXDM010000168.1, from coordinate 6,234 downwards.
GTCTACAAGTCATATTCATCAGATCCGTACACATGGGGATCTTGTCTTTGCCTGCAACAGGGGCGCTGATGAGATAGAGGTCATGCGGATTGACCGGGAAAAAGAATGCCTGAGCATTCTGAATCAATATCACACCCGCAGCGGTTACGCGCCGCGTTATATGGAGTTTCATCCCTTTCTTCCGGTGTTCTATGTGGCAAATGAGAATTATCCCTCTGTATCGGCATACAGTTACGATGAAAGCGGTATGCTGACGGAAATACAGTTCTGTCCGACGATGCATGATGAATATTACACTGAGCGTCCCCTGCCTGTATTTGACAAACGGCACGCTGATACCGGTGAAATAAATACATGCGGCTTCGCTGACCGCAAAGCAGCCATGCCATCCGATATACATATCAGTGCTGAGGGAAGATTCCTTTATGTTTCAAACCGTTACTATGACGGGGGAAAGATAACCGTATTCCGTGTCAGTAAAGACGGCAGTCTGACAATGAGCGGACTGATTGATACGGAAGGAAATGATCCGCGCGGTTTTGCCCTCAGTGACGGTTTGCTTTATGCCGGCCTTCTTGACAGGAACCTTGTACAGGTATTCCGTCTGTCATCTGAAAACGGACTTGCCGGAGACTGTATCTCACGCTTTGAAATTCCAGCCCCTTCTTCATTTGTCATCACAAAGTAAAAAGCAGCAGACCGCTGCTTTTATTCGCTCATCATACTGAGATGTTCTTTCATTTTCCGATACAGATACAAAGCGCAAAGGAATGCCAGAATATCAGCTGCCGGCACTGCTGCCCAGAGCAGATTCAGGTTTCCGGTCAGAGCCGAGAGAAGCCAGAACGCTGATACAGGCAGAACAAAGCCTCTGAGAATATTGATGATCAGTGTGTATTTCGCATGGTTCAGCGCCTGCATTGCCGAAGTCAGTATCACACACGCTCCGCCGAACACAAGTGAGACAACACAGAACCGTATTGCCGTAACACCGATTTCCATCATCCCTTCCGAAGCATTGAACAGATTCAGAAGAACACCGGGGAAGCATTCAAATATGACTGTCAGTACTGCCATCAGACTCACTATGGATATCAGGGCATATTTCAGTGTGGCCTGTACTCTGTCACTGCGCCGGATTCCGTAATTGTAGGAAAGAATCGGAACCATTCCGTTGTTCATGCCGAAAGCAGGCATGAAGCAGAAGTTCTGCAGTTTGAGCCAGATCCCGTAAACGGCAGTCGCTGTTGTACTGTACGCAAGCAGAACCTGATTGATACAGAATGAACTCATCGATGTCAGTCCCATTGTGATCATTGAAGGAAAACCGATCGTGTAGATTTCCTTAATGCACTCTGCTTTCGGATGCAGAATCTGTGAAGCTGAAAAGCTGATTGAAGGATTTCTTTTGATATTGAAGAACATCGCAATCACAGCCGCCAGAATCTGACCGAGCACAGTAGCCAGTGCGGCGCCGGCAATTCCCATTTCGGGAAAAGGACCGATGCCGAAAATCAGCAGCGGATCAAAGATGATATTGAATACAGCGCCGGAAGCCATCGCGGTCATGGAAAGTGTCGCATTGCCTGTTGAAGTAAGCATCTTTTCAAACAGGTTGGCAAAAAATGCCCCAAAGCAGATAATCCACACGATGGACAGATACTGTGTGCCGTAATTGACAATGGCTTCATGATCTGTCTGTAAAAGATAATATCTTCGTGTAAATGTAAAACCGAGAATCATGAATATGATCATGTAACAAAGACACAGGAATATTCCCGTATTGGCAATGGATTCCGCATGATCTCCTTTCTTCTGCGCCAAAGCTCTTGGAATACTGGCACTGATGCCGACACCGGTGCCGATACCGATCGCATTCATGATCTGCTGCATGGGGAATGCCAGTGAAACAGCGGTCAGCGCGTCCTCGGATATTCTGGCGACGAACATTGAGTCCACAATATTGTAAAGTGCCTGTATAAAGAAAGAAAGCATCATCGGAACAGCCATGGAGAACAGTAGTTTTCCGACCGGCATGGTTCCGAGTTTGTTTTCTCTGTGGTGTGTTTCCGTCATATTTACCTCCGAATACCCGTATATTTTGGCATAACGGAAAAATGAATTCAAAAGAAAATCATCGGCGGAGCAGAATAAAAGACATATCCTTTTTACGGAGATATGTCCGGTTATTACAGTTGTTTTCCGTTGGAGTGAATGACTTTTTTCAGCCAGTGATAGCTCTTTTTCGGCACCCTCTTCATGTCTCTCAGATCATGATTCGTACGGTTGACATAAACCACGCCGTAGCGTTTTCTCATATCACCGGATGAACTGAGAATATCGATCAGTCCCCATCCGAGATAACCGATGATCTCAACGCCGTCCTCTTCCATGGCGCAGAACATCTGTCTGATATGATTCCGGTGATAGTCGATCCGGTAATCATCCTGAATTTCATTTATGCCGTCCCACTCTTCATTGACGCCGATTCCGTTTTCAATCGGAAATACCGGCAGACGGTAACGTTGATAGAGTTTGTTCATCACGTCACGGAATCCGAGCGGATCAATCTGCCAGTTCCATTCGGTTGTCGGTATATACGGATTATCCGTCTTGCCGTATTTCAGATAGTCGTTGACAAGACAGTTCTCGGGAATCTTTCCGGCACTGATTGTTGTCGAACAATAATAGCTGAAGGATAGGAAATCTTCTTTGTGATCACGGATGACTGCCAGATCCGCATCGGTTATATCCGCATCGATTCCCTTCTGCTTCACATAATTCATCCATTCCGCGGAATACATGCCTTTGGCAAATGCATCGCAAAGATTCAGGTTAATCAGTTCATCCCATTTTCTCGCGGCAAGTATATCTTCCGGCCGGCAGGAGTACGGATAGACTTCACTGTAGGCAAGCATACCGCCGATCTTTGCGTCACTGCTGATCTCATGAAGATAACTGCATAGAGTACAGTGAGCGGTCATGACATGGTGAATTACCTGATACAGATCATCGGCGTTATGTGATTCCTTCATCGATCCGGCAATCCGGAAGGCAATCTCAGGCTGAGAATACAGATTCTGCTCGTTGAATGTAATCCAGTATTTAACCCTGTCGGAGAACCGCTTCATGGTTTCCCGGCCGAAACGGATAAAATCCTCGGTCACTTTACGGGAAATGAAGCCATTGTAATTTTCCGCCAGATACAGCGGCATATCAAAGTGATACAGGCAGATCATCGGTTCAATCCCGCGGCTGATCAGTGCATCAATTAATCCGCTGTAGTATGCATATCCCTCCTCATTGAATTCACCGCATCCGTCTTTGACACAGCGGGACCACGATACCTGGAAACGGTACATGTTCATTCCGAGATCCTGCATCAGATCCAGATCTTCATCATAGGAATGATAATTGTCATTGGCAAAGTGCCAGTCACTGATGTTTTCCCCGGCTTTCCGGATATCATATACGGAAAGTGATTTTCCGCCTTCGTTCCAGCCACCCTCTGTCTGCATGCTTGAAACTGAGTTTCCCCAGTAAAATTTGTCTTTCATATCCAGTATTTCCTTTCCGGTCATTATGAGCCGAACATCCTGGCAAGCGGTTCAACAACCTTGGCAAAATTACGGATTGCCTGGTTCAGTGTTTCAAAATCCACATCCTCGATGCTTTTCAGTGTGCCTTCCGCATTCTTAAGTGTGATTTCGGCATTGCTGACAAGGGTATTGATTTCTTCAATTGACGCGCTGACTTCATTCATCGTATTCATCATCCTGTAAATGAGAAAGACGACAGCAGCAGTCAGAACACAGATACAGACTGACGCAATGATGAAAAAGATTGATTTGGATTTCTCATGGTCCATATATTTTCCTCCGGATACGGTTATCTGAACATATATTATCACTGTTCATCTTTGAAAAACCGTGCAGTGTTACGGTCTGAAATCCCGGGAGAGTATCTTCTCATCAGATCAGATGTTCTTCGAGAAACCGGATGAATGCCGGTGTCCACCAGTTACGGTAACCCGCTTTTGTCGGATGAATCGGATACGCCATATACAGCGCGTAATCTTCTTTGGTTACGGCATTCATTTCCGGATCATTCCAGAGATCAATGATGCCGATTTCTTTCTGCCCGGCAATTTCATGAAGCCGGTTCACCATCTGCTCATAGAGCGGAGAATCATATTTCGTTCCGGTATAAAAATATACAGGACAGTGCCATGTATCACGGGCATACTGAATGATATATTCAATAGCACCTGTGATTGTCGTAATATCATAACACTGACAGTCTCCGGCAATACTGCCGAGAGGCTTGTTTTTTGTGGCATCGTTTGTTGAGAGCTGACAGACAAAAGCATCTGCCTTAATGTCTGCCGGCAGTTTGACCATACGTTCAATATAATTATTTTCTTCATCCGCTGTCAGAGTCGTACCGGAAACGGTTTCCTTGACGGACTTCGTTCCTTTGCATGCATCGATAAATTCCACAAAGGACTGACCGAAAGATGCTGCGCCATAGGTGACGGAACTGCCCAGCCAGATAATTGTCTTATCCTTCAGCAGTGACTGCTGATCCGGAACAATACCTGAAACATCATATTCTTCCGCATTACCCGGCAGTTTCTTCAGCATTTCCATAATTTCCTGTTCCGTCATTCCCGTACCTCACTTTCATTTATCTCTTTATACATCCGGCAGATTGCCTCAAATATACCTTCATAAAAAACCTGGTTTCCCTGTGAACTCAGATGAACGCCGTCAGAGGTAAGTCCGACAGCCCAGTCCCCTGCATCGCAGAACGCTGTATCCAGTTTCTCCGCAACCGCTTCATATGCGGAAGAGAGGTTTCTTGAAGCATCAATCATTTTCTGTGAAGTGACCCAGCTGCCTTCCCTCAGATGCGGCGGGGCGACAAACAGAACGGGAACGGAAGTATTCTCCCTGACCTGTATCAGAAATTTCTCTGCTTTCGCCGCTGTTTCCGACGCCGAATAACCGCGCAGAATATCATTTGTGCCCAGCATGATCAGCAGAAGGTCTGCCGGTTCATATTTCTGAATCAAAGAACACAGCTTCTTCCCTTCATGTCTGCCGGGAACCGTTCTTCCGTTCATGCCGAGGTTCACGATATCAAAACCGGCATCCTGAAGTTTGCTGGTCCAGCGGATATCCTCGCGGTATCTGGAGCCGATGAAAGAGTGAGGATCTCTGCCGTAAGTATTTGAATCGCCAAGACAGATAATACGTTTCATATTCAACCTGCTTTCTTCCGATTACGGAAAATAAAGGCCTGCTTCATAACGAAACAGGCACAATAAAATCAACTGTTTTCTTTTTCGGAAAGGATCTTTTTGATGCTGGAAATTTTAACGCACAACGTAAAGATTTCCATTGCATCCCTGAGATCTTCCATGTTCGGATAAGTCGGCGCAATACGGATGTTTGAGTCATTGGGATCATCCCCGTAAGGCCATGTGGCACCGGCTGAAGTCATGATCACACCGGCTTTCTTGGCTCTTGCGACAATGTCTTTTGCGCATCCCGGCAGTGAATCAAAAAGAATAAAATATCCGCCGAGAGGAATCGTCCATCTGCCGATCTTCAGATCACCGAGTTCGGTTTTCAGTATTTCCTCCACTGCTTCAAACTTCGGTCTGATGATTTCCGCATGTTTTCTCATATGTTCGACCATATCGTGAATACCGCCGAAGAAGCGTACATGACGCAGCTGGTTTACCTTGTCATGACCGATTGTCTGAATCCGCATATGACTCAGAAGATCTTCCATATTGTTCGGGCTTACCGCCACAGCAGCGATACCGCTGCCGGGAAATGTAATCTTCGATGTGGAAGAAAATTTATATACAAGATCAGGATTTCCCGCCCTTTTGCATTCAGCGAGAATCTCAATCAGATGGTCCTGATGATCATCATAAAGATGATGCATGCCGTACGCATTATCCCAGAAAATACGGAAATCCTTTGTGGCAGGTTTGAGTCTCGCAAACCGGCGGACCGTTTCGTCACTGTAGGAAATACCTGTCGGATTGGCATATTTCGGAACACACCAGATACCCTTGACTGACTCATCACTGCTGACGAGTTCCTCAACGATATTCATATCCGGACCGGAGAGCGTCATCGGAACGGGAATCATCTTGATGCCGAAATACTCGGTCATGGCAAAATGCCTGTCATATCCGGGTACGGGACACAGGAATTT
>CACXDM010000167.1 GCA_902766435.1 uncultured Erysipelotrichaceae bacterium | reverse complement strand
TGAAGATTTGCAATGAATGCAAACATTTCGTATTCGTCCTGATATTCAACAAAATGACGAAGCGCACCGATATAGTTTCCCAGGTGCAGCTGACCTGTCGGTTTGATTCCGGATAACATTCTTTTCATGATTTCCTCCTATAAAAAAACATCCCTGTAATGAAGGGACGCATGTTCATCATATGCGCGGTGCCACCCGACTTGCTTTTCGAAAAAAGCCACTTTTACGGGATAACGGTCCAACCGGGCAACAGCCATGCTCACAGGCTCCAATGTTCCAAAGAGTGCCTGACAGCTTTCATCACCCGCTGCCTTTCTGCAAAGCTTACTCCAAAGACGCCGCACCTGATCAACGCAATAAAATTTAAACATATTACTATTTTGTTTGCAACTATTGAATTCCATCATGAAATGATATAATAGCTAAAAGGAGTTTTTATATGATTGTTGTGTATACATCTCCCGGCTGTGCCAGCTGCCGTAAAGTCAAGCAGTGGCTGAAGGACAGGGACATTCCGTATCTTGAAAAAAACATATTTAAAACACTCCTGAATGACAATGAAATCAAGCATCTGCTGATGCGGAGTGAAAACGGAAGTGATGACATCATTTCCAAACGATCAAAGATTATTCAGGAAAGCGATATCGATATTGACTCCATGACGACCGCGGAACTGATCTCATTTATCAAGAAGAACCCCAGCGTTCTGAAAAGACCGATCATTCTCAGTGAAAACAATTTCCAGATCGGCTATGACGAAGAGGAAATCGGGGCATTTGTACCGCATGAGCTCCGCAATGTCGCAGACAATGCCTGCAGCCAGAAATGCCTGAACTACAAGGTATGCGGAAATGTCAGAGAAGGGGAAAAACAGGATCAACTGTGATCCTTTTTTTTGTATAATAGTGCTTATGAAAAAAATACTTGTGGGTTTATCCGGCGGCGTTGACAGTGCAGTAGCCGCTTATTTACTGAAGGAGCAGGGATTTGATGTAACCTGCGCTTTTATGCGTAACTGGGATTCCGCCGCAAATGATGACGTACTTGGCAATCCCACCGTGAATGATGATATCTGTCCTCAGGAGGCAGATTACAATGATGCGAAAGCAGTGGCGGAAAAACTCGGTCTTCCTCTTCTGCGGGTAGATTTCATTGAGGAATACTGGAATGATGTTTTCAAAACATTTCTGGATGAATACAGAAAGGGAAGAACACCGAATCCGGATATTCTCTGCAACCGGTACATCAAGTTTGACAGTTTCATGAAATTCGCTGCCGCGCAGGGATTTGAAACGGTTGCGACCGGTCATTATGCAAAGATCGGTACGGAGAACGGTGTTCCGGTTCTGCAGAAAGCAGATGACCTGAATAAGGATCAGTCCTACTTTCTTGCGGAGATCAGACGGGAAGTTCTCTCGCATACGGTATTCCCGCTGGGAAATATCACCAAGCCGGAAGTACGCAGAATTGCCTCTGAACTTGATCTCTCCATTGCCAAAAAGAAAGATTCCACCGGGATCTGCTTTATCGGCGAACGGAACTTCCGTCAGTTTCTGAGCAATTATCTGCCGATGAAACCGGGTGAGATCATCAATATTGCGGACCACTCTGTGAGAGGCGAACATAAAGGCGTTCTTTACTATACGATCGGTCAGCGCAAAGGCCTTGATATCGGCGGCACCGGTCCGTACTACGTTGTCGGCAAGAATATCGAAAAGAACTATCTGTATGTAACGGATGAAGCACATCAGGAATGGCTGTACTCCGATTCATGTCTGATCAGCGGTATTAACTGGCTGGCAGACCGTGAACTGCCTCTTTCATGTCAGGCAAAATTCCGTTACAGACAGCAGGATAATCCTGTGACGATTCATCTGAGAGAGGACGGATCCCTCATGTGTGAATATCCGCAGACCATCCGTTCGGTTACGCCCGGTCAGGAAGCGGTCATCTATGATGGTGAAACTGTAATCTGCGGCGGAAAGATCGAGACGGTTTACAGAAACGGGAAAGACCTGCAGCAGGAAATCATGTCTGCAGCTGAGACCGGACAATAACAAAAGGGAATCTGATTCTGCCTGAAGAGGGCAGTACGGAAGGGAGGCATATGCCCGAAGAAATCAAAATCAACGGTAAAATCACATATGTTCTTTACCGTAACCCGGATAATTATTACATTGTCGCGAAATTCCGTCTGAATGATGTTTCGGAAAAGATGATTACGGTTACCGGTTATATGCCTGAATATAAAGAACATGTTTTATATAATCTTTACGGCAGCTATGTCGAACATCCCCGCTACGGCATACAGTTTAAAATCATTTCGTATGAAATACCTCTGCCGAACGAAGAAGAGGCATTGATCCGGTATTTTTCCGGCGTACAGTTTTCCGGGATCGGAAAGAAAACGGCAGCCAGAATCGTTGAGGCGCTCGGCGAAGACTGCATCAGGATGATCAGGGAGGATCCATCCTGTCTTCAAACGGTGCCGGGGCTGACGGATAAGCAGATACAGACAATCAGAACAGGTGTGCAGAATGAGGAAAACGGACTTGAGGAACTTGTCAGGTTTCTCAACATCAACGGAATCGGCATGAGAAATCTGATCCGTCTCAATCATGCGTACGGTAAAGAAGCAATGGAAAAGCTGAAGGAAAATCCCTATCGTGTCATAGAGGAATGTGACGGATTCGGCTTTCTGACAGCGGACAAGATCGGCAAAAGCCTCGGAATAGAGGATGATGATCCGCGGCGGCTTTATGCTGCTCTGATCACCTGCGCGATGGATGCCTGCGTGAGAACAGGAAACAGTTACCTGACATATGATGAGCTTGCCAAGACTTATGCGAAAAATGTTCCGGACACTTCGCTGTTTGATGATTTTCTTCATCAGGCGTATATGAACCGGCAGCTTGTCGGTGAGGAAGACAGAATCTATCCGGTTACCCAGTATGATGCGGAAAGAGATATATGCCGTTATTTTGCCGGCTTTCCGTATGAGATGATTGATGATTACGATGAAGAACTGCTGGAAAATCATATCTTTGCCATGCAGAATGAGAACGGTATTGAATATGACGAAAAACAGCTGAATGCGATACGTACTCTGTTCCGTGAACCTGTTTCGATCATTACCGGCGGTCCGGGAACAGGCAAGACAACGGTGATCCGGGCGATGACGGAGATCTTTCAGAGTCTTTATCCGTCACTGACAATTGTCTGCGCAGCCCCGACCGGAAGGGCTGCTAAACGGCTTTCCGAACTGACCGGCGCACAGGCCAGTACAATTCATTCACTTCTGCTGTGGAATCTTGAAACAAATACATTTGGCAGGGATGAAACGGATCCGATTACTGCTGACCTTCTGATTATTGATGAGTTTTCAATGGTGGATGTATGGCTGTTTGCCAATCTGCTGAAAGCTTCACGCAATGTGAAGAAGATCTGTATTGTCGGTGATGAAGATCAGCTGCCCAGTGTCGGACCCGGAAGCGTTCTCAGAGATATGATTGCCTCGGAACAGTTTCCCCTGATTCGTCTGGACAGAATTTTCCGGCAGAAGGAAGGTAATACGATCATACAGCTTGCCCATGATATCAATCACGGGATTACCGAACATATCGGTAATTCAAAGGATACGGGGCTGATACGATGCAGAACACAGGATATCCGTGAGGCGGTAATCCGGGTAGTCAGCGGCGCGCTGGAAAAGGGTTATTCCATGGATGACATCCAGGTCCTTTCTCCGATGTATGGCGGAGCGGCAGGTATTGATGCACTGAATAAAAGTCTGCAGGATTACTTTAATCCTGCGGATCCGGATAAACGGGAAGTCCGTGTGGACTATACGGTCTTCCGTGAAGGGGATAAGATCCTGCAGAAAAAGAACCAGCCTGATGATGATGTATTCAACGGTGATATCGGCGTCATTGCCGAGATCATCGATGCCTCGGAAAGTGTTGACCGCAAGACGGTGATTGTAGCGGATTTCCAGGGAAACTTTGTCGAATACACCAATGAAAACTGGGAAAATATTACGCTTGCTTACTGCATCAGTGTTCATAAGGCGCAGGGCAGTGAGTATCCGATCGTCATTATGCCGTTTTCTTCATATATGTATATTATGCTGCAGAGAAAACTGATTTATACAGCTGTCAGCAGAGCGAGAAAATCCCTGATCCTGATCGGAGATATCAACGCCATGATCAACGGCGTAAAAGTCACGGAGCGCAGTCCGCGTATGACGACACTTGCAGAACGGCTGAAAACGTATATGAACGGTTTATCAGATGATGCGTATGCCGCAGATTTCTGATTACTGCAAAATCTGACATTAACCCTGATTGTAAAGAAACGTGAATTGCCGTGACAC
>CACXDM010000166.1 GCA_902766435.1 uncultured Erysipelotrichaceae bacterium | reverse complement strand
GCCAGGAAGGCCAGATCATCAAGATGACCGATCAGAGGGATGTTATCGGGGATAATATCCTTTTTCTTCAGGAGATACAGTAACGCGCTGATCAGGGAAATCACAACCTTGGGAGATATCTCGGTATACTCCTTTGTGATATATGCCTTGATCATTGCGATCATCAGAGGTGCTTTTGAAAGTACGTCTCCCGCTGTCGGAATTTCCTTCAGCTTGATCTCGATATCTTCCAGCAGAGCATCGATCTTTGATGGATCTTCGATTACTTCCTTTGCCCTGACTGTACCGGCTTCGAGTACTTTTTTCACATCATCCAGATTGAAATCATTGTTGAATTCAGACATAGTTTTTCCTCCTTGTTCTGTTTCTTACGTTTCCATTATATCAGCCGGAGAAAAAAAGAAGATACACCCGGAGCGAATTATGAAATAATAATGATATTGAACGGAGAGTTTAGATATGAATATTGTTTGTTTGGATATGGAAGGTGTTCTCGTTCCGGAGATCTGGATTGCTTTTTCCGAAGCCAGCGGAATTCCCGAACTGCGCAGAACCACACGTGATGAGCCGGATTACAATAAGCTGATGAACTGGCGTCTCGGCATCCTGAAAGAACATGGTCTGGGACTGAAGGAGATTCAGGAAACAATCGCAAAAATTGACCCGCTTCCGGGCGCAAAGGAGTTCCTTGACGTACTGCGCTCAGAAACACAGGTAATCATTCTCAGTGATACATTTGAACAGTTTGCTTCCCCGCTGATGAAGAAACTCGGCTGGCCGACAATCTTCTGCAATACTCTGGAAGTGGCAGACAACGGAGAGATTACCGGCTTCCGGATGAGAGTTGAAAAGTCCAAGCTCTCTACAGTAAAAGCACTCCAGTCAATCGGCTTTGAGACAATCGCAGCCGGTGACAGCTATAATGATCTGGATATGATACTTGCTTCCAAGGCAGGCTTCCTGTTCAGAAGTACCGAGCAGATCAAGAAGGATTATCCTCAGCTTGAAGCATATGAGTCATTTGACGACCTGCTTGCGGCAATCAGAAAAGCATTTTAAGATCGTAAAACGGCGTAAACCCGAAATGGGAAAGCGCCTTTTTTCGTGTGAAGATTTCTGCTTCTGAAAAATAGAAGATTTTAAAAGTCAGAAACAGAAAGCAGGAAAACCCGCATGAATACAGAATTCATTGTTTCATACTGAACCGGACACATAATGTTCACATTCAATGCGTAGAATGCCTGCATAGGAGGTGACCTATGATACCTGTAAAACAGACAGCAGCGGTCTGGACGGCACTTGTTTTGTTCTCCGGCTGTGCGGCACAGTCGGCAGTACAGACGCCTTCGGATACGCTGAATGTATATTTCTTTGAAGCAGGAAAAGCGGACGCTGTTCTTTTATATACGGATGAATCAGCTGTGCTGATCGACACCGGAGAAGCCGGATACGGATCGGAAATCCTGTCCTATATGAAGGAGCACGGCATTGAATCACTGGACTGCCTGATTATCACCCACTTTGACAAAGACCATGTCGGCGGAGCAGCACAGATACTGGACAACACGGAAGTATCCCGTGTCCTTGTCAGCAACTCCCCCAAAGACAGTGATGAATATACCGCTTTTGTGAGGTCACTTGAAATGAATGATCTGAGTGCGGAAGTAATCACCGGCACGGATGAGGAAGTATTTGAAATCGACGGTGTTCTTTACTCGGTTGACGGACCGGACGAGGAAGAATATGACAAGGATCCCAGCAATAACTCCTCCCTGATTACTTCTGTTACCTACGGCAGTAATTCAATATTACTGACAGGTGATGCGGAAAATGACCGGATCAAAGAATACCTGAGTGCCCACTCCGGCGATTATGACGTCCTCAAGGTTCCGTATCACGGCAACTATCTGAAACAGCTGGCAAAGCTGGTTGATGCGGTTACACCGGAAACAGCAGTCATCACATGTTCGGAGGATGAAGGCGGAGAGGAAAAGACAGCGGCAGTTCTTGCGGCTGAGGATATCGAAACATATTACACATATAACGGCGGTGTAACCGTTACTTCAGACGGTAAGGATATTACGGTAAGCCAGTAATTGTTCACCTGAAATTCACATTTCTTTCAGATTTACTTCATGAAGAGCAGATATGATCTTTAATCATAAGGAGCAGGATATGTCCGAAGAAATCAAAGACACAGCAACAGAAGAAATCCCCGGAACCGAAGAACCCTCTGAAGAAACACCGGAAGAAATCCCTGCCGGCGAAGACAGACCGCCGATGCCTCCTCACGGAGACCGTCCGCCGAATCCCCCACACGGCGGAAGACCTCCCATGCCTCATCACGGAGGACGTCCCCCGATGCCTCCGCATGGTGAAAGACCGGAAGAAATGCCGGAAAATGTTCCTGAGGAAACAACGGAACAGGCAGATGAGCAGACAGAGGAAGCTGTATTCGAGACATCTCAGCTGCTGTAATACAGTCTGTCTTTACGGATACCATCTGGTATCGGCATGGCTCAGGCCATGTCCTTTTTGTTTTTACCGAGTATCTTTCCATGGGCAGATTAAGGTAATATTGTATCGTAACAGGAGAGTATGAATGATCTATGTAACTGCGGCACTGTATCCCGAAGCATCAGCTTTGATCCGGCATTTCAGACTGAAGAAGACTGAATTGTTAAGAGGAAGGGATGTTTTTACCGATCATGAGAATATGACATTGGTGTTAACCGGTACAGGTGAACTGAACGCTGCTTCCGTCACTGCCGCTTTTCTGGCAAAGATGAATGTTTCGGATGATGACGTACTCCTGTCAATCGGCAGCGCTGCTTCTCTTTGTGAGGATAGCGGGAGCGGGCTGTTTATCATAAATAAGATGACGGACCTTAACAGCGGACGTTCCTACTATCCCGATATGCTTATACATACGGGACTGAAAGAAACTTCAGTGCTTACCGGAAGTACGGTTTACCGTAAAGGAGATAACATCCCTGAAGGATACGGGCTGTATGATATGGAAAGCGCTGCTGTGTACCATGCGGCGAAGATGTTCTTTCCGCCGCACAGGATGTTCTTTCTCCGCTTTGTCAGTGACACGGGTACTCCGCAGGCAGTAACCGCTTCAGACCTGGAACGTCTTTCAAATGAGTATCTGCCTGCCGTCATACGGTTAGTGGAGGAAGTACGGAAAGGGAAGAAGACGGAAAGCATACTGACAAAAGAGGATGAAGAACACATCATTCAGCTGGCGGAACAGATGAAATGTACGGAGTTTATGAAAAATGAACTTCACGGCTATGTAAGTTACGCGGTATTAACCGGATTATCGCTTAAGCAGATTGAAGAAGGTCTTTCACTGGCAGAACGTCTGCCGGCGGAAAACAAGGAAGAAGGAAAGAAGATACTGTATGAGATCAGACAGTTTGTCATTCAATAAACAGTTTTCCCATATCTATATTGAAGAAGACGCGGCAGGATTTCCCCTGACGGAAAGAATCTGTTCGTTTTTTCCGCATGCCGAAAAGATCTTTGTACAAAGCTATAAGGAAATCTTCAGCCGTCCCAGACAAAGCTATTCCGCCCAGGTCAGTTCCCGCAGTCTGATTCTGGCAGTCAAGAAAGACGGATTGATCTATGAAGGGTCCGTCATGTGTCATGACTTTGATCAGAGATGGTTCTACTACTGTACAAATGTACTGAACTGCATCTATGACTGTGAATACTGCTGGCTGAAGGGAATGTACGGCACAGCCAATCTCGTGATCTTTGTCAATACGGATGACTTCCTGAAGGAAACGGAGAGACTGCTGAAAGAACATCCTGTATATCTGTGTCTGTCCTATGAAAATGATCTCGTTCCTTTGGAGAATATGACCGGTCTTTTGAAAGAGTGGGCAGAGTTTACCGTATCCCATCCGAATCTGTTAACGGAAATCAGAACAAAGTGCGCGGACAGGGAAATCTGGAAGCGGATGCCTGTCAGTGACAGGGTCATTCCCGCTTTTACTCTTTCACCGGATACAGTGATCAGCGCATATGAACACGGCACACCTGATCTGAAAAAAAGAATCGAAGCAGTCAATACGGCCGCAGAACAGGGGTTTCATCCGCGTCTTTGTTTTGATCCGGTGTTTGCCGTAAAAGACTGGCAGAAGCTGTATACGGAAATGATCAAAGAGGTCATGACAAATACCGGTCCGGAAATCATCAGAGATGTCAGTATCGGAACGTTCCGTCTTTCACGGGATTATATGAAAAAGATGAGAAGGGCATTTCCTTTTTCCGCATGTGTTCAGTATCCGTATACACTGAAAAACGGGTACTACGGCTATGATGACGAACTCCGGAAAACCATCACGGAATTCATGACAAACGAACTGATGAAATATATCAGTAAAGATAAGATCTATACGCTGGAGGATGACGCCAATGAATAAGACAGCGCTTGTGACCGGTGCTTCCTCGGGGATCGGAAAAGCGATTTCGGAAATGCTGGTGAATGAAGGATATACCGTTTACGGCATCGGAAGATGTTTTAAGGATACGGACAGTCTGCCGGGATTCATTCCGCTTGTCTGTGATCTGACGGATGAAAAGCAGCTGAAGGAAACTCTTTCAAGGATACCCGGGAAAGAACTGGATGTTCTTGTAAATAATGCCGGTGCTGCGTATTACGGTATGCATGAAACACTCAGCCCGCAGATGATCCGGACAATGACGGAAGTCAATCTGACTGTACCGATGATTCTGACCGGTTATTTTCTCCGTGATCTAAGGCATAACAGGGGAACGGTAATCAATATCGTCAGTGTGACGGCTGTTTCCGTCAATACCCATGGGGCAGCCTACGGTGCAGCCAAGGCGGGGCTGCTCAGTTTCTCCGAAAGCCTGTTTGCGGAAAACCGGAAGTACGGTGTTAGAGTTGCTTCGATTCTCCCGGATATGACGGATACCGCTTTATACCGCAATGCGGATTTCATGGCAGATGATGCGGAAGGCTGTTCGCTGAAGCCGGAAGATACGGCAGAAGCAGTCAGGTATATTCTTTCTTCACGGGAAGGTACGGCAGTCACCTCACTGACACTGAGACCCCAGTATCACCGGATCCGGAGGAAGAAATGAGTACGCCGTTCATCAGGGAGATCCGCATCAATTGGGATGCGGTATCGGAAGACAGTTATCTCCGTCAGATTCCCGCTTTGAAGGATACGGAAACGGTCAGCCTCCGAAAACCGGTGACGTTTCTTGCGGGTGAAAACGGAACAGGGAAGTCCACACTTCTGGAAGCGGCAGCTGTAGCTTACGGCTTTAATCCGGAAGGCGGAACAAAGAACTATGCTTTCTCCACCCATGATTCACATTCCGAACTCTGGCGCGCTGTCACACTGGTGAAGACACCCGCAAAAGCCATGCACGGTTATTTTCTCAGAGCAGAAAGCTTCTATAACGTTGCGACAGCGGAAGAGGAATACAGCAAAGGCCCCGGTGGTATACCTGCTCACTATCATGAAAAGTCCCATGGTGAAAGTTTTCTGGCGGTAACGGAACAGCACTTCCGGGGAAGGGGAATGTATTTTCTCGATGAACCGGAAGCCGCATTGTCCCCGCAGCGTCAGCTGACACTGCTTCTCAGAATCAATGAATGCGTGAAAGAAGGCGCGCAGTTTGTGATTGCAACGCATTCACCGATTCTTCTCGCATATCCGGAAGCGGAGATACTGAACTTTGCGGACCGGATTGAACCGTGTGCCTATGAGGATACCGACAGTTACCGGATTACCCGGATGTTCGTAAATGACAGGGAACGGATACTGCATCAGCTCTTCTCAGAATAAAAAAGTTCCCGCTTGGGGAACTAATGATTCTGTATTGTCCTGAAGACCTGATCCTTCAGCATACGCATTGCATATAACATGGAACCGAGACACGCATACTCACCGATATCATCGGTATAAATCAGATCCGGGAGCTTCTTCTCATCAATGTACTGGGAGAGCTCCTTTTTCAGTTCTTCCATGTCCGGTGTCAGTAAACTCCGGACAAGAATGACATCCGGATCATATACCGCAATGTTCACAAGCAGATAGCTGACAATGGTCTGCAGTACCTGTGAAGGCTTCAGGTTATCAGGCTTAAACGGAATACCGGGATGGAAACGGGTAAAAATCGGTGCGATTTCACCGGCCCGCTGATGGCTGCCGATAATCGGGACACCGCGGCATATCATGCCCTGACCGCCGACAAGACCGCCTTTTGGCTGAGAGTGATAAGTCACGTTGTCATATTTCGTCTGACCCGCATAGAAGCCGTACGCAACAGCGACGGTATTATGCTGGACAAAGACCGGAAGACCATACAGTTCAGTAAGTCCCTCAGAGGCTGCTTCATAATCGATGTAGTCACTTCCGTGACTGCCCGGAAGAATACCGGGAATCGCGATGGAAACCGCATCAATCT
>CACXDM010000165.1 GCA_902766435.1 uncultured Erysipelotrichaceae bacterium | reverse complement strand
GCTTTATGCCGCTTGGCAGAATTGAACTGCCCGCTGAGCATTACCATTGCTCTGTATTACCACTATACTAAAGCGGCGCTCATATATCATACCAAATTCAGACCGGATTTCAATATTCGTTTATATTTTTCATCTCTTCATAGACAAGATTCAGCGGCAGACCCATAATCGCATAGAAGTCCCCCTTGATATGCGTGATGTATTTTCCGCCGTATCCCTGTATACCATAGGCGCCTGCCTTATCCATACATTCACCGGTAGAAATATATTCCGCAATCTCCTTGTCACTCATCGGTGCAAACGTCACATCCGATACAGAAACATCAGTATACTCCCTCTGTCTGCTGATCAGACATACACCGGTAATCACCTGATGGGTATTGCCGGCAAGCTTTCTCAGCATATCTGCAGCTTCTGCTTCGTCCACCGGTTTTCCGAGAATCTCTCCGTTTACCGCAACGATCGTATCACTGCCTAAAACAACCGCTTCGGGATGCAGTTTCAGTACAGCTTCCGCTTTTCGTCTTGAAAGAATCCTGATCTGTTCTTCAAGCGTTCCTTCGGCAGAGAGTGTTTCATCAATATCTGCAGGCTCCGTTTCAAAAGGAATGCCGCATTTTTCCAGCAGTTCCTTCCGGCGCGGACTTTGAGAGGCAAGAATCAGTTTTCTCATAGATACTGCCTCAGAAAACGGATCACATTGCCGCAGGCGATATCATATACTTCCTGCTCGCTGAATCCTTCGTTATAGAGACCTTTGATGAAATTCTGAGCCTGTTCCGGCGCAAAGATATCATAGGACTTTTCGTCCGCGTAATAAGCTCCGAAGTCAAAACCGCAGGCAACGTGTTCCACACCGACAAGGTCCGCAATATATCTTGCATGCTTTGCCAGATAAGCTGCAGTCTGTTTGTCCTTATCTTTATGAATAAACGTATTGCATGCGTTCATGCCGATCAGACCACCTCTTGAAGCAAGTGCCCTGATCTGCTGATCCGTAAGGTTTCTTTCCACGAAACAGAGTGCCTTGGCATTGGAATGGGTTGCGATAAACGGAAGTTCGGAAGTATCGAGAATATCCCAGAATGTCTTCTCATTGGCATGGGATACATCAACGATCATATGCAGTTCGTTCATTTTGCGGACCGCCCTTTTTCCCAGTTCCGTAAGTCCTCTGGCCGGGTCACCGCTGTTGCCTGTCGCAAGTGCGTTCTGATCATTCCATTCAAGGGAACCGATGCGGTTTCCCATATCATAAAGCCACTGTATCTTTTCCTCCGGTTCTTCGGTAATCCCGCACATACCTTCAATCGTCATCAGGTACGCGGTTCCGGTCTGATTCTCATCAATATCTTCTGCAGTAAGAATCTTCTTCATACCGGAAGCTTCAACTTCTTCCTTCACCATCGTTACGGTGTCAGCCATCTGTTTCCAGGACTCATCGCCTTTGAAAAAAGAAGCAGCCGATGTATAGGTTATTCCGCCTTCCTCAAACCTCGCATGCCAGTGTGCGGGAAAGATGTTTCTTTCCCCTGCCCGGTAGCTCCTTCCCAAAGCAATCGCAAGATCCGCATGAAGATCAAATATCTTATGTTTTTTCATTTTCTTATTCCTTCCCAAGACAGTATGCCAGTATTTTCTCTGCCGTTTCTTCCTTGGAGAGAAGTCCGAGACGTTCCTGATGATCCCTGGAAATAATCGTTACGGAGTTCGTATCCACCTGGAAGCCTGCGCCTTCTTCATTAATGCTGTTGGCAATAATGTAATCCGCGTTTTTCTTTTCCAGTTTGCCGGCAGCGTTGCTCAGAGGATTCTCAGTTTCCATCGCAAAGCCGATCAGAACCTGACCGTCCTTCTTTCTGTCACCCAGATTCTGAAGAATATCCGTTGTCCGCTTCATGGCAATGGAAAATTCCCCTTCGCTTTTCTTGATCTTGTTTTCCGCCTTTTCCGCCGGTGTGTAATCAGCGACTGCCGCTGCCATGATCACCGCATCCATGTCATCACTGCGGGAAAGAACAGCTTCTGCCATATCCGCCGCGCTGAAGACAGATACAAATTCCATATCTGCCGGTACGGCGAGATTTGTCTGGCCTGATACAAGTGTGACTTCCGCCCCGAGATTGCGCGCTGCTTTGGCAAGAGCGTATCCCATCTTTCCGCTGGAGTGGTTTGTGAGATATCTTACGGGATCGAGTTCCTCTCTCGTCGGACCGGCTGTTACGAGAATCTTCTTTCCCTTCATCCATCGGTCCTGTTCGATGACCGATTCGATTTTATCCAGGATGACATCCGGTTCCGGCAGTCTGCCTTTGCCGGTATCACCGCAGGCAAGATACCCGCTTGCGCTTTCCAGGATATGCATGCCGTATTTCCGGCATGTTTCGATATTGTCCTGCGTAATGGGGTTTTCCAGCATTCCCGTATTCATTGCCGGCACAATGATCTTCGGACAGTCTGCCGCAAGAAATGTAGTGGTAAGCATGTCATCCGCAATACCATGGGATACTTTGGCAATGATATTTGCCGTAGCCGGTGCCAGAACAAAGCACTCAGCCTTTTTGGCAAGAGAAATATGATGTACATCCGGCTGGAAATCCACCGAGAACATATCTCTGATTACCCGTTGTCCGCTGAGTGTCTGAAACGTCAGAGCAGAAACGAATTCCTCTGCTTCCTTTGTCATCAGCACATGTACTTCATGTCCTTTTTTCTTCAGAGAAGATACCAGTGAACAGATCTTATATACGGCAATTCCCCCTGTCACGCCGATCATGATGCATTTTTTCTCCATAATTGTCCCTGCCTTTTCAGTCCTTTCAAATTATAGCATCAAAATGGTAAGATACCGATAACGGAGGAACGCATTCATGAAACATGCAGTATTTCTTGTCATATCCGATATACACGGTTCCCTTTCCGGCGCACTGCTCGCAAAGGAAGCTTATACACACCATCACTGTGACTGTATTCTGAATCTCGGGGATAACCTCTATCACGGTCCCCGTAATGATCTGCCGGAGGATTATCAGCCGAAAAAAGTCATTGAAATACTTAACAGCCTGCAGGATGTCATGACAGCAGTACGCGGCAACTGTGACGCAGAAGTTGATCAGATGGTCCTCTCCTATCCGCTGATGGATACATCAAAGACACTGTTCACGGAAAAACGCACCCTTTTCCTTACCCATGGTCATGTCATTGCGCCTGATCATGTTCCGTCATTTCTGAAAGAGGGAGATGTCTTTTTGTCAGGACACACACATATTCCGACCGCTCACTCAGTGAACGGAATCTTTCTGCTTAATCCGGGATCTGCTTCCCTGCCGAAAGAAAATCACCCGAAATCCTATGGGATTCTGGATGACAATGGTTTTGTGATATATACTTCCTCTCACGAAGAATATATGCGGATTGAATTCTGATTGTTCAGAAAACAGAAACATTACGGCAGTGCAGTCCGCACTGTCGTTTTTTTAATGATCTGCCTTCAGAAAGGCAGCCAGCTGTTCCAGATTCTCCGGAAAGAGAACTGCATCTGCATCCTCAACACTGAGAAACTCTGCTTCTGTCATCTCTTTGAGCATCTTCTTCATCGGATCATAGTAACCGTCCACATTGTAAAAGATGCACGGATTATGATGGAGTCCGAGTCTTTTTGCGGCAATGACTTCCGAGATCTCATCCAGTGTTCCGACTCCGCCGGGTACGGCAATGTATACATCGCCGAGTTCAATCATTTTGTCCCTGCGTTCACTCATTGTCTCCGTGACATATGTTTCAGAGAGCCGCGGATGCTTTCTTCCCTTCAGGACCATGAATTCCGGTATGACACCGATGACCTTCCCGCCCGAATCGAGAACACTGTCCGCAAGTATTCCCATCAGTCCGGGAGCACCGCCGCCGTAAACCAGCGTATGTCCGTTATTTCCGATCCATGTTCCGAGTTCCTTCGTCTTTTCAATGTATTCCTGTCTGCAGCCTGTATTGGCACCAAGATAAACCGTAATATTCATTTTTCTTCTCCCGCAGACAATCATAGCAGAAAAAATGGAACTGCCTCAAAGACAATTCCATGTGTTATTCGTGACGCAGCGCTTCGATCGGATCCAGATTCGCCGCCTTATAGGAAGGCAGAAGACCGAATACGATACCGATGACCATCGAGAACAGTACGGCAAATACGGCAGCCTGAATACTGATCGCGACCGGTGTTCCGTTAAGCTTGGAGATCAGTTCGGCCAGAAGGATTCCCGATATGACACCGATCACACCGCCGGAGGAAGTCAATACGACTGCCTCAGTCAGAAACTGCAGCAATATTGCCTTCTTATCCGCACCCACCGCCTTTTTCAGACCGATCTCGGAAGTACGTTCGGTAACCGATACAAGCATGATGTTCATGACGCCTATACCGCCTACCAGAAGCGATATCGCCGCAATCCACAGCAGCATCGTATTGGTGGAACGGGACAGCTGTTCGATATCCTCAGCCTGCTTCAGCAGATCCTTTGCCTTGTATCTGACACCGTCCTCGGAAGTACTGATCTTTTCATTGAGAATCTGTTCCGCTTCCTTGCCGATCTGTGTCATTGCCTCAGTGCTGTCTGCCTGCAGCAGTACATTCTGCGGTTCATCATACTGATAGATCAGCGGCCAGATTGATTCCGGTACGTATACTCTGCCGCTGATATCCTGACGGTAAGTCATGTAATCTCCCATCGAGTTGATTGTCGGCTCGAATTTTTCACTTTCCGTAATAATACCGATGACAGTAAACGGCTGAGATTTGATCTCAACGGTTTTGCCGAGCGGATCATCTCCGGCAAACAGAGTCGAAGCGCTGTTTTCATCCAGAACGCACACTTTCCGGAAACCGGCAATATCATAGGTAGATATGCCTCTTCCCCGTTTCACCGTCAGTCCGGCAGCCGGGAAGTAATCTTTATCAATACCGAATACATAACCTCCGGAGAGTGAATGATTCAGATAGAACACGGCATCATATTCCGACCGCTTCCGGTAAAATGAAGCCCTTTCAACATGATCAACCGCTGCCAGCTTCTGCCGGTTTTCCTCATCCAGAACCGGTATGCCTGCCGGCAGACCGTTGTAATACTCATACTCCCAGTCGCCCTGATACAGCTGAACATCAACGTTGTTCTGCCCGGAACCGATCAGGTTTTTCTTGATCTGTTCATTGGTGCCTTTAATCGTACTGACGATGGCAATAATCGCCGCAATACCGATGATGATTCCGAGCATTGTGAGAAATGAACGCAGCTTATGTGAGAATATGCCGCGAAATGACAATCTGATATTTTCCAGCATCAGTAGTCCACCCCGCTTCCCGTCATCTGTGTCTTCACACCTTCGGACGCGCCGTTTCCATAAGGGAACGCCACTGCATCCTCAAGCGAAAGACCACCGGTAATCTCAATCATTTCACCATAGTAGATCTGTCCGATTGTAACGAACTGTTTCTTCAGAACACCATTGTCATCCTTCATGACATAGTGTTTTCCGTTTTCCTCCCGGATATATGCCGAAGGTATTACGATCGTACCGGCAGCGTCTTCCGTTTCATTCTCAAATGTCATGGAAACCATATCGCCCCGCTTCAGATTTCCGCTTTCCGCCGAATACGCCCTGAAGCCGTAATAGGATACATTCGGGTTTCCGCCATAGCCGTATCCGTTTTCCGCCGGCCAGTCATCGACAGACTGTACGGTCGCTTCATACCGCTCACCTGTCATATAACTGGAAATACTGACCGTTCTGCCGACGCTCACCTGATCCAGAAGCAGCTCGGATACAGTTCCCTCAACATAGAGACCCTGGCTTCCCGATACTTCAAGGAACGGAGAACCGTCCTGGGGAATATCATCCGGCCGGTGGGCAATGATGACCGTACCGTCCATCTTTGCATATACGATACCGTCAGCCAGCTGTTCCTTCATTTCCTTCAGTTCAAGAAGTGCCTTGCGTCTCTGCAGATCGAGATTCTTTCTTTCACGTTCTTTTGCGGCAATTTCCTTCTTCAGCCCGGAAGCCGTATAGGTTCTGCCGGGCTCGGATTCTTCATAAGAATAATCCGTATAGTCATATGTTTCATCAGAGTAGTCTGCTTCTTCGATATAGGGCATACCCTTGATATCCCAGTACGCTTCCTGATCAACCTGAGGGAACTTCATCTTCATGACCCATCTGCGGGTAAGCTTTCCTTCCCATGTATTGTCACTGCTTGTGAGAAGTACAATCAGATCACCGCTTTCATACTGTTCTTCCTTCAGCGAATTGAAGAACGATCCGAAGATTCTGACATTCTCCGTCACAAGATATCTGTATTCATGTCCGATTACCTGCGGCTCGGGGGTCGATGTCGGTTCGGGAGTCGGTGTTGAAGTCGG
>CACXDM010000164.1 GCA_902766435.1 uncultured Erysipelotrichaceae bacterium | reverse complement strand
GTAAACGCTCTTGTAATAAAGTCCTTTGACTTATCCCAGAGCAGACGCAGCACATTCTTCCATCCCGGCATACGGTAATTCGGCAGTTCCATCACAAACGGCACTGCCTCACCTTTAAACACAGTCTGTTTGGAAATATAGGCAGTAAGCAGTCCCACCAGAATACCGATCACATACAGAAGTACCATGATCAGTCCCTTTCTTTCAGGGAAGAACACTGCCGCAAAGAACGAATAAATCGGCAGCTTTGCCGTACAGCTCATAAACGGAATCAGAAGAATCGTCAGCTTACGGTCTCTTTCCGAAGGAAGCGTACGGGTTGCCATAACACCGGGTACGGAACAGCCGAATCCGATCAGCATCGGCACAACCGATCTGCCGGACAGTCCGATCCGCCGCAGCAGCTTATCCGTCACAAAGGCAATTCTTGCCATATATCCCGTATCCTCCAGCAGAGACAGGAAGAAAAACAGAATGATGATGATCGGCAGAAAGCTCAGTACGGTGCCTACACCGCTGCATATGCCGTCAATGACAAGTGAGCGGATCACAGGATTTACCTGCATCGCATCCAGTGTACCGGCAAGCATATCCGTGGCCGAACCGATCCATCCGTCCAGCAGATCCTGAAAGAACGGTCCGATATCCACAAATGTCAGACGGAAAATAATACCGATGATCAGAATCAGGGAAGGAAATGCCGTCCACTTTCCCGTCAGGATACGGTCTGTTTTCTCACTGCGGACAGCCTCTCTGCTTTCCTTCGGCTTTTTCACACATCCCGCGACAATCTTCTCAATATAGGAAAAACGCATATCCGCAATGGCAGCCGAGCGGTCCAGACCGCCCTCATCCTCCATCTGAACGATAATATGCTCTATCGTCTCTTTCTCGTTCTGATCAAGCTTCAGCGCTTCGGCAACTGCCGGATCGTTTTCGACCAGTTTGGTTGCCGCAAACCGCAGAGGAATACCTGCTGCTGCCGCATGATCACAGATCAGTATCATAATGCCGTGCAGACATCTGTGCAGCGGACTGTCTTCCGCGCAGAAATCATTCTTTGCCGTACACTCCTGATACCGCGCCACATGGACAGCGTGTTCCGTCAGTTCCCGGATTCCTTCATTCTTGATTGCGGAAATCGGAATGACGGGAATACCGAGCTCCTGTTCCATGGCATTGATATCCACCGAACCGCCGTTTCCCCTGACTTCATCCATCATATTCAGCGCGAGAACCATCGGCACCTGAAGCTCCATCAGCTGCAGGGTGAGATACAGATTCCGTTCAATGTTTGTCGCATCAACAATATTGATAATTCCCCGGGGATGACTTTCGAGAATAAACTGCCGGGAAACAATCTCTTCCTCCGAATACGGCGAAAGAGAATAAATACCCGGAAGATCCGTTACCTCCGAATTCTCAAATCCCCTGATCGCTCCCGTCTTGCGGTCCACCGTCACACCGGGAAAATTACCGACATGCTGGTTCGCTCCGGTCAGCTGGTTAAACAATGTTGTCTTTCCGGAATTCTGATTACCCGCCAGGGCAAATGTCAGCACCTCGCCTTCAGGCAGCGGATGTTCATTTACCTTATCGTGGAACCGGCCGCCTTCACCAAGTCCCGGATGGACGGTATTCTCCGTTGTTTCCGGTACGGCTTCCGATACACTGTCTTTTTCAGTTACAGAACGGATTTCCACTTTTTCCGCATCAGCGATACGCAGAGTAAGAGAATACCCGTGAATCCTCAGTTCCATGGGATCGCCCATCGGCGCCAGTTTAATCAAAGTGACCTTCGCCCCGGGAATCACGCCCATATCCAGAAAGTGCTGACGAAGCGCCCCTTCACCGCCAACAGTGGTTATGACCGCCGATTCACCTGTTTTCAGTTCATTTAACTGCATAATAAAAACTCTTTCTTTCACACACATGACTATTATATATGATTGCCCGGAAAACAGAGTTCTTTTCTGTATTTATCCGAAAGCAGAATGTATACTGAAAACAGAAACGGGAGACTGTTATGAAAATCATAGAACTGGGTGACAACCCGCGTGAAAACGGAAGAAAACTCGGCCGCGCGTTTTATGCATACCTGAATGCTGTAAATGATGAATATGCTTCAAAACTTAACAACACAAAGATATACGAAGATGTCCGCAGAGGAAGACTACTGCTGGAAAAGGAAATGCCGGAACTTGCGGAAGAGCTTTACGGCAAAGCGGAAACATCCGGACTGCGCTATGAGGTCATACTCTTAATGGCTATGCCGGAGATTCTCCGCAAAACAAGCGGATGCACGACAATCATCAAAAAGAATCCGAACGGGACAATTTCCTTTTCCCATAACGAAGACGAAGGCAGCCTGGAGTTCCGTGCGGACAATACTGCTCTTTTAAAATACAGACTGAAAGACAAAACGGTTTACGGCTATACAAACGCCTGTAAGACAATCGGTTCCTGTTTCGGTTTCCGCTCCGACGGACTGCTGATCTCCTGCAACAATCTCATGTCCGATGAAGTGGCTGAAGACTGTCTGTCCCGCTATCTTCTCAGCGCGAAGCTGTATTTCTCAGATTCCTACGAAGACGCAGTCAATATCGTCATCAACATGAAGCCTGCCTCTTCCTTTCATGTCAACCTGTTTGATTCAGTAAAACACCGTGCCTGCAGCATCGAAAAAGATATTGACAGTTATACACTTACCGAACTGGATGATGTCCTCGTTCATTCCAACCATTTCCTGCATAAAAAAGGAAAAACAGACGCTGATTCCCTGTTCCGGTACCATAAGGTATGTGAACTGTTAAAAGAAACCGATGATTTGAAAGCGATCCTCAGCTATACATCTTCAGAACCGGATCAGACAATCCGTTTTACCGATCCCAAAAGAACAGGCCGCCCCATGACTGTCGCAAATATGACATTTGACCCGGAAGCAGGCATGGTAATCATCCGTGATGAAAATGACGGAAGCGAACAGGCCTTCCCCTCTTTACGCAGATGAGAAAAAAACAGTTTGTATTGTTATAATTTATGATATAATCTCTCTGCTGTGGAGAATTACCCAAGAGGCTGAAGGGGGCGGTTTCGAAAACCGCTAGACGTGAAAGCGTGCGGGGGTTCAAATCCCTCATTCTCCG
>CACXDM010000163.1 GCA_902766435.1 uncultured Erysipelotrichaceae bacterium | reverse complement strand
TTTCCTGCCGCTCTTTGTTTTTATTTTCTGCTTCATAAGCAAATCAGCCTCCTTCGTTAAAATAGATGCGGTCGACGATCTTCAGATAATCCACCGGCATCAGGAAGTTTCCGGGAATCAGAAAGCCGTTCTCGGCAAACCATTTATAAGGTATGGAACGTCTTTCACCCGCATTCCAGAAATCAATGACTTTGCGGGCTTCAACGAAATATGTTTCTTCCAGTTTGGTAAAACGTACGATCATGAATGCGAGCGCGCCGTGCCTCAGTACGGCATCGAGATGAACGATCTGATGCGGGTGAACGGATTTCAGAGGGAAGGAAGTGTTCAGCGCACATTCCTTTGCTTCAAAATCCAGATATTTTCCGCGGTAGATGCCGTTGTAGTCGGTAGTGCTCGGAATCTTGAAGTAAGCTTCCGTGATCTTGGCTGCACTGCGCTTGGGATAATCGACTTTCACGATTGTGACGGGTGTCGGCTTTTTATGAATGACTGCCCGGTCTGTATCAAGATAATAGGCATTAGTGCGGTTGATTTCCTTTTCAAGATCCATTCCGCGTCCGCCGCTTGAGGTGACTTTGGCATATTCGGTTTTCTTTGTGCCGCCCGGATAATTGACCATATTGATTACCGCTGTTAATTATACCGTTCTTCACATAAATAAGGAAGTTTTATTGATTTTAAGGTTTTCCGATGCGATAATAACGCAGGGAGGAGATGTTATGGCGGAAAAAATCAATCTGGATCCTCAGACGATCGTTGATCAGGAATTCGATATTGATTTCAAGGGATACAATCCCGAACAGGTTGACCGTATGCTTGATCAGATCATTCAGGATTACCAGACATACCAGAAGCTTGTGACGAATCTCAGACAGAAGATTACCGATCTTGAGCGTACGAATGCATCCCTCCGGGCAAAACTGATCGAACTGGAAGGCAAAGTGAAGGCTGCCGAGTCAGACGATCCGATTCAGGCTGCTGCTGCGAATGTCGATATTCTAAAGCGTCTGAGCAGACTTGAAAAACAGGTGTTTGCCGATAAGAACAAACAGCAGTAAAATAGACGCGCAATACGCACATGAGGCAGCCGCTGGCAGAATGCCAGAGGAAAGTCCATGCTCGCACCGGCTGTGATGCCGGTAGTGATTGTGCTGGTCCAATAAATAAGGCCAGGCATCCTTCGGGATGACGGCGGAGCGGAAACCTAAAGACATTGTCCATGGCGGAAGCCCTTAAGGTGCCACAGTGACGAAGCCGGTCTGGAAACGGGCCGGGTGGAACGAGGTAAACCCCGCAAGCGAGAAACCCAAATTTGGTAGGGGAACCGGCGGAAGTGAATTAAGAAACCGATGCCGGGTGACATCAGTCACAGATAAATGGCTGCCGCGCGGAAGCGGACAGAACATGGCTTATGATTGTGTGTATTCAAAGAGGAAGGCAGAAGTCTTCCTCTTTCTTATCGTTCGTGATATTTGTTATAATAATTAATTGTGAGAGGTATTAAATTATGAATTTACCCAACAGACTGACAATATTCAGAATTGTGTTGATTCCGGTCATTATATTCATTTATCTGTTTCCATATGCATCGTTCGGCATTGAACCTGCAGTCTTCACGTTTGCGGGGATCAGGCTTTCTTCCGTAAACATCGTGACGCTGATCATCTATGTGATCGCAGCGTTTACCGATTTTCTGGACGGACAGATTGCAAGAAAAAGAAATCTGATTACCACGTTCGGTAAATTTGCCGATCCGATCGCCGATAAGCTGCTGACAACAACGATGTTTCTTCTGTTTGCCGGCAAGGGCATTATTCCCATCATACCCGTTATTATCATGGTATCGCGTGATATCGTTGTGGACGGCTGCCGGATGGTTGCTTCGGTTAACGGGAAGGTTGTGGCTGCCGGTATGATGGGGAAACTGAAGACAGTGCTTCAGATGGTCACAATCGCACTTGTGCTGCTGAACAACCTGCCGTTTGAGGCATGGGGTCTGCCGGTCAGCGAACTGATGCTCTGGTTTTCGGCTTTTGTATCCGTTTCGTCCGGAGCACAGTATTTTTCACAGATGAAAGAAGACATTTTTGAATCAAAATAAAAGAATCGGCATTTTTCAGACAATATATATAGATGACAGGAGGAACAAAAATGGCAAAGGAAAAAACTGTCTCACAGGATAAGAAGGAACAGCTTCTCAATGAAGCTCTCAAGGCAATTGAAAAGGAATACGGCAAAGGAAGCATCATGCGTCTCGGCGACAGGGCGGAAGTCTCTGTTGATGCGATTCCCTCAGGCAGTCTGGCACTGGATCAGGCCCTCGGCATCGGCGGTTATCCGAAAGGAAGAATCATCGAGATCTACGGACCCGAATCATCAGGTAAAACGACGCTTGCGCTTCATGCAATCGCGGAATGTCAGAAACAGGGCGGCAGATGTGCTTTCATAGACGCGGAAAATGCAATCGATCCGGTATATGCAAAGAATCTCGGCGTTGACATCGACGAACTGATTCTCTCTCAGCCGGATTCCGGTGAACAGGCGCTGGAAATCTGCGAAGTGCTGGTAAAGAGCGGGGCAATTGATCTTGTTGTAATAGACTCTGTTGCGGCACTTGTTCCCCAGGCGGAACTTGACGGTGAAATGGGCGATGCCTCTGTCGGTCTGCAGGCACGTCTGATGTCAAAGGCAATGCGTAAGCTCGCAGGTGTCATGAACCGGTCAAATACAACGGCAATCTTCATCAATCAGCTCAGAGAGAAAGTCGGCATCATGTTCGGAAATCCGGAGACGACTCCGGGCGGCAGAGCGCTGAAATTCTACGCATCGGTGAGACTTGATGTCCGCCGGGCGGAAACATTGAAAAACGGCAGTGAGGCAATCGGCAATGCGACAAAGATCAAAGTCGTAAAGAATAAAGTCGCTCCGCCGTTTAAGACCGCGGTAGTCAACGTGATTTACGGTCAGGGCATCTCACATATTGATGAAGTAATCAATCTGGCGGTTGAAAATGATATCATCGACAAGGCAGGCGCATGGTTCTCGTATGAAGGTACGAAGATCGGCCAGGGATTCCAGAGCGTACGGGAGTATATGAAGAATAATCCCGACTTTGATGAAAAGGTTACCGCACAGGTTAAGGAAAAGCTTTTCCCGGAAACAAAGCCGGAAAGTGAAGCGGAAGACAAGTAAACAGGACATGTTCCTGTTTTTTGTTTATAATATCCTGGTCATGAAAGACTATGAGATGTTTTACAAAAAACTTTCGGCGCCGCTGAAAGGTCATGAAGAGGCAGTCAGGAGAACGGATTTCTTTCTTTTGGTTTTTGTGTTTGTCAGTTATCCGGCACTGCTGATGTATCTTCTCTTTACAGGATCACCGGATCTGTTCAGAATTACTGCGGTTCCTGCTGTTTCACTTGTTCTGATCAGTCTTTTGCGGGTTGTGATCAACCGGAAGAGACCGTACGACGAGTATCATTTCGAACCCATGATCCCGAAGGAAGGAAGCGGCAATTCGTTTCCCAGCAGACATGTTTTTTCCACGGCTGTTATCGCGATGTGTTTTCTTAAAGTATATCCGCCGGCGGGAATGATCATGTTTGCGGCAGCGGCAGCCGAAATGTATCTGCGTACGGCAGGCGGTGTGCATTATCCCAGTGATGTGATTGCCGGAGCATTTGCCGGCATTCTTGCAGGTCTGTTTTTGTTTCTGTGACACTTGTGAAGAAATGACAAAAAATGCTATAATGATTTTTGTGAGTTATCTCATATAGAGGAATTTTGGAAATGGAGGAATAGTATGGTTTCGATTACATTCGCCATTTTCGCTGGTATTGTCGGTGTTCTGGTCGGCTTGGGCATTATGATTATTGCCGGAAAGACAGGACTTGATCAGGCTAAGGTCAAATCACAGGAAATTCTTGATGAAGCAAAGTCGAGAGCGGAAACAGCTGTCCGTCAGGCAAATCTTGACGGAAAACAGCAGGTTTACGATATGAAGCTGAAAGCTGAAAAAGAGCTGGAAAGTCAGAAGAATAAGATCCGGGCGAAGGAGAATAAGCTCGTCCGTCAGGAAGACAGTCTGAATTTCCGTGAGGAGAATCTTGCCGCTAAGGAAAAGAAGCTGAATGAGAAGGAAAAACAGACCGACTCAAAGCTTGCAAATCTCAGCAAAATGGAACAGGAGCTGCAGCAGAAAATCGATCAGCAGATCGTGGTTCTTGAACGGGTTGCCGGCCTGTCACAGGACGAAGCGAAGAAAGAGCTGATGGAAGCTGTGGAAAAACGTACGGAGAAGGAAATTGCGGCCTACCTGCATGAAAAGCAGGAGGAAGCAGAGACAATGGCTTCGGCCAATGCGAGAAACATCATCTCACTTGCGATTCAGAGATATTCCCAGGAGGAAACAATCGAAAGAACCGTTTCCACCGTTACTCTGCCGAGTGAAGAGATGAAGGGAAGAATCATCGGCCGTGAAGGAAGAAACATCAAGGCCATCGAACAGGCCACAGGTGTTGATCTCATTATCGATGATACGCCGGATATCATTACGATTTCCTGCTTTGACCCGATCCGTCGTGAAATTGCCCGTCAGTCACTTGAAATTCTGATGAAGGACGGAAGAATTCAGCCCGGCAGAATCGAGGAAGTTGTCGAAAAGGTTACGCGTGAACTTGATGAAACCATTCTCAAGATCGGCGGTGAGGCAATCTTCAAGCTCGGAATCGGCAGAATGAACAGGGAACTGATCAAACTGATCGGCCGTCTGCGTTTCCGCTACAGCTATGGTCAGAACGGACTTGAGCATTCGATGGAAGTAGCCAGCTTTGCCGGTATGATGGCAGCTGAGCTGGGACTGAATCAGAATCTCGCCAAAAGAGCCGGACTTCTGCATGATATCGGTAAGGCAGTTGATTTCGAGATGGAAGGTTCACATGTCGAACTCGGTGCCAGAGTGGCGAAAAAGTACGGTGAAAACAACATTGTCATCAATGCGATAGAGTCACATCACGGTGATACGGAACCGCAGGATATTATTGCTGTTCTTGTTGCGGCAGCGGATACGCTCAGCGCAGCGAGACCGGGTTCACGTTATGAGTCGATGGAAGGCTATATCAACCGTCTGGAAACACTGGAAAAGATTGCGTCTGAATTTGACGGTGTTGAGAAGGCGTTTGCGATCCAGGCCGGACGTGAAGTCAGAGTACTTGTCAAACCGGAAGTCATCGATGATATTACCATGGTGAAAATCGCTCATGATATCCGTGAAAAGATTGAAAATGAGCTCACTTATCCGGGTCAGATCAAGGTTACTCTCATCCGTGAAGTCAGAGTTCAGGAGCTTGCAAGATAAGACAGGGACAACCTGTCTTTTTTGATTCGTGAATGCCCGGCTGATTGTCTTGTCACTTTGATTTTTTCAACGTATGATGACTGTGAGCAGTATAGAATTTGCCTTGAGGCGGATTCGGAAGGGTTTTAGGAATCATCATGAATATCCTGTTTTTGGGAGACGTGGTCGCTGACAGCGGCCACAGTGCAGTTATCCGTAATCTCGGCGCGATACAGAAAAAATATAATATTGAATTTACCGTGATCAATGCCGAAAACGCTGCCAACGGCAAAGGCATTACTTTTTTAATGTACAATGATCTTGTGAGTGCAGGGGCAGATGTGCTGACCCTCGGAAATCATGCATTTTCCAAAAAAGAAATCATTTCCGTGATTGAAAAATGTCCTTTTATGGTACGGCCGGCAAATCTTGAGCCATTGAATGTGGGACACTCTGTTGTGATCAGAGAGACAAAGACAAAGCGGATTGCGGTTGTCAATCTTCTCGGAAGAGTATTCATGAATAATGTTACCGAAGATCCCATTGTTGTCATGCGTGAACTGCTTAAGGATATTGACGCGGATATTATCATTGTTGATTTTCACGGAGAGGCAACCAGCGAAAAAGCTCTGTTTGC
>CACXDM010000162.1 GCA_902766435.1 uncultured Erysipelotrichaceae bacterium | reverse complement strand
TACATACGGATCAAAACCCCATCCCATGACAGAACAAGTCTTCGTATTTCCGTTCAGTACCGGAAGCAGGCATACCATCGCCTGTTCGGGTGTCAGCTGTGTCTTTCCGCCAAAGGGCATCAGTACCGTATTGGCGCCGATCGTGGAGTCAAACCTTTCGGAAAGACCCTTCTGGGAACAGACATTCAGATCGGATACGAGTGCTTCCATCTTTTCCTTAAAGGAACGCTCATCAGTGCATGTTTCTTCCGCCGGTGCCGCAATCTTTGCGTCCGCATAGCGTTCAGCGCCGTTTGTATCAAGGAAGGCACGGGAAATATCCACAATCTTATGACCGTCAAGTTCCATGACAAGACGGGCTTCCTCCGTCACTTCCGCTACGATTGTCGATTCAAGGTTCTCACTGTCCGCAAGACGCATGAAATGTTCAGCGTCTTCCTTCGCTGTCACAACCGCCATTCTTTCCTGTGATTCGGAGATTGCCAGTTCTGTTCCGTCGAGACCTTCATACTTCTTCGGCACAAGGCTCAGATTGATATGAAGTCCGTCTGCCAGTTCACCGATCGCAACGGATACACCGCCTGCTCCGAAGTCATTGCAGCGCTTGATCAGACGGGAAGCTTCCGGATTGCGGAACAGCCTCTGCAGCTTTCTTTCTTCCGGCGCGTTTCCTTTCTGTACTTCCGCTCCGCATGTCTCCAGTGACTCAACAGTATGGGATTTGGATGAACCCGTTGCGCCGCCGCATCCGTCACGTCCCGTTCTGCCGCCGAGCAGAATGACAACGTCACCCGGCTTCGGTCTTTCCCTGACTACATTTTCCGCCGGAGCAGCGCCGAGAACAGCGCCGACTTCCATACGCTTTGCGACATAACCGGGATGATAGAGTTCATGGACAAGACCGGTCGCAAGACCGATCTGATTTCCGTAGGAACTGTATCCTGCAGCTGCCGTTGTAACAATCTTACGCTGAGGCAGTTTGCCCTTCATCGTATCTTCCACCGGTGTAAGAGGATCAGCCGCACCGGTGATTCTCATTGCCTGATAGACATAGCTTCTGCCTGACAGGGGATCTCTGATCGCTCCGCCAAGACACGTAGCGGCGCCGCCGAACGGTTCAATCTCGGTAGGATGGTTATGTGTTTCATTCTTGAACATCAGAAGCCAGTCCTGATCCTCGCCATCCACGTCAACCGTAATCTTTACCGAACATGCGTTAATCTCTTCGGATTCATCCATATCCTTCAGTTTCCCGCTCATCTTCAGCGCCTTTGCGCCGATCGTCGCAAGATCCCAGAGAGAAACAGGCTTTTCCTTCTTTCCGGCATAGACCTTCTTACGCAGCTCAAGATAATTCTCATATGTTTCCCGGATATACTCCGGTTCGATTTCGATGTTTTCCAGAATCGTATTGAATGTCGTATGACGGCAGTGATCAGACCAGTATGTATCAATCACTCTGACTTCGGTAATTGTCGGATCTCTTTTTTCCGTGTCACGGAAATAACCCTGCAGGAAGGCAAGATCCGCCAGATCCATCGCCAGTCCGAGATTGTCATGCAGTTCTTTTCTCTGTCCTTCATCCATTGCGGTAAATCCGTCAAGTACTTCGGGCAGATCAGGCTTGGGATACTTCTGGAAAATCGTCTCCGGTTTTGCCAGAGCTGCTTCCCTTGCCTCGACCGGGTTAATCAGGGCTTCCCTGATCTTACGCTTGTCATCATCCGTCAGCTCACCGCTGATGTAATAGACCCGCGCACTGCGTACTTCCGGTCTTTCGTGCATTGCCGCAAGCTGAATACACTGGGCGCAGGAATCAGCTCTCTGATCGAACTGTCCCGGAAGGTACTCCACCGCAAGAACCCATTCATTCTCAGCCGGCGCAGGTGCTGTCTCTTCATACAGATCATCAACCTGCGGTTCAGAGAGAATTGTATATCTTGCGTTCAGGTAATCCTCCTGCGAAATATTCTCAAGGTCATACCGGTTCAGAATACGCACAGATTTAACATGGTCATTCCTGAGCACAACCTTCATGTCATTCAGCACGCCGTTTGCCTCAACTGCATATGCCGTCTTCTTTTCCACAAAACAGCGGTATACCGTCATTTGATCTCCCTCAGCTTTCTACCGATATCCGTGCGGTAATGCATGTTCTCGAAACCGATCTCCTTTACCGCAGCGTACGAACGGTCAAGCGCTTCTCCCAGTGTTTCACCAAGAGCGGTGATTCCGAGCACTCTTCCGCCGTTTGTATAGTACTTTCCGTTTTCCTTCTTCGTTCCGGCATGATAGACAATGACACCGTCCTTCTGTCCGTTTTCATCCAGGCCGTAAATCTCATAACCCTTCTGATAGCTTTCCGGATATCCGCCGCTGGCCTCAATGACACACGCAGCCGACAGATCCGACCATTCGATATCAATATCCGCAAGCTTTCCGTCATGAACAGCGCGCATGATATCAAAGAGGTCTGTCTTCAGAAGAGGCAGAACAACCTGTGTTTCAGGATCACCGAAACGGCAGTTGTATTCAACAACCTTAGGTCCGTCCGGTGTAAGCATCAGACCGAAATACAGACAGCCGCGGAAGGTTCTTCCTTCCTTGTTCATGGCTTCCATTGTCGGCACGAAGATCGTCTTCATACAGATCTCCGCAGTCTCCTTTGTATAGAAAGGAGAAGGTGCAATCGTTCCCATGCCGCCGGTGTTCAGACCTTCATCATTATCATTTGCCCGCTTGTGATCCATGGAGGAAATCATCGGGTAAATGACATTCCCGTCGGTAAAGGCAAGAACCGATACTTCCGGTCCCGTCATGAATTCCTCGATGACAACCTTGTTTCCGGATGCCCCGAATGCCTTGTCAACCATCAGTTCCCTGACTGCCTTTACGGCAGCTTCATGGTCTTCCGCAATCAGAACGCCTTTGCCAAGCGCCAGACCGTCCGCCTTGATGACTGCCGGATAGGAATTCTTTTCTTCAATATATGCCAATGCTTTCTGCGGATCATCAAAGATCTCATAGGCAGCAGTCGGAATATTGTATTTCTTCATCAGTTCCTTGGAAAAAGCTTTTGAAGCTTCGATAACAGCCGCTTTCTTTACGGGACCGAAGCAGGGAATACCGTTTTCTTCGAGAAGATCCGTCATTCCCATTGCCAGGGGATCATCCGGTGTAACTACACAGAAATCCACCTTTTCCTTCAATGCCAGTTCCAGCATTCCTTCAAGATCCGTCGCCTTGACATTCCGGCATTCCGCATCAGCCGAAATACCGCCGTTGCCCGGCGCGCAGATAATCTTGTCAATTGCCTTATTTTCTTTCAGTTTCCGGATGACCGCATGTTCACGGCCGCCCGAACCGATGACCAGAACCTTCATCGTTCACCTCCGTTATCAGTGATGGAACAGTCTGACGCCGTTGCAGACCATTGTAATGCCGTACTTATTGCAGGTTTCAATGACATTGTCATCTCTGACGGAACCGCCCGGCTGAGCGATATAGCATACACCGCTCTTGTGGGCGCGTTCGATATTGTCACCGAACGGGAAGAATGCATCAGAGCCGAGCGCTACACCTGTATTCTTCGCGATCCATTCCTTCTTCTCCTCTTTTGTGAAGACTTCCGGCTTTTCCGTGAAGAACAGCTCCCAGGTACCGTCTCTGAGGACATCATCATAATCATCCGAGATATATACATCGATTGTATTGTCTCTGTCGGGACGGCGGATGTCTTTTCTGAACGGCAGGTTCAGAACCTTCGGATTCTGACGGAGCCACCAGTTGTCTGCCTTACTTCCGGCAAGACGCGTGCAGTGTACTCTGGACTGCTGTCCGGCGCCGACACCGATCGCCTGGCCGTTCTTGGCATAGGCAACGGAATTGGACTGCGTATACTTCAGTGTGATCAGGGCAATCTTCAGATCGATCTTTGCCTGTTCCGGCAGATCCTTGGACTCGGTAACGATATTTGTCAGAAGAGAATCATCAATCTTGATTTCATTTCTTCCCTGTTCGAATGTGATGCCGAATACCTGTTTTCTTTCAACCGGATTCGGTACGTAATCAGGATCAATCTGAATGACGTTGTAGTTGCCCTTTTTCTTCGCTTTCAGAATCGCAAGCGCCTCATCGGTATAACCCGGCGCAATGACACCGTCGGATACTTCCGGCTTGAGAAGCAGCGCGCAGGACTTGTCACAGATATCGGAAAGCGCAGCCCAGTCGCCATAGGAGCTCATTCTGTCAGCGCCTCTTGCTCTGGCATACGCACTGGCAATGGGAGAGAGTTCCATATCCCCCGTAAAATAGATCTGTCTTTCAACATCAGACAGAGGCTGACCGACAGCAGCACCCGCCGGACTGACATGCTTGA
Source organism: uncultured Erysipelotrichaceae bacterium (assembly GCA_902766435.1). Lineage (GTDB taxonomy): Bacteria > Bacillota_I > Bacilli_A > Erysipelotrichales > Erysipelotrichaceae > Bulleidia. The sequence goes on along the minus strand of CACXDM010000162.1, from coordinate 35,236 downwards.
AGCTTGCGGCAGAGGGAAGACCCGTGGCTTCCTTGAGTTCCTTGACAAGCTGCCAGCTGTTGAATGCATCCATGAAGTTGATATAACCGGGCTTTCCGTTCAGCACCTTGATCGGCAGTTCGCCCTCTTCCATGAAAATTCTTGACGGTTTCTGGTTCGGATTACATCCGTATTTCAGTTCGAGTTCCTTCATTATTCAGCCTCCTTCACATTCTTGTTATAGATTCTTGTCTCAGTTTCACCTGTTTCAATATTGATGGATCTGGTAAACAGGGATACTTTGTTGTCTTCATTCAGCGCTTCCCAGAGATGATCACTGAATGCGTCGAAGGGTTCCTTAACCATTTCAAAGAGAACGGGTTCTCCTTCAAACGAAGGAATCGGATTTCCGTTTTCCCGGTATGTATGAATCACATGACCAAATCCCGGCAGCTCATCCGCATAGTCAAAGAACTGTCTGTATGCCGAAGCGGGATCACCATCAGCACTCTTGAGAATCGACATTGAATAGCCTGCGCCCTTGACAACAGCGGAGATTCTCGGCGTATAGTTCGGCGCATCCGGTTCGAATGTTCTCGTCCGGAGAGCATCTTCGAATGACTTTCCCTCCGCCAGGTAATCATAAACGGTGTCCGTCTGATCACCGTTGGTGACGATTGTCGTATCTTCATATACACGTACGGGAGAATAAATGATCAGCGAAGGATCAACCATCTTTGAAGGATCGAATGCCTCTGTGCGGATGCCCTTTCCTTCCTCGGTAAAGATGCGGTTTCTGCTGTTCTCACTTCTTCCCATGATGAAGTAGCCGATCCGGATCTTCTTTCCGCAGGGTGTCTTTCCGATCACGATGCCTCTGCCCGGATATTCATTTTCCTTCAGATAGTCAAATACGTTTACTGCTTTCATTTTTCCTCCTCAGCGCTGATCTTTTCAGCCATCATCTCCGCCGCCTTCGGCAGCAGTATCCATTCTGCCTGTTCCATTACCCTTCTCTGCAGAACTTCCGGCGTATCACCGTCTTCGATTTCCACTGCTTTCTGCAGCAGAATCTTTCCGCCGTCCGGAATCTCATTGACCAGATGCACCGTGGCTCCGGTAACCTTAACGCCCTTCTCCAATGCGGCTTCATGGACCTTCAGGCCATAGAATCCCTTGCCGCAGAAGGAAGGAATCAAAGAAGGATGGATGTTGATGATCCTGTCGGGATAAGCCCGGATCACCGTGCTTCCGAGAATACTCAGGAAACCGGCCAGGATCACCAGATCTGTATCATTTTTCTTCAGTTCATTCACGATTGCCTGATCATACGCATCCTGATCAGGATATACTTTCCGGCTGACCACAGCAGTCGGAATCCCGGCTTTCGCCGCTCTTTCCAGCGCGTATGCCTTCGGATTGGACGCAAGAACAAGCGTAATCTTTCCGTGGGGAATCTTTCCTGCCTGTTCAGCATCGATCAGTGCCTGAAGATTTGTTCCGCCGCCCGAAACAAGTACAGCAATATTCACCATATGCTAACCCTCGAATACAACCGAATGATCGCCCGCTTCCATCACACCGATCACCGATGCCTCAACACCGGAAGAACGAAGTGACGCCAATGCCTTTTCCTGATCCTCAGGACTGACGATCACAACCATGCCGATACCCATATTGAAGGTATTGAACATGTCATGTTCCGGAATCTGTCCCTTTTCCTGAATCAGCCGGAAGACAGGCAGTACTTCCCAGCTTCCTTTTCTGATTCTCGCGTTCAGGTTCTTTCCGTATGCCCGGGGCAGGTTCTCATGGAAACCGCCGCCCGTGATATGGGCGATGGAATGAACATTCACTTCCTCAAGAAGCTTCAGAACAGGCTTGACATAGATCTTCGTCGGTGTCAGAAGAACTTCACCGAGCGGTCTGCCGAGCTCTTCGGAATAGCGGCTGATCTCATCGCTCATCTCAATATCGAATATCTTTCTGACAAGAGAGAAGCCGTTGGAATGTACGCCGGAAGACGCCAGACCGATAATGACATCCCCTTCCTTCACATTCTCCTTGTCCAGAATCTTCTTTTCATCAACGATTCCGACGGTAAATCCTGCCAGGTCATATTCATCCTCGGGCATCAGACCCGGATGTTCCGCTGTCTCACCGCCGATCAGGGCGCAGCCAGCCTGAACACAGCCTTCCGCCACACCGCTGACAATCTCCGCAATCTTCTCCGGATAGTTCTTCCCGCAGGCAATATAATCCAGGAAGAACAGCGGCTTTGCGCCGGCACAGATGACATCATTCACACACATGGCCACACAGTCAATTCCCACTGTGTCATGTTTATTCAGCATAAACGCCAGTTTGATCTTGGTTCCGACACCGTCCGTACCCGAAACGAAGACAGGTTTTTCCATTCCCGTCATATCCGGCGCGAACAGTCCGCCGAAGCCGCCGATTGTATCCATCACACCCGGTACGTGCGTACGCGCGACATGTTCCTTCATCAGATCAACCGACTGATATCCGGCCACGACATCAACGCCTGCTGCCTTGTAACTCTCACTGTAGCTTTTTCCCATTGCGTCACTCTCCGTCATCTGTATTCCTTCATTTTTTCCATTACGGATGCGTCCTTCTGCAGAACCGCTTCCTTCTGCGCCTTCTTCACGGAGGCAATCTTCTCTGCCAGCGCTTCATCCCCCACCGCAAGAATCTGGGCTGCGAGATGCGCCGCGTTCTTCGCTCCGTTGACCGCAACTGAAGCCACCGGAATTCCGGGCGGCATCATGACTGTCGAAAGGAGTGCGTCCATTCCGTCAAACACCGAAGACTTCAGCGGTACGCCGATTACCGGCAGTACGGTATGCGCTGCCAGAACACCCGCAAGCGCTGCCGACATTCCCGCTCCGGCAATAATTACACCGAATCCGTTGTCTTTTGCGGCTGCCGCAAAGGCTGCTGTTTCCTCTGGTGTGCGGTGCGCTGAGTAAATGTGTACTTCATACGGTATTCCGTAATCTTCCAGAACACCTGCCGCAGCAGACATGACCTTGAGATCACTGTCACTGCCCATAATGATCGCTGCTTTTTTCATCTGCTTCTCCTTCCGTCAAAAAAGCCCATGGAATACTCCACAGGCATCATTTCATATTAAAGAATCTCTTTCCATGTTGAAAAAAACAGCCCGGCAGATACCGCAGACACGGAATCCGAAATCGTTTGTACGAAGAGTCACTACGCCTTGTTTCATAGCTGCATTCCTTTCCGTCCTTCCGAACGATTTTCAACATGGTCCGAAGACTTTATTATGGTAGAGGAAAAGACGCGAAAAGTAAAGCCGAAGCATGATATTAAATCATGGAATAAAACAGCCCGGAGAACAGTATCTCCGGGTTATGTCCGATCAGTTCTGCACGCCGTTTCCGGCCGGTTCGGTAAACAGGGAAATGATCCAGTCACTGTTTACACACGGGAAGTCTTCGTCATTGACTTCATAGCGTTCTTTGTCTTCTTCGATCTCCTCTTCCAGCATACCCACCGGAATATGGAATGTCAGTCCCTTGTCATCGGTGCGGATATTGATCTTCATCACACCGTCAAACACCCTCTGATATTCAACGGAAGTTACATCCTCCGGCCGGCCTTTGCGGTTGTCGATGAACTCAATGAAGCTGTCATACTTGGCAAGCTCCACCGCCACATCATCCATTCCGTCCTCAAAGATCTGTATTTTTTCCGTAAACGCCCGGACGCTTTCACACCTTCTCAGGCGATAGCCGCTTCTGACAAGAGGTCCGGCAAAATCAGCGATCCCGCTGACGGGGTTTTCCGAAACATACAGCACGAATTTATGGGAAGGATCCGAATAGACAAGGGGATTCTGCACCATGAAATCGGTATGGCAGTGCGGACAGGAATGACGGAAGATATCACCGCTCATGCATGCTTCCCTGAGATCGGGATCCGTATCGGCATTAACCGTCTGATAAATGGTGATTGTCATCTCTCTGCCGCAGTAAGGACAGATATATTTAATTTCCGATGAAGTACTCATATTATCCTCCGATAAGAAAGACAGGTCTTTCACCTGTCTCTTTGAAACTTACTTTCTGGAACTTCTGCTTCCGAGAATCCTCAGGATATACAGGAACATATTGATAAAATCAAGATACAGCTGGAAAGCGGCATAGACTGCCAGGCTTTCTCTGATCGTTCCCTCACCTGTTCCGTAATAGAACTGCTTGATCTTCTGCATATCGAATGCCGTAAGACCGAGGAATACCGCAAGACCCAGATAACCGATCCACATCGATTCCCGCAGCACAGGCACAAACAGTGAAATAACGGAAACAAGCACAAGCGCCAGAAGAGCGCCCATGAGAAGTCCTCTGAACTGTGTCAGATCAACATTTGTCGTATGGCCGATAACTGCACAGCATGCGAACAGTACAGCCGCAAACAGGAATGCCGTAAACACAGTTGTCACACCATATGCAAGAGGCAGTGTGCTGAATGTAAGACCTGTCAGCGCGGAATAGACGAAGAACAGAATCCGGCATGTCATCGGTGAGAACTTCGTGATTCCCATACTCATCGCAATTGCCACACCGAGTTCCGCAAACAGAAGGACATAGACGATCCAGGGTGCGCTTGAGAGCACCTGCAGGAAGATACCGCCCCGCATCAGAGAGAGATATCCGTCAAATGCGACTAATGTTGTGATCAGAAGTCCGATCGTCATTGTTGTAAATACTTTTGTAATATATGTTCTTAAAGATTCACCTGACTCATAGTAAACCTGACTCTGGCTGTTGTATTCACTCATATATATCACCTTCCTTTCGTGACAAATATTATATTAATCCGTTGTTTCAGATTGTCAATTCCCGTGAATCCTCCGACTGACCGTCGGTCCAAATCCACTTTTTCAGCACAGCCGGAACATCATCCTGCTTCGTATAGACCATGACATCTTCCTTCCTGTCCGTAATGATCCGGAGGATGCCTTTTACCGCATCAGGCTGATCACTTTTCTCAGCCTGAATATAACGGATCTGATCTCTCAGCCAGAAACGGCAGTCGGTATCATCCATATAGATCAGCCAGTGATCACCATAGGAGAACTCATCTGTCAGACTGACCAGATCTTCATCATCAAGCAGATGTCCGTTCTGTTCCAGCGCACGGATCTCTTTCGATATCTTACCGGCATGACGCATCCCCGCGATCAAAGCCGCAATAGCAAATATTCCCATTACCGCTGCCGCAATCAGAATCGCCCCGCCGGTCTCTTCCGGCTTGTGGAGTATCAGAGCCGGTTCAACAATAATATACAGACACGGCAGACACGCCGTCAGGATACCCTTCAGTAAGTATACGGAGATAATATCTTTTCTGATTTTCTTTTCACGCATTCTGTCTGCTCCAATCTTCTATTTCTTCCAGCATGGCTTTTCTTTCACTGTCAACACGCGGATCAAACCATTTCACCGGCATCTGATGATTCAGCCATGTGTACTGCCTTTTGGCAAACTGCCTTGAATGTTTCCGGATTTCCTCTTTCACTTCCTCTGCCGAAAGATCTCCGTTAAAGTAACCGCGCCACTCCCGGTAGCCGATTCCCTTCATGCAGGGATGATCGAATGTAACACCGGAAGAAAGAAGTCCTTCCACTTCCCGCTGCAGTCCCGCTTCAAACATCTGTCCCACACGGAGATTGATCCTCTCATACAGTTCATTACGGGGCATCGTACAGCCGGCGATAAACGCGTCATAGATCATTTCATGTTTCTGCTCTGCCACAATCTCACTCTGCGGTCTGCCGGTGCGTCTTGCAATGGTCAGACTCCGGATGATTCTCTGCCGGTTGTTGGGATGTATCTTTTCCGCCTGCAGAGGATCCGTCTTCAGCAGAAGCGCGTAAAGGGAATCATTATCCATCTCTTCAAATTCCGCACTTTCCGTATCTTCCTCTTCTTCCTGAAACGCATAGTCATACAGGCAGGCCTTCAGATACAGACCGGTTCCGCCGCAGATAATCATCTGTTTTTCACTGCTGTCGATGATCTGTCTTGCATTCTTCTGGAAATCGGCAGCGCTGTATTGTTCAAAGGGAGACAGTGTATCGATCAGATAATGTCTTACACCTTTCTTTTCTTCTTCCGTGATCTTGCCTGAACCGATATCCAGACCGCGGTATACCTGAATGGAATCGCCGCTGATCACTTCGCCGTTCAGCCTCTGTGCCAGCTCCACCGCAAAATCGCTTTTCCCCGAAGCGGTCGGACCGGCAATGACAATGACCTTCTTCATCGGCGGAACTCCTTTTCCAGTTCTTTTTCATCCAGTACGATAAAGACCGGCCTTCCGCTCAGATCACGGAACGGATTCTCACACAGAGACAGTTTCCGGACAAGTTCCTTCATGTCTTCCATTGTCAGGTTTTTCAGTCCCGGCAGATGTCTTACCGCCGCAAGTGCTGTATTGCTTTGAACCTGACCGGCCCGCAGTTCATCACTTTCAAACAGTTCCGCAAGACCTTTAAGGAATGCCTCACCGGACAATCCCTTCGCCCATGAGGGAAGACTGCGGACTGCCAGTGTATCATGACCGAACACCTCAAAAGAAATCCCTGTTTCACTGACAGCTTCATTCAGCTCATCACATCTTGCGGCCAGCGCATCCGTCACATGAACTGTAACAGGCAGAAGAAGATCTTCTGTCAGTCTGCTGTTCTTCATGGCGGAAAGAATCTCTTCATAACGGATTCTTCTGTCTGCGGCATTCTGTCTGATCAGAACAAGACCGGATGCCGTACTGCATATAATATATTTCCCCCGGAACTGCCCGATCACCTCCATGGCAGGAAAATCAGGTTTTTCCTCTTCCTCCTCTGCTGCGGGAGTTTCCTGTACGGGTTCCTTTACAGGTTTCTTTTCAATAACGGGCTGTTTTACTTCTTCCGGTTCTTTAACCGGTTCTTCCTTTTTTGTGGTTTCGGGAACGAGCGCGTCCGTATCAAATGAAAGCGGCTCATAATAATAGGTTCTTGCCTCACTGAGGGAAGCAGCCGGAGCAGGCATCGAAGCCATCATGGCATTTCTTACTTCCGTTCTCAGCAGTGTTTCAAGCTGCAGTTCCTTTGAAAGACGGACCTCCCATTTAGAAGGATGAACGTTTACATCCAGAAGATGCGGATCCATTGTAATATTCAGAACACAGACGGGAAATCTTCCGGCCGGGATCAGCTGATCATACCCCTCTCTGACAGCCTGGTACAGCTTATATGTCCGCACCATTCTGCCGTTGAGAAACAGATGCATCGCATTCCGCGAAGCACGGCTGACAGACGGCTTCAGAAGATACCCTTCCACTTCATAGTCAAAATCCCGGAAAGAAACCTCAACTGCATTTTCCGCCGCGTTTCTGCCGTACGCCTGAAAGATCACTTCAAGCAGATCACCCTGTCCGCTTGTTGAGAACGTTTCCCTTCCCTCATTATATAAATGGAAGGAGATCTCGGGATGGGACAAGGCAAACTTCAGGACAACATCCTGAATCAGAGAAGACTCATACGCTGCGCTGCGCATATGTTTCAGTCTTGCCGGGGTGCGGTAAAACAGTCCTTCCACGGTAATCTCCGTCCCCTGATCACACGGATAAGGAGAAGCAGAGATCTTTTTGCCGTATTCAATAATGATGCGGGAAGAATCATTTCCGTCGGAAGTCGTCATCGTCACTTTGGCAACCGAGGCAATCGAAGGCAGAGCTTCACCTCTGAAACCGAGTGTATGAATGGTCCAGAGATCATTCTGCGAACGGATTTTGGAGGTCGCATGACGCTGAAAAGACATCTCGGCATCCGCGCTGTCCATACCGGTGCCGTTGTCGGTGACCGTCAGTTTCTTCATGCCGCCTTCTTCAATCAGAATATCGATTCTGGTGCTTTCGGCATCGATGGAATTCTCCACCAGTTCCTTTACAACACCCATCGGTCTTTCCACGACTTCACCGGCCGCAATCATATTCGTTGTCAGTGAATCAAGCTGTTTAATTCTTCCCATAGTCCAATCCTTTCGGATTATTATACAATGGAAAAAAGAGGAAGAGTTGAAAATGCGGCTGAAAGAAGAATACCGGGAAGAAACGGTAATCAATAAATCACGTTTCATCGCCTGCCTGATGCGTACGGAAACAGAAGAACAGGCACGTGCATATATCGAAAAGATCAGAAAAGAATTTCCTGATGCGACACATGTCTGCACGGCTTTTGTCGTCGGTGAAAACAACAGTATCCGCCGTTCGTCGGATGACCATGAACCGGCCGGAACTGCCGGAGTCCCGATGCTTGAAAGTCTTTTAAAAAGCGGCCTCAGTGATGCGGCCGCCTGCGTTGTCCGTTATTTCGGAGGGGTCAAACTCGGTGCCGGAGGTCTGATCCGGGCCTATTCCGGAGCAGTATCCCAGGCTGCTGCGAACGCCGCCAAAACAGAAGAGATTACCGTCAAAAAGTACCGCGTACGCTATCCGTATGATCTTTCCGGAACACTTGAAGGCTGGCTGAGAAGAAACACCGAAATCATTGATCTTCAGTACGATGAAGCAGTAACTGCCTGGATTCTTTCCGACCGTGAAGATACGGAGGACGCCGTAAGGAATCTTTCCCGCGGCACTGTTGAAGCGGAGTATATCAGCACTGTCACAAAAGAAAAGGACATTTAGTCCTTCGGCAGAAACATGATATTCATATCCGTACCGCCCTCAATGCCCTCCACCGATCCATTGTCGGTATACTGCCATATTTCAAACGCATATGGAAAGTCAGGTGTATCACCATACCGGGCTGTCCATTTTTTAATTCCCTGCAGAGCAGTCAGATCATAATCGTCCTCATAGCGCGCCGAGCTGTCATAGATCATTACGGAATATCCTGCCTCAGCCGTACGCTCCATAAACGCCAGAGCGGAAGCAGTCTGTTCTTCACGGGAGAGAATTTCCGTACGTCCGGTATCGCCGTTCTCCGGTTCCTCCATATCAAACACCACCGGCAGATCGAGTCTTGAGTCACCGAGAATCTCCAGCATGAACTCTGCCTCTTCCACGGCTTCTTCCGCAGAGACTGCCTGTGAGAAGAAATACACCCCGATTTTCAGTCCGGCCTGACGGGCGCCGATCAGATTGGTTCTGAAGTATTGGTCCTCAAAGAGACCTCCCTCGGTATATCCCCGGTAGCCGACACGCAGAAAAACAAATTCAATGCCGTCTTCACTGACCGCCTGCCAGTCAATCTCATCCTGATGGGAAGAGACATCTATTCCCTGGGCGGAAGTATAATGTTCATCTTCATATGTCAGTCTGTCCCCGTCACGTTTAAGATTACGCCAGTCATAAGAATGGTATGTTCTTCCTTTTGCGTCGGATGTCTCGTTTACCGTCAGTTCCCATTTGGGACGTGACTTCTTCAGGATAACCGCGCAGCAGATCACCGCAAGCACAAGAACACCGATCAGAGGCAGTATGGGGAAAGATTGTCTGTTTCTTCGCCGGACTGTCCGGTCTGTTTTCTGATTTCGTGTCATCGGATTCATTATACATGAGCGCCGAAAGAAAAAGGATGGTTTCCCACCCCTTTACTGCATCACATACCATCTGCCGTTGTACTGATAAACATAGACCGACTGTTCCGTTGTGAACGGTTCGGCATCCATGTCAGTCAGCGCCACATCAAACCGGTCAACTTCACTGACTGCCTGTTTATCCAGTCCGTATACTTCCGCCGAAGCATTCAGTAAATCCTTTGCCTGTGCGGGTTCAAGAACTTCCGTTCCGTTAATCACCCATGTAAACTTCGATCTGTTTCTCAGTTCTTCATCCAGATCACGGAGTGACGAGAAATTCATTTCCGCCATCTCACTGAACAGCTCATCCTTTGATGAAACTCCGTACCATTCCTTCAGCGACTCATAATATTCCTCGTTTGGAATTGTCAGTGTATAGATCTTACGGTAAACAGACGTCAGATCTTCCACCGTTTCCACATCATACATCTGATTCAGTGTCTGATAGTACTCATTCAGTGTCTTTTCCGCTCCGCTGCCCCGTTTCGTCATAACGAACAGCCCGAATGTAATTCCGATAAACAAAGCTGCCAGAATAATGATCCAGCCAAGCTTCTTACCGCGCGGCTTTTTCTCTTTGGCGGCAGTTTCCTGAGTGCTCTCTTCTGCTTCAGCTGCCGTATCTGCCGCAGTCTCCTCTTCCGGCTGAGTCGCCTCTTCTTCAGAAGACTTCTCTTCATCAGAAACAGTTTCTGTTATTTCTTCTGTTTCCTGCTTTACTTCCTCTTCCGGCTGAACCTGCTCATCAGGCACAGCAGAACTTTCCTGTTCCTGATCAGGTGTTTCCTCTTGCGCTGCCGGCTGTTCCGTTTCTTCAGCAGGGATTTCCTCTGTTTCAGAGATCTGTTCCGTATTTGTTTCTTCTGTATTTTCCGTGGTTTCTGCCGTTTCCGTCAGCCTTGCGCCGCATTCAGGGCATACCGTTTCCGTATCTTTAATTTCTTTACCGCAGACAGGACATTTCATCGTGTTTCCTCCTGAAAGATATGACAATATTCTACTTCACAAACGTATCCTCATACAATGGAAATCCGGCGTCTCCACGGTCATTCCGGCCTTGGGAATATCGCGCAAAATACAGCATTGACCGTTCCTCAGGGAACGGTTTTACGATGAATCCCGTAAGAGGTACAGCCATGAAAACAGTCGGTGAAGTCTGCCAAGCTGCGAATGTCACCCGAAAAACGTTATACTACTACGACCGGATCGGTCTTCTCAAACCGACAGAGCGCTCCGGCGGTCAGAACTATAAGCTGTATGATGACGATGCGGTGGACAAACTGAAGCGGATCAGGGAAATGAGACGGGCAGGACTGAAAATCGCGGAAATCAAAACAGTTCTGAACGATCCCGGCAGTCTGCCGGATGTAGTCAGTGATGCGATCAGCCGTCTGACACAGGAAAAGACAGCGGTGGAACAGCAGATCAGCTGCGCCGAAAAACTGCTGTCAGATCATTTCGGATAATTGCCACGGAGACGAAAGTCCCTTTTTCCTTATTCCATAGTATAATCAGCTTAACAGAGGTTACCATATGAGCATAAATACAACAGTAAAGGAAGTACAGATTTACCGAAAAGGCGCCATTGTTCAGCGTACAGGTACGGTTGATCTGAAGCCCGGCACAAACACCGTACAGATTCACGGCATTACCAACGGTACTGATCCCGACACAATACGTTTCTTCTTCCCGGAAGGCGTTGTCGGAAACAACATCAGAACTGTTGATCCGTCTTCTGAGAAAGACCGTGATGACAGACCTTCCGCCAAAACAGCTGAGCGGATCACGTCTCTGCAGCAGGAAATCGATACCCTGAAGGAACAGATTACACTCTGGAAGGAAAACGGACATTTCGCCAAAGCCACTGCCGTCAATATCACGGATATGGAAAACTACATTGACCGTCTGCCGGAAAGACTCCGGACAATCCGCAGCCGCATCCGGGAACAGGAAAAGGAAAAGAAGGAGCTGGAAAAAACGCTCTCCGACCAGATGGAAGAAGAAAACAGACCGTATATCTCTCTGGATCTGGTTTCCGAAAAGGAAGGAAGCTTCCCGTTCAGAATTCAGTACTTTGAGAAAGACGCGTTCTGGCGTCCCGTCTATGAGATTCATACCGAAGGAGCAGGTTCCGACATAGAGATCAGAGTCAGAGCGAAGATCGTGGAAAACACGCAGGAAGACTGGGAGAATGTCAAAGTCACTTTATTTACCGGCAACCCTTCCGTCACTTCCTGGCTCCCCCGTCTGGAACCGATTTACGTCAGCTTCCGTCCGGAATATATCGGAGCGAGAGCTTCTGCGCCGTTGATGGCAGACGCGGCTGTGGGAGGCTTCGCAGGAAGCATGTCCAAAACAATGTCCCCGATGTATGAAGACAGTGAAGAAACAGCTGCGCTGGATATTCTTGCGACAAATGAGGCAGAAGTCAGCTCTTCCGAAACAATGACAGAGTATGCATTAAATAAGGAACGGACAATCATTAAAGGAACAGAAGGCACAACTGCGGATCTCAATCAGTTCACGCTCAAGGCCGAATACCGGCTGACAGCCGTTCCGAAGCTCAGTAATAACGCATACCTGACTGCTGAAGTGAAAACAGCGGATCTTCCGGTCACGGTCGGCGGTACTGCTTCGGTATACATGAAGGGAATGTTCGCGGGCAATATCACAATCGATCCCGACATGTCGGAAGATACCTTCCTGATCTCCTTCGGCAAAGACGAAAAAGTCAGTGTAATGAGAAAGGAACTGAAACGGAAAAAATCGCTGAACATGCTGAAAACACAGCAGATCCGCGATCATGAATACGAGATCACCGTTACTTCCTTAAAGGATGAGACGGTAAATATCCGGATTCTCGACCAGCTTCCCATATCCCGTGACAAATCAATCACCATTGAACATTCCGATCTTGCCAAAGCAGTGCTCAATGAGACAACCGGAGAACTGAAGTGGGACTGTGAGCTGAAGCCGAAACAGACGGAAGTCATCAGGTATGCTTACAAGATCACCTGGCCGAAAGACAAAAACATAAGAGAAACCGCATATTAAAAGACAAAGCCATGTGCCGGTGCACATGGCTTCATTTCATATAACCTCAGCGCTGATGATTCCGCTGATATTCCGTACAGCTGACGCGATCTCCTCCGGTTCGATCTTCCCGACAGCCTTGAGACTGATCAGAGCAGAGTAGATTGCCGATCCTGATTCGGTATTTCCGGTAATCTGCAGATTGGAAATGGATAAACCGGAATCTTTACAATAACGGAGAACCTTATCCAGATCCGTTCTGTGATAATAGCTCAGAGCGATCCGGAATTCCGGCGCGTAGATAATCTTTTCACGGATATTGTTGAAGTATGTTTCAATCAGAATGATCAGGAATGTCCCAAGAAGACCGCCTTCGTAGAAACCTGTGCCGATGGCAAGTCCGACCAGTCCGGTTGTCCAAAGACCGGCAGCTGTCGTAAGACCCTTAACCTTGTTTTTCTTTGTGACAATAATCGTTCCGGCACCGATGAATCCCAGTCCGGTGACTACACCTGCTGCGATTCTTGACATATCCGCAGGAAGCTGATCATAAAGATAGATATACATTCCGGTCATCGCGGCAATTGCGGCACCGAGACAGACAAGAATATGCGTACGGAAACCCGCCGGTTTGTTTTTATATGACCGTTCCAGACCGATGACAGCGCCGCAGGCAAATGCCGTCAGCAGCCTGATTGTTACTGAGAGGAAATCCAATCCTCTGATTCCATCAAATATTGACAACATAAATACCCTCCTACGAAATCAGTTCCTCAATCGAGATCACAAACGGAAGCTCCGCAATGGACGACAACATATCCGAATGGGATGTATTCTCGCGGCTGAGCTTGATCGAAAAGATCGCCGAAGGGTATTGATCATCTGTACGGACCGTCCTCTCGAAATCAATTTCATAGATGTTCGCGTTTTTCGCCTTTATTACAGAGGTAATATCATCAACGTCATCCATGGATTCAAATTCCGCATAAACAGTCATATTTCTTGCCAGGCGCTTGTATCTTCCTTCCAGCGGCTGCATAAGATTCAATGCGATAAAGATCAGAATCATTGCCAGGATGACGACTTCATAGAATCCGACACCTGCCGCAATTCCCATACATACCGACGCAAAGAGTCCGGTCGCAGTTGTCAGACCGGAAACCTGCTGATGTGAGGCGCCGATAATCGAACCGGAGGCGAGAAAACCGATGCCGCCGATTACTGCTGCCGCATATCTGCTGGCATCAAACTTCATGCCAACCTCGGCAACAACCGGTGCCCATGCGCCGTTCATCATTTCATACTGATACATTGCAATCAAAACAGAAAGACACGCCCCCAGTCCGGTAAGCATAAATGTCCTGAACCCGGCTGTCTTCTGTCTTTTTGTTCTGCCGTAGCCGATGAAACCGGCTGAAAGCGTCGCCAGAACAAGGCGGAAGAATACGGAAATAAAATTAAACCCGTGAAGATAACTAAAAACTTCTGTCATGGAAATCTGTCCTTTGGTAAACATATTTTCTCAGACTCAAAACACGATTACAAGGGGCACAACAAAAAACAACCGTTTCCGGCTGTTTTCCGATCATTTATATTTTTCTGACAAAATCGATTACTTAACACTGTCCTTGAGTGTCTTGGAAGCCTTGAACTTCGGAGACTTGGAAGCAGCGATTTCGATCTTTTCGCCTGTTGCGGGGTTGATGCCCTGACGTGCAGGTCTTTCGGAAATCTCAAATTTACCGAAACCGTTGATGGAGATTTCTCCGCCGTCCTTCAGTGTGTCTGCAATCTCTTCGAATACGAGAGTAACAGCTTCAGCAGCAGCCTTCTTGGACAGGCCCATTTCATTGGCGATTCTGTCTGCGATATCTTTCTTTGTCTTAACTAAAATAGTCTTAGTCATTTTGATTTCCTCCTAACGAACTTGTTCATTTTATATTTGTATTCCTTCAATTGCAAGCGGTTATCCTTCAAAAACCGCATGAATAAGGCATTTTTCGCAGATTGACACATCTTTGAAGCCGGATTGTTCTGTTTATTCCGAAAGAAGGGAATTAAAAAACCGGCAGACATTTGTCAGCCGGCATAGAATTCTGATTCTATTTTCACAGGGTCAGAGAATTTCGATATACTTCTTTTCTTCGATTTCCTTCTTTTTCTGCGAAGGAACAGTCAGTGTCAGAATACCGTCTTCAAAGGATGCCTTTACATCCTGATCGGTAATCTGCTTGCCGACATAGAATGTTCTCGAAGCTGTTCCGGTGAAACGCTCCTGTCTGATGATATTGCCCTGGTCATCCTTCTCATCAGTACTGTTGCTCCGGTTGGCAGATACGCTCAGATTCCCGTTATCCAGTGAGATCTGAATATCTTCCTTCCGGTAGCCCGGGAGGTCCATCTTCATTACATAATTTCCGTCTTTTTCATAGACGTCTGTTTTCATCAGCGTTTCATTCCGGAATACCGGAACATTGAATACGTCTTCGAATAAGTCAAAATCTCTCTTCATCATTGGCATGAATCTCATAACATTTCCTCCTTTTCCGATAACGTCTGCTGTTTATTCATCAGAGAATATCGATAAACTTTTTCTCTTCCTGTTCTTTTCTCTGTGCTGTCGGAATTTCAATTCTCAGAACACCGTTATTGAACGAAGCATGAACATCGGAATCCTTGACTGCGTCGCCGACATAGAAGCTTCTTGAGCAGTTGCCGGAATATCTTTCCTGACGCAGGATTCTTCCCTTCGCGTCCTTTTCCTCATTTGTCTCGTTATGTTCGGCACTGATTGTCAGTGTACCGTTGTAAAGACTGATCTTTACGTCTTCCTTTTTATATCCCGGAATTTCAACATCCAGAAGATACTTTCCGTCTTTCTCATGGACATCAGTCTTCATCAGTGATTCTCCGCCATAAACCGGAGCTCTGAACATACTGTCGAAAATATCATCAAATAAATCGTTGTTTCTGTTTGCCAAATACCTCATCTTAAGTACCTCTTTTCTTCAGGTCTTTCACCTTACATCTATTAGTATAGTCATTGTTTTAGCACTGTCAATACTTGAGTGCTAAAACTTTTTAAACTATTTTCAGTCATTTCGCAAAGAATAACGAAATATGTTGAATTTTATGGCTTTTTGAATTAGCAGACAAAATTAAAGCCTGCCAAAGTAAAAGCAGGGTTTCCCTGCTTTCGCCTTTTATTTGGTTTCTTCTGCCAGGGTATGACCGGCAATTCTTCCGAATGTGAAGGAATCTCCGAGACCGGATCCGTCCACTCTGAAGGTTCCGTGGAAGCCGCCCGTAACCTCACCTGCCGCATAGAGACCGCTGATCGGTTTGCCTTCCGTATTGAGTACGTGCGTCTTTTCGTCAATCAGCAGACCGCCCATGAAGTAATGCGCACCAACCCCGAAACGGTAGCCGTACAGTGTTCCTTCAATCGGATTCAGGTTTTCCGCTCTGCCGAACGCATCATCTGTTCCGTCTGCGATATCCTCATTGAACGCATCGATTGATGCCTGCAGCGCAGCTCCGTCAAGACCGAGCTTTTCAGCCAGTTCAGACGCATTCTCACCGGAAACAACAATTCCGTTATTCAGCAGTGTCTTCATTCCGTCATTCATTCCGCTGTCATCAAAGATGCAGAATACCTCACCCTTATCCTGTGCCAGAATCGCATCGGGAATTTCAAATCCCTCTGCCGTGAACCGCTGTGCCTGATTGTTCACATACAGCGCATCCGGAACAAAACCACCGGGAAGATTAAACGGAAGAATCATTCCGTAACCGGGGATAACAGCCGGGAATGTCTGAATGCTGTCAAGATTCACCGCATCCGCACCGACTGCCTGTGCCATCAGAAGTCCTTCACCTGTTGTAGGCGCGATCTCATCCGTAACGGCATTTGCCAGAGCCGGATTCACCTTTCCGACCAGTTCGCTGTTCTGTCCGAATCCCCCTGTAGCCAGAAGTACTGCCTTCGCACTGAATACGACATCATTTCCGTCTGCGTCTTTTGCCTTCACACCTGTAACAGTTCCTGTTTCATCTGTCATAAGTTCATACGCATCCATATTGTAATATACGGTAATGCCTTGTTTTTCCAGTTCGGCGGAAACACGGTTGATCAGACTGACTGCTGTCGTTCCGTCTGTCATATCCTTCAGCATATAGTAATTCTGTTCGGGATTTCTCTCATCTTCCTGAATATCCACTTCAAACGAAGCTCCAATGCCGCTCAGCCAGTCAATGACTTCTCCGCTGTTTTCCGCAAATGCATTGACCAGGTTTTCCTTTGCGTCATCATTATTCATCTGCAGCTTTTCCAGTCCTTCAACCGAGCCGCCCTTTTCCTTATATGTATCATTGTTCAGCTGTACCTTGGAATCTGCCGCATTGATGCCGTTGGCAGCACAGACTGTGTTGCCTCCGAGAACACCTGACTTTTCAATCAGAATGACATCGGCACCGTCTTCCTTTGCCGTAATCGCCGCCGTCATGCCTGCAGCTCCGCCGCCGACAACAATCACATCCGCTTCAGTACGGATCTCTGTTCCGGCTGAAGCAGATGCGGCACCTGTAAGTTTTTCAGGATCTCCGCCTGCCTGAACGATACAGTCCTTCAGTGCTGTCAGGAACGCTTCCGAGCTGATTGTGGCGGAAGTCTTTGCGTCAACGTCAACGGCCTGGGAGGAAAGGATTTCCTCCTTCAGTTCGTTCATAGCCTTTACGCCGATATTTTCTGTTTCCTGTGATTCTGTCTCGATGCTGAGAATTTCATTCTCACTGAATTCTGCAGTTACTTTAATCTCCCCGTTTCTGCCGGCAGCTGTTGCCGAATACGTACCGGGATTCGCAAACTTCACTTCGCCTGCTGTCTGAGAAGACGAAGCGGAAGTGCCGGCTGACGATGAGCAGCCAGCCAGTAAACATGCTGTAAGAACAGCCGCAAATAATCTTTTCATTTTCTCCTCCGATTCCAATTTCATCTTACAGAGGAATGATTGGACAGAGAATGAGAAGAATGTTACCGTTACGGTAAGGAAAAGTTACCATGAACAATGAACAGTTAAAGACATTTATCACCGTTGTGAAGACACAGAGTTTTTCAAAAGCAGCGGATCAGTCATATATCACAAAGCAGTCCATGCTGAAACAGATCAATTCACTGGAAGAGGAAGTCGGATGCCGTCTTTTGGATCGCTCACGTACCGGAACCCGTCTGACGGAAGCAGGTGAAATATTCTTCCATGGTGCCAAAAATATACTGCGTGACTGGGACGAACTGGTTACCGAATGCCGCAGAACATCTGCGACCGAATTCATCAGGATCGGTTCCGTGGAACATCAGGTACTGCTGAATCCTGTCAATGAAGCATTTGCCAAAAAATATCCTGAAGTGGAAATCCGACGTATCGTTCATCCCAATCACAGCGGTGAATACCGGGTGGCGCACGGCATCATGGATGTCGGTGAGACATTCCGCAATGATACGGATGTTTTCCGGGATGTATTTGAATTCACTCCTCTTTTGAAAATGCATTATCTCGCGGCCATGCGAAACGGACATCCCCTTTCCTTTTCAGACAGTCTTTCTCTGTCAGATCTGAAAAACTATCCGGTGCTTGTGTTCCCGCTGATGCTGCCGGAGGAATACTTACATGAATTACAGTCGGTATTTCAGGATCATCCGGATCATCTGATTATGCGTGATGATGTGGATAATCAGGTTGGCGCAGCCTTTGAATGCAGTCATTCCGATCAGATCATGATTACCGCCAATCCGTTTATCTACTCCGTCAGTGACCTGATGAAAATACCTCTGCGCACGGAATGGACCAGAGAATACGGACTGATCAGTATGCCTGACTGTCCTCCCGTTGTCCGCAGATACATCGAAACAGCGCGTGAAGTATACAGAAACCGGGTGTTCGGCTGAAACTGTCACACTGTGCAGAAGAACCGTGAGGTTCTTTTTTTAACCTGATTTTAATACCGCGTTAAGATCTTTAATCCCGATTTAACACAGCTTTCATCAGAATATATGTATCAAAGAAGGAGACAATATGCTGAAGTTCCGGGTATTGATACAGGATAATCTGACTTCATTCAGAGCGATCCTGCTCGGTTTTATATTCCTTATATATATCGGCGCTGTACTGCTGACACTTCCGGCAGCTTCAGCCGACGGACAGAGTGTTCCTTTTATCAACGCTCTCTTTACATCCGCTTCCGCCGCATGTGTTACAGGTCTGATTGCTTACGATACAGCCATACAGTGGACTGTATTCGGACGGACAGTCATCCTGATTCTGATTCAGATCGGCGGTCTTGGCGTGATTACCGTGGCAGTTGCCGCAATGACACTGACAAACAGAAAGATCGGTATCCTTCAGCGGGTTACGATGCAGGATGCGATCTCCGCCCATCAGATCGGCGGAATCATACGGTTTACGAAGTTCTTTGTGTTCGGCACCATCATCATGGAAGGTATCGGAACACTCTGCCTGCTTCCCGTATTCCTGCAGGAGTACGCGTTCTTCCCGGCGCTGGGTTATTCCCTCTTCCATTCGGTTTCCGCTTTCTGCAATGCCGGATTTGATCTGATGGGTATGCATGGTCCGTTTTCTTCCTTAACATCCTATGCATCCAATGCATGGGTAAATGTTGTAATCATGACTCTGATTATTACCGGCGGTATCGGTTTTCTCACCTGGGATGATCTTCTGAAGAACAGATTCCGGTTCAGAAAGCTCCGGCTTCAGACAAAAATCATCCTGACTGTCACAAGCATTCTGCTGATTCTGCCGTTTCTGTATTTCTTCCTTATTGAATTCAGCGCTTATCCGATGAAGGAAAGGATCCTGTATTCGATGTTCCAGTCTGTCACACCGCGTACAGCCGGATTCAATACATATGATTACGGACAGATGTCGGAAAACGGCATGTTGATCACAATCTTCCTGATGATCATCGGCGGAGCTCCGGGTTCCACTGCCGGCGGAATGAAGGTAACAACAATCGCAGTCATGATGCTGACAGCCAATTCATACCTTCACAAACGGGAAAACGTAAACTGCTTTAACCGGAGAATTGATATAGATGTCATTCACAATGCCCTGACACTGATGACTGTTTATATTCTGATGTTGCTTCTCGGTACCGTAATCATTTCGGGAGTCGAGAATATACCGGTTCTTACCGCAATGTTCGAATGCGCTTCCGCTCTTGGAACAGTCGGTCTTACCGCCGGCATCACCCCGTATCTGTCACCCGTTTCGAAATATATACTGATCTTCTTCATGTTTTTCGGCAGAGTCGGCGGAACCACACTGGCATATGCCCTGCTGAGTCCGCGCAGAAAAGCTGCTGCCAGACTGCCGGTCGAGAAGGTTACCGTAGGATAGGAGAACAAAATGAGAAAAAACGTATTGATTATCGGCGCCGGAAGATTCGGCCTGTATACCGCAGTGAAACTCCATGATCTGGGACACCAGGTACTGGCAGTGGATAAGAATGAAGAGAGAATCGACAGAATTCTCCCCTACACCGCAAACGCCCAGATCGGTGACAGCACCGACCGTAAATTCATGGAAACAATCGGTGTAAGAGACTATGATCTCTGCATTGTGGCGATCGGCGATGACTTTCTGAGTTCTCTGGAAACCACATTCCTTCTTGATGAACTCGGCGCACAGAAGATCATCTCGCGTGCCACTACCGGTTCACAGGAGAAGTTCCTGCTTCGCAATGGTGCTTCTGCGGTTGTATTCCCGGAACGTGAACTCGGCAGCTGGACGGCAATCCGCTACAGTTCCGACAATATCTCAAACTACATCGAACTGATGGACGGTTATTCCATATTTGAGGTTGCCGTGCCTTCCCGCTGGGACGGAAAGAAGATCGGTGATCTCGGTGTACGGAACCGCTATAACCTGAATATCCTCGCCGTCAAAGACGGAAAAATGAATATGAATATCACAAACAATACCGTTCTGCGTCAGGGCCAGAACATGCTTGTACTCGGAAAACTGGAAAACATACAGAAGACATTTGATCTTTAGGAGCGTCATTATGGTAGCCTTTATCATTTTTGCCGGATTTGCATTCTCCGTCATTCTTCTGCGTGTCGTACTGTACTTCCTGATGAAGGAGTTTACTCCTTACCGTGAAGTGCTGCAGACAAGCAGGAAAAGCAAAATCACTTCAGCCATCCGCTCCTTTCTCCGCCGCTGCGGATTCCGGGTCAGAGAAAACAATGTACTGCCGTATCTGACCGCAGAGGATACTTCAGACGCCGGAAAAAATGAGGATAAAATCACACGGAATTCCCATCAGATTAATCTTTCATGATTACTGATAGCTAATAAAATAGAAGGTATGATCAGAATGAACAAAGAAACCGCAGCTGTTTCCGTGAACTACCGGCCTGTCATACTGGCATGTCTGTCCTCTTCACCAAGCAACCCCAGAGTGATCAGGGCAGCTGCCAAACTGAAAGAAGCCTCATCCCGCACGCCGATTGCCCTGTATGTCGGAGCGCCCGGTTATGATATTTCCGGGGATGCCCAGCTTCTGGATAATATCGCACTGGCCAGAGAACTCGGATTCGAAATACATACGCTGGAAAGCAATGATATTTCACTGACAATCTCCGAATATGCCAAACGGGTCGGTATTACCGATCTGTTTCTCGGTTACAGCGCGCCGTCACATATACTGCAGACACGGAAATCAATCCCCGAGCAGCTGATGCAGTCTCTGCCGGATGTCGATATCCATGTCATTCCCGCGGCCATTGCGTCTTCCTTCCCGCAGATGCAGAAGCAGGAATCATCCGTTTTCTGGAATCTGCGTGATCTTCTGACCGTACTTGCCGTCATGGCGGCAGCCACTCTGATTTCTTTCTGGTTCTATCATTCCAGATACAGCAACGCGAATATCATTACCGTCTATCTTCTTGCGGTCCTGATTGCCTCGGTGCTGACATCAAGAAGGATTTACGGTCTGCTTTCAGCTGTTCTGTATATTCTGCTGTTCAACTATCTGTTCATTGATCCGCGGTTTTCCCTGTTCGTCTATGATCCGGCATATCTGGTCACCTATTTTGTCACCATTATTGCCGCATTGATTACCGGATCACTTGCCGCAAGACTGAAGTCCATTGCCAGAATATCCGCCGAAAACGCCTATCAGGCCAAAGTGCTCTTGGATACATCGAATCACCTGGAACAGGCTGAGGACAGAACAGAGATTATCCGTATAACCTGCCGGCAGCTGGTGAGTCTTCTGAACAGAACCGTATATTTCTATCATGCGTCATCCCCTGAAGCAGATCCGGATATATACGCTGTTCCGGAAACAGCCGAAACACCGGAAACCTATCCTGATGAAAAGGACGCTGTTCTCTGGACGATGGAAAACAACCATCATTCCGGCGCGTTCACTTCCCACTTTTCCTCTTACAAATGCCGGTATTTCAGTATCTATTCCGGGGAATGGCAGTACGGTATTCTCGCCATAGACATGAACGGAAAACCGTTTACTGACTTTGAACATACGATCCTGCTTTCGATCATCCACGAATTCACGATGGCGCTGGATACGGAAAGATTCGCGACTGAGCATAAAAACGCTGCCGTAGCAGCTGAAAATGAAAGACTCAGAGCCGGTCTTCTCCGTTCAATCTCCCACGATCTGAGAACCCCTCTCACGGCAATCTACGGCAACGCAAATCAATTGGTACTGAATGAAAAGGCCCTGAGTGAAGAAGACAAGAAAGCCATCTGTGAAGATATTATGGATAATTCACAATGGCTCGTATCACAGATGGAAAACATTCTTTCCATGACAAAGCTTGAGAATCAGCACTATCTGAATAAATCGGTGGAGAACATTGAAGACGTGATAGAAGACAGTATCCGGCATATGAACTCCCATCCGGATCATACGGTCAGAACCGTATTTGACTCTGAAGCATATTACGCCGATATTGACGCAAAGCTCATTGTTCAGGTTCTGGTCAACCTTCTGAACAACGCAGTAAAATATACCCCGGCCGGATCGGAGATCGTTGTCAGCGATACATTAAAAGACGGCAGAATCTATGTGAGTGTCGCCGATAACGGACCCGGTATATCCGACGAAGACAAACCGCACATCTTCGAGCTGTTCTACAGCGGCAATAAAACACTGTCCGACAGCTACCGCAGCATGGGAATCGGTCTGAATCTCTGTGAGATGATCATGAAAGCCCATGATGGTACAATCGAAGTATTCGATAATATTCCAAACGGCACGGTATTCCGTATTTCCCTGAAAGCGGAGGAGGCAGAACAAAATGACGAATGAAATGATGATACTGGTTGTGGAAGATGACAGATCTGTTTCCAGCCTGATTACAACCACACTGAAAATAAACAACTACGCATATATCACTGCTTCAACCGGAAGTGAAGCCATTTCACTCTGCGCTTCCAGGAAGCCGGATCTCATCCTGCTTGACCTCGGTCTTCCCGATATTGACGGAATTGAAGTCATCAGGACAATACGTGCCTGGTCATCCGCCGTCATTATCATCATCAGTGCCAGAGGAGAGGATTCCGACAAGATTACTGCTCTCGACAGCGGCGCAGATGATTATCTGACAAAACCGTTTTCGATTGACGAACTTCTGGCAAGGATCCGGGCAGCCGGCAGAAGAATGCAGTATATTTCCAGCAGAAAAGAGGAAAATGCCGTATTCATCAACGGTGAACTCTCAATTGATTACGCGGCGAATATCGTACGCATCAACGACCAGGAAATACATCTGACATCAATTGAATATAAACTTCTTACACTGCTTGCCCGCAATGTAGGAAAGGTACTTACACATTCATATATTATTGATCATATATGGGGAAGCCGGATGGATTCCGACATTATTTCCCTGCGGGTATATATGACCGCACTCAGAAAGAAGCTGAAAACAGACACGGAGACAGAAGACCTGATCCGGACACATATCGGTATCGGATATCAGATGGTAAGACGGGAAATATCCTGACAAAAGTGTCAAACATCAGGTTAGCCGTGTTATACTCAAAACAGGAAGGAAAGAAATATGGCAGCCGTAAAAGAAAGTATTTATACTGTTACGGATCTCCCTTTCACTTCATGCGGTCTTCAGACATTTCTTGAAGGCTCCATGGATGACGAAATCCGGCACAGAATCCGCAGTGTCATTAAAAAAGAAGCCCCGATCACGGAATGGCTTCTGATCAAACGAGTCATCAACAGTTTTGATATCTGGAAAGCAGGCAGTAATGTCCGCACACTGATGATCAGTATTCTGAGCGATATGGGTCTGCGGACAACAATCGAAAACGATACGGTTGTATTCTGGCGGAGAACTCAGGATCCGAAAACGTATAACGAGTACCGTCTGTTCGGAAAGGATGACCTTTCCTGCAGAGATGTCACAAACGTACCTGTACCTGAGATCACAAATGCAATGGCCGCTGTCCTGAAAAAGAACGGCAGTATGGAATACGAAGAACTGTCCCGTGCGACAGCAGAGCTTCTCGGATATTCCCGTATGGGATCCAATGTCAAAGAGGCAATGCGTCAGGCTGCCGAGTACGGTACCGCTATCCGTAAATTCCGCCGCAGAGGCACAAAATATACATCATGAGAGAACTGAACGTTCTCTTTTTTTATCGGAAAAAGCAGCACCTTACACAGGCACTGCTTCCGTTTCAGTTTTATTTTTCAACGTAGGTGACCATACCGCCGTTTGCGTCAGCGACCCACTGGTCTTCATCGATCTGATACCAGGTATATGTTCCGTCTTCGGAAACATCATATACATCATATTCTTCTCCGGATGAAGCTGTCTTTACAATACGGTAATTTGTGCCCGGACCGCTTCTGACATTCAGCTGATTAACAATTACGGTCAATGTACCGATTGTACCGTCATCCGGCTCTTCCGTCACTTCCGGTGTCGGTGTCGGAGTGGGTTCAGGTGTCTCTGTCACTTCCGGAGTAGCCTCAGGTGTTTCCGTTTCCGTAACAACGGGCATGGTTCCGACATCCTCTGTTCCGGTACGGATATAGAACCAGTAGTACGCGCCGCACGCAAGAGCGCCGAGAATCAATACGGTAAAGAAAATCTTTAAGAATACACCAAGCTTGTTGATGTCATCCTCGTCATCATCTTCATCATAATCATCGTATACGTCTGCCGGCTCAGGCTCCTTGAAGACTGGCTTTTCCTTTTCTTCCTCTTTTTCGGCAAAGGGCTTTGTCTGTCCTGCTTCCGCCACTTCCTGCAGTCCCGAAACCATGATTGTCGGCTGCGCTTCTTCCGGATTCTGAACAAATGATTCAATCTTCAGTGTGGATTCGGAAGGCGGTGTCGAGTCCGGATGGATTTCATCAATGGCGCTGATGAATGTGCCGAGATCTTCCCCTGACTGATGGATTCTTGCCTTTGCGGATGTCAGCAGTGTTCTGACACCTCCTGCTGAGATTCCCATCTTGGCAGCCGTTTCATAAACGGAAAGATGCTTATAGAAATGAAGTACAGCAGCCGTCCGCTCATCAGCAGGAAGGGCATCCAGCACCTTGAGAATCTCTGCCATGCATTCTTCTCTTCCCTCAGGTACATCAGAATATGCAGTTACCAGTTCATCTGTTTCCGTATAGTCATCATACTGTTCCCCCGGATCATCAACCGGAAGAATGTTCTTCAGGGCTTCCTTTTCCACAAAGTCCGAGAACCATTCATCGACGTTGTCTGCATCCGCAGCCTCTCTCAGCTTTGAAAACGCTGCGCGCAGAGCATTCTGTTCCACTTCCTTCGCTGCCTTGCGGTCATAAAAGAACAGTCTGGTTTCATAAAACATCTTCGGACCATATTCATTCAGAATCTCTGCCAGTGCCTGGCGGTCATTTGTCAGCGCCCTGCTCAGCAGCTCCTTGATTTCTGTCTCTGTTTTCATATCGCTTTCTCCCGTAATCCTTAATTCTTCAGACTGTGTATCGGCGAAGGAATTCTTCCTCCCCGGTTAATCATTACAGATGCATCCGTTCTGCGGACAGGCATAACCGGTCCTTCTCCGAGAAGACCGCCGAAGACAAGATGATCACCGGCATCCATACCGATTGCCGGAATCAGCCTGCAGGCAGTCGTCTTGTTGTTGATCATACCGATCGCTGCTTCATCCGCAATAATGGCAGAGAGTGTTTCCGCGCTTGTATCGCCGGGGACGATAATCATATCCAGTCCGACGGAACATACTGCCGTCATTGCCTCAAGCTTCTCGATTGTCAGTGTTCCCGACTCCGCAGCCGCAATCATACCCGCATCTTCCGAAACGGGAATAAACGCGCCGGAGAGTCCGCCGACATTGCTTGAAGCCATAACTCCGCCCTTTTTCACCGCGTCATTCAGCATTGCCAGAC
Source organism: uncultured Erysipelotrichaceae bacterium (assembly GCA_902766435.1). Classification (GTDB taxonomy): domain Bacteria; phylum Bacillota_I; class Bacilli_A; order Erysipelotrichales; family Erysipelotrichaceae; genus Bulleidia. Next base: position 9,149 of record CACXDM010000162.1, on the reverse strand, counting down.
ATGCAGTAGTACCCGGTCCGCCGCATTCCTCAAGACCGATCTCCTCCAGGATTTTCGCAACGGAGTCACCGACTGCCGGTGTAGGCGCAAGTGAAAGATCCACGATACCGAACGGTACATTCAGTCTCCTGCTGGCCTCCATACCGACAAGCTGACCCATTCTTGTAATCTTGAACGCTGTCTTCTTGATAATCTCGGCAATTTCATTCATTGAAGCCTCAGGTCCGGCTTCCTTGACCGCATTCCGTACAACGCCCGGCCCCGAAACGCCGACATTGATTACACAATCGGGTTCGGTAATGCCATGGTACGCGCCTGCCATAAACGGATTATCCTCAACGGAATTACAGAATACGACAAGCTTTGCGGCGCCGAAGCAGCAGTTGTCCTTCGTCAGTTCCGCCGCTCTGCGTACAGTCTCACCCATCAGCTTGACCGCATCCATATTGATGCCGGCTTTGGTGGAACCGATATTGACGCTGGAACATACCAGATCCGTCTCAGCCAGAGCCTGCGGAATCGCTTCAATCAGAAGTCTGTCCCCTTCCGTCATTCCCTTCTGCACAAGAGCGGAAAAACCGCCGATAAAGTCAACGCCAAGGTCCTTTCCAGCTTTGTCCAGTGTCTTTGCATATTTGACACAGTCACCGCCGCTGACACTTGCCAGAAGTGAAACCGGGGTAACCGATATTCTCTTGTTGATAATGGGGATACCGTACTCACGGGAGATATCCCTCGCTGTGCTGACCAGATCCTTTGCTTTCTCCGTCAGCTTCTTATAGATCTTTTCACAGGAACGGTCAATATCCGTATCGGCACAGTCAAGCAGTGAGATGCCCATCGTTACCGTACGGATATCCAGACATTCCTCATCGATCATCCGGATCGTCTCAAGAATATTATCTCTGCGTTTTGTTCTCATAGCCGCCCCTAGATTGTATGCATCGCATTGAAAATATCTTCGTGCATGACATGGATCTTCAGGCCTTCTGCATCGCCCTCATGTTCCATCTCATCCGCCACTTTATGAAAGTTATCCAGATCTTCGGGAATATCAACGATCATGATCATGGTAAACAGATCCTGCAGAACCTTCTGTGTTACATCAACGATATTGATATTTCTGACGGCACAATTGTTCGCGACAAACGCAAGTATGCCGGGTCTGTCTTTGCCTACTACGGAAATGACTGCTCTCATCTCAACCCTCCTGATTTGTTTCGTTCTGTAAATCGTTCAGTGACAGTCCGCAGTAATACAACTCCATCTGTAAGAATTTCTTTACATTCCGGATTGTCTCCACGGTAGTGTCTTCGCATCCGCTGGATGACGTATCTGCGGCAAACTGATAGGTACAGCCTCCCATACTGCCAACATCGCCTTTCCAGCTGTATGAATAGACAATTGAATAATTGGAATACTCAAATGTTGAGTTGTTGAAATTAATGACATATGCCTCGGTGCCGTTGAATTCCACCCGGTAAATTCCGTCGGATGTCTCTGTATAATTCAGACGTGAGACAAGTCTTTTGCGGAATGTATCCGCAACCGTCGCTTCCGGACTGTCATCATCAACCGTCATTGTTTCGATTGCCTCAGTATCAATTTCCGGAACACTGACATATTCGGCATGTTCAGCTTTCTGCTCATCGCTGATTGCAACCACTGTTTCGTCCGGCAGAATATACTCGATGATACCCGTGTATTCCGTTTCAATCACTTCACCCTGATAGGAGAAACTGACCAGAAACTCCGCCTTTTCCGAAATGAAGTGACCTGCCTGATCAAATGTGTCCGTGACCGCGGCGCTTTTCACTTCAAAATCATCATATCCGCCCAGATCATGGAAGTCATATCTTCCGGAAAACAGTGAAGCCGGATCTTTCGGAACAAGCACATAGGAAGTGTTCCCCTGCTCATCCGTATTCACGGTAACCGAATTCAGTTCATCCTGCATCATGACTGCCGGATCCATCGGCACCAGCATCAATCCCTTCAGATCCTGAAGCGAAAGGTCCTCATAGTATTTCACACCGTTGTATGTGTTGTAAAGCCTGCCGCCGTAATAGTAACCGTCTATGGATGAAGCCATGCCGTTTGAGTCAAAATGCTGCTCAATATGGGCAGTCGGATCTGCTGAGAGATTCATGATCTCCAGTACGCCGTCCATACCATAGACATCATATGTTTCATCACTGAACTTCATCCGGTACGAACTCCTGACGGAAGCCGTGTATGAATCCGCGGACACCCGGTTCTGATTCGCTTTCAGATAAGCGTCATATGTATCTTCAGCTGCCGTTTCGGATGCGGAAGCAGAGGCGGCAGTCACGGAACCGGAAGGCGCCGTACCGGCACATCCTGCCAGCATCAGACATAAGACAGCAATCCATCTTTTCTTAACCATGGCTACTATTATATCAGTCTTTCTCATGATTCAACATAAGGAATCAAAATCAGAGGAACATATGCCTCTTCTTCCATTCCTCCCGCGTGATCGCCTTTCCCACCCGGGCGTTTCCAGCAAAGAGTAACCGGCGTATAGGCAACCGCCAGAAAATCTCCGATAAACTGCGCGTATCCCGGGTTCTCAGGTCCTTCACCGAAAAGATGCTTCTTAAGCACTTCTTCCTTTGAATACAGACGGTATATATCGCCATAGCGTTCCGTGAATACTTCCGGAAACCTTTCTCTGTATTCAGGTCTGACATAAAAGGCAATCGTTCTCGGTTCAAGCGCGGGATCATGTTCGAGCATCTCACAGATTTCCGAATCCTCGTCAAGACGCCGTGTCGTAATGTCAATCTGGCTGTGATCGGCAATGACCATCAGCGCGCAGTCTTCCGGCAGCCGTTCAGTCATATGTTCAATCACACTCTGGATATGCCGCAGTTCGCTTCCCGCTTCAGCAGCTGAAGGACCGGTCCGGTGGAGCAGTGAATCAAATTCATCCCAATAGGCATAGATATATTCCATATCCGGATCATCTGCCAGCTTCAGGATATTCTCCGCCATTTCCTCAATCGTCTCCGACGGATGTGCTTCTCCCCAGCGCGGCCAGACAGAATCGGCTTTTATCCCCATTTTCCGCATTGTTTCAAACTGATATTCAGCCGGAAACATCTCTTCCGGATAGGATCCGTATTCTTTATATCCGTACATGCTCTTTCCGAGAAACATAATGACATTGTCATCTATTTCCGGGAAATACTGATTCCATCCCATCCAGGCTGTTTCACAAGGATACTTCCCAGTCACGATCGAAGTTACGGAAGCAGTCGTGGTAGGCGGAAATACTGCCGCTATGCTTTTGACGGTATTCCTGCGGAAAAAATCATCCTTGTCCAGATGCTTTTCCAGAATACTCGTTCCCATTGCGTCAATCAGAAGAACAATCAGACACCTGGGGTCCGTATCTCTGAGCCATTTCCTGACAACAGGATCTTCCCTGCCTTTTGCAGTAAGCCCGAAGTGATTTCTTACTGCTCTGCTGACTTCAACTGTTTCGCCGTATTTCATTGCCTGCCTCCAAAAAAAGAAGACCTGTACCATATGCATACAGGTCTTGCGTAAGTGATTAAACCAGTTCGATGAATGCCATCGGTGCAGCATCACCACGGCGCTGTCCTGTCTTGACAACACGTGTGTAGCCGCCGGTGCGGTCCTTATACTTTGGAGCAACCTCATCAAACAGCTTCTGCAGTACAGTCTGCTGTGTTGCTTCATCCGCTACTACGTTGCGGATATATGCCGCAGCTCTGCGGCGGGAAGCGAGATCACCCTTCTTACCGAGTGTGATCAGTTCATCTACAACAGAACGCAAATCTTTTGCCTTCGCCTCTGTTGTCTCTACCTTACCGTAAAGAATAACAGATGTAGCGAGGTTTCTAAGCATAGCCTTACGATGGTCGGCTGTTCTTCCAAATCTACGATTCCACATATTTCATTTCCTCCAATTAATCAAAGGACTTAAATCCAAGTCCGAGTTCGATGAGCTTGTCCTTTACCTCTTTGAGAGATTTCTTACCGAGGTTACGGACTCTCATCATTTCATCCTCGGTCTTCTGTGTCAATTCTTCGACAGTCTGAATGCCGGCACGCTTCAGGCAGTTATAGGAACGTACGGACAGATCAAGATCTTCGATCATCATCTGCTGTCCCTTGTTCGGCTGCTCTGTTGTACCTTCCTTAATGACATCGTCCATATTCAGAACATCTTCGTTGATACCGGAGATGATATCCAGATGATCAATCAGGATCTTAGCTGCCATTGCCAGTGCTTTCTGCGGAGTGATCGAACCGTCTGTCCAAATCTCCATTTCCAAGCTGTCATACTTAACATCCTGTCCAACACGGGCGGGTTCAACATTGTAGGATATCTTTTCAATCGGTGTATAGATCGAATCAGTGTAAACCGTTCCGATACCCTGTGAACTGTTCTGATTTTCGCGCTTGTTGTCATCGGAACTGACGTATCCGCGTCCGTTCTTAGCCTTGAGTTCCATTTCGAGGCTGACACCCTGTTCAAGATGCGCAATCTCAAGATCTTTGTTCAGGATCTCTACCTGTGCCGGACAGATAATATCACCGGCAGTCACGGTGCAGGGTCCCTTTGCAGAGATCTGCAGATTATAGATTTCATCATCCTCAATCTTCATGATCAGCTTCTTCAGCTGAAGGATGATCATAGTGACATCTTCTCTAACACCCGGGATCGATGTGAACTCGTGGTAAACTCCGTCAACCTTGATGGAGAATACCGCTGCTCCCGGCAGGGAGGAAAGCAGGACTCTGCGGAGCGCATTCCCGATCGTTGTACCAAAACCTCTCTCCAGCGGAGAAAGAACAAACTTACCGTAATTTTCAGACTCTACGTATTCCTGTACTTCAAAATCGGCGCGTTCAAATTTCTGCATGCAACAATCCTCCTGTTCTCTCAATTAACCACGCGGTCTCTTCGGCGGACGGCATCCGTTGTGAGGGATCGGTGTAACATCGTTAATGACTGTGATCTCAAGACCTGCTGTCTGCAGTGCACGAACAGCTGCTTCACGGCCGGCACCCGGACCCTTAACATTAACTTCAACACTCTTCATACCCTGCTGTACAGCGGATTTCGCTGCTGCTTCAGCACAGAGCTGTGCAACATACGGAGTGGACTTACGGGAACCTCTGTAACCGAGTGCTCCTGCAGAACTCCAGGAAATAACGTTTCCTGCTTCATCACTGACTGTGACGATCGTGTTGTTAAATGTTGAATGAATATGTGCAACGCCTTTGGCGACATTTCTGCGGACTTTCTTCTTACGAACCGCAGTACCTCTCTTCTGTTTATTAGCTGCCATATCGTCCTCCTAATTACTTCTTCTTGTTCGCGACTGTACGACGCGGACCTTTTCTCGTGCGTGCGTTTGTACGTGTACGCTGACCGTGTACCGGCAGGCTTCTTCTGTGACGAAGTCCGCGATAGCTTCCGATTTCCATCAGTCTCTTGATATCAAGAGCTCTTTCACGACGGAGGTCACCCTCTGTCTTGATCGAGTCGACCTGCTGACGGATTGCAGTTTCCTGAGCGTCTGTCAGATCTTTGACACGGATGGTTTCATCGATGCCGCAAGCTGCGAGAATCTTTTTCGCTGTTGTCGGGCCGATACCGTAAATATATGTAAGAGATACGCCTACGCACTTATTACGCGGAATATCTACACCAGCAATACGAGCCATATTTTCTTATTCCTCCTGATTAACCCTGTCTCTGCTTATGCTTCGGGTTTGAGCAGATTACCATGACAACGCCTCTGCGCTTGATCACTCTGCACTTATCACAAATTGGTTTTACTGACGGTCTAACTTTCATTTCATTTGCCTCCTCGACTTATTTGTGTCTGTAGGTTATACGCCCACGTGTTAAATCATAAGGCGAAATTTCAACTGTGACCCGATCTCCCGGTAAAATGCGAATGTAATTCATACGGATTTTACCAGCAACGTGGGCTCGGATCTCATGACCATTCTGAAGTTTCACCTTGAAATTGGCATTAGGAAGTGTTTCCTCTACGATACCATCAATTTCAATGACATCCTGTTTACTCATTAACTCTCTCTTTCTTCAATAAGACCGGGGAAGGGGGATGATTCTCCCTTCCCGGCCAAAGATTTCAGCTTAAGCAATTTTTCCTAAAGCCTCTTTAATTTCACCAAATACAACATCCGGTTTCTGAGCCGCATTGATATGAGTGACAACACCCTTTCCTTCATAGAAATCAATTACCGGCTTTGTGCTCTTATCATATTCTTCCATACGGACTGTCAGCTGTTCGACTGTATCGTCCTTTCTCTGTGTGAGCTCAGCGCCGCAGTCATCACAGATGCCTTCGACCTTGCTGGGATGGTTCTTAATATGATAGATGGCGCCGCACTTCGGGCAGATACGTCTTCCCGTAATGCGTTCTTTCAGAATCTCAAAATCTACTTCAAGTGCGATAACAGACTCGACCGGTTTGCCGATCTTGTCAGCGATTTCAGAGAATGCCTCTGCCTGTACCAGTGTACGGGGGAATCCGTCCAGCAGGTAGCCTTTCTGGCAGTCAGGCTCCTGAAGTCTCTTCTCAACCATGGCATTGATGACATCATCCGGTACCAATTTCCCGGCCTCCATATAGGACTTTGCCTCTATGCCAAGCTCTGTGTTGTTCCTCACATTTTCACGGAGCATGTCACCCGTGGAAATATGCGGGATGTCGTATTCCTTGAGGATCAGATCGGACATTGTGCCCTTTCCTGCTCCTGCCGGACCCATGATCAGAATATTCATTATCCTTTCCTTTCTCGGTTTCGATTATCCTAAGAAACCATGATACTGCTTCTGCGTCAGCTGACCTTTCAGCTGGTTGAATGTTTCCATCGCAACACCGACTACGATGATGATACCGGTACCTCCGATCGCGGTAGATGTCGGCAGACTGGTGAACATTGGAAGCAGATACGGGATGACCGCAATAATTGTCAGCGCAGCTGCTCCGAGAACTGTGATACGGTTGATTACCTTATGCAGGTACCTTCTTGTTTCCGAACCCGGACGGATACCCGGAATATACGCTCCGGATTTACCGAGGTTTTCGGCAACCTGATCAGGATCCACCTGCAGATCGGTATAGAAGAATGTGAACAGAACTGTCAGACATGCATAGATTGCAAGTCCGAGCGGCTTGTTCAGTGAAAGGAAACTGTTCAGTTTATTATACAGATCCGTATTGAAGAAACTGATAATAATCTGCGGCGCCGTCATGATTGACTGTGCGAAGATAACCGGAATTACCGATGCACTGTTGATCTTGAACGGGAGATATGTGATATCGCTGCCGCCGCGGATACCTGAACTGTTCGTGTACTGGATCGGAATCTTTCTGACTGCCGTCTCCATAATGATTACGAAGATGATCACGGCCAGATAGAGCAGACAGTAGAGTACAAACAGCAGTACGCCGTTGAATACTTCACCCTGCGATGCGCCGCCTGTCAGGATCGTATAGACCTGAACGAAGGATGCGGGCATATTCGATACAATACCTGCGAAGATAATAATGGAAAGACCGTTGCCGATACCCCTGACAGAGATCTTATCACCGATCCAGATCAGGAACATCGTACCTGCTGTCATGACGGTTGCAGTGAACAAATAACCGGAAACCGAATTGTTTTCCAGAATCTGATACTGTCTGTCAAACGAGTATACAAGCGAATATGCCTGTACAAACGCAAGAACGACACCGAGATAACGGGTGATCTTTTCTATCTTCATTCTACCTGTCTGACCGGATTTTGTATACTCGGTCAGAGCAGGTATGACATCCATACTTAACAGCTGGATGATAATGCTGGCGGTAATATACGGGGAAACACCCATCGCAAATACAGATAATCTTTCCAGAGCTCCGCCGCCCAGCAGGTTCATCATGCTGAGCAGGGAGTTGTCGGCGATCTGTGCTGCGAGTGCAGAAGCGTCTACACCCGGAACCGGAATTGCTGAACCGATGCGATAGATCAACAGCATTGCCAGAGTGAAGAGGATCTTATTGCGGATCTCCTTATTCTTGAACATGCTGGCGAACGTCTGCATCATGGTCAGATTACCTCTGCTTTTCCGCCTGCTTCTTCAATAGCCTTCTGCGCGCTCTTGGAGAACTTATCAGCTTTAACAGTAAGATTCTTCTCAAGCTTTCCACCGCCCAGGACTTTCAGGCCATCGAGTTCTTTCTTAACCAGACCGGCTGCCTTCAGAGCAGTAAAGTCAACTGTAGCACCGTCTTCGAATCTGTTCAGATCTTCAACATTTACAATTGCATATTCCTTACGAGTGAAATTCGTAAATCCTCTCTTCGGCATTCTCTTGAAGAACGGTGTCTGTCCGCCTTCAAAACCGATTGCGACGCCTCCGCCGCTTCTGGAGTTCTGACCCTTCTGGCCCTTGCCGGCTGTCTTGCCGTTTCCTGATCCCTGTCCTCTTCCGATTCTCTTGGATGTGAAACGCGCGCCGTCTGCTGCCTTCATTTCATTCAGTTTCATCAGAGTTCCTCCTTATCGAATTTCAGCGACTTTCTTTTCGCGGATCTTCGCAACTTCCTCAACTGTACGCATGCTCTTCAGCGCGTCCAGTGTTGCATATACAACGTTTACCGGTGTACGGCTTCCGATGACCTTGGAAAGGACATCACTGACGCCGGCAAGCTCAAGGATGGAACGGACAGCACCACCGGCGATGACTCCCGTACCGGGAGCAGCGGGTGCGAGGAATACCTGGCTTGCGCCGTGTACGCCTACTGCTGCATGAGGAACCGTTCTGTTATCCTCAACAAGATTTACTCTGAATACGGACTTGGTAGCTGCTTCTGTTGCCTTCTTGATTGCATCAGGAACTTCTGCTGCCTTACCCATGCCGAATCCGACTCTTCCTTTTTTATCGCCTACAACAACAAGTGCTGCGAAACGCATTCTGCGTCCACCTTTGACGGTTTTGCTGACACGGTTGATGGAGACTACTACATCTTCGAACTCTTTAGGTCCACGCCTTCTGAAAGGTCTGCGTTCATTTGCCATTATGTATTACTCTCCTTTCCTCAGAACTTCAGTCCGCCTTCTCTTGCGGCATC
>CACXDM010000161.1 GCA_902766435.1 uncultured Erysipelotrichaceae bacterium | reverse complement strand
TGCATTTTCATAGGCATCAGAATCAATATCCACAACATCCATTGAGATATCCGGATATGTACTGAGGACATACTTCGGCCAGCCGTAACCGGCTCCGCCGATCAGAAGGACAGTATTAATATCCTGCTTCAGATCAAAGGCTTTATTAAAGGCGCGCATGTAACGGAATACAGGCAGGAATCTGAGGGGTTTTTCAATATAGCAGGCGGAGTGATACGCTCCGTCATTTTCATATACCCTGATTCTTCTGCCGTCAGCGTAATCCGCTTCGTAGAATCTGGTTTTCTGTTTTTTCATATGTTCCGTGTTATTTCTTACTGCCCGGTATGACGGGTGTATCTTCCGGCATGTATTTCTTTGTTTGCGAGCTTAGGAGGTTATCTTTGCTGTACTGGATATTTGCCAGTCCGCCGCATGCCGGCATGTAATTCGGAAGATGTGCTGATCCGTAGAATACAGGTGTTCCGTCCATGGAAACGGCAGGTTCCGCGTCATCCGTACCGGCAAGGATTCTCTCACACATGGCAATGGCGTCATCAACGATTGATTTATCCACGGTATTTCTTCCGTGACCACCGTACATCACATCATATTCGGCTTCAAATGTTTTCAGATGATGAAGGCTGTCCAGATATGTTTCAATCGGTGCACATCCCGGCATGCCCAGCAGGGTATTGATATTGCATGCGTCTCCGCTGAAGAGAATTCTGTCTCTGCAGTCAAGGAATACAAGTGTGCCGAACGTATGTCCGGGAACACCGACTGCCTCAAGAGTGAGACCGCCAAGATCAATCAGATCTCCGTCATACAGAGGATATGTCATTACGGGAACAGGCGGTATGATATCTGCTTCGCAGAGAGAGTCAGCCTGATGCGTACAGAGGGGACCTTCCATACGGGCAAATTCAAAACGGCTCTTCACACTGCAGTGACGTGGGGAATATAAGAGAGCGATGTCATCGGGATGGATATAACAGGAACCGTATTCCCATGCGGCTCCGGTATGATCGAGATGTCCGTGGGTAAGAATCAGAGTGACGGGCAGGTCAGTCATTTCCCTGACATAGTTCTTCAGGGAACCGGCGCCGACAAGACCGTCAATCAGAACGGCTCTTTCCGTTCCTTCAATCAGATAACATAATTCTCCACCCTGACCGAGTATCTGCATGATGTGATCCCTGACGGGAACAGCTTCAAAAAACTGACTGTAAGCAGGACTTTTCATCTTTTTTTCCTCCTGTAGAAGATTTCTCTTATCAGTATAATCCCTGCCGGATGAAACGGGAATCCGGCATGTTTTCTCTGTATGGCAGATGATACATGAAAAGTATTTCGTGATCGTACAGAAAGATATTAGAATATAGAATAGGGAGTGTATATTATGGAACAGTTTGAAATGATTAAGAAGAATTTCGGGTTTGGCTGTATGAGACTTCCGATGAAGGATGGTGAAGTTGATGCAGAGCAGACAAAGGAAATGGTGGATTATTTCCTTGACCACGGTTTCAATTATTTCGATACGGCACACGGATATATCGGAGGAAAAAGTGAAACAGCGCTGAAGGAATGCCTCACTTCACGTTATCCCCGTGAGAAATACATCCTGACGGATAAGCTGACTGGAAGTTATTTCAACAAGGAAGAGGATATCCGCCCGTTCTTTCAGATACAGCTTGATGCGTGCGGTGTTGATTACTTTGACTTCTATCTGATGCATGCCCAGAACAGCGATGTATTTGAGAAATTCAAAAAGTGCAGAGCATATGAGACGGCATTCGAGCTGAAAAAGGAGGGAAAAGTCAGACATGTGGGTATTTCCTTCCATGACAAGGCTGCTGTTCTGGAGAGAATCTTAACGGAATATCCGGAGATTGAGATCGTACAGATTCAGTTTAATTATCTCGACTATGAGAGCGCCTCAGTGGAATCACGCAGAGTATATGAAGTCTGTGAGAAGTTTGATAAGCCGGTGCTTGTCATGGAACCGGTTAAGGGAGGAAGTCTTGTTAAACTGCCGGTAGAAGCGCAGAAAGCGCTGGATGAACTGCAGGGCGGCTCCAATGCCAGCTATGCCATCCGTTTTGCGGCAGGCTTCAAGAATATCCGTGTTGTTCTTTCCGGTATGAGTGATATGGATCAGATGAAGGACAACGTATCCTTCATGGAAGACTTCAAACCTCTGGATGAAAGAGAACTGGCAGCTGTCAGGAAGGTATGTGACGTATATAATTCAATGAATACAATACCCTGTACTTCCTGCCGGTACTGCATTGAAGAAAGCTCATGCCCGAAGAAGATCCTGATTCCGGATCTGTTTGCGAGCTACAACGCAAAGAAAATCTTCGATGACTGGAATGCGAAGCATTACTATGAACGTGCCGTCAGTGAACACGGCAAAGCATCTGACTGCATCAGATGCGGTAAGTGTGAGAGGGTATGTCCTCAGCATCTGCCGATCAGGGAGCTGCTGAAGAACGTTGCCTCAGAGTTCGGCGAACAGTAAAAACACAAATGAAACAGGAGAACGGGGGTGAACTCCTGTTTTATTGTCTGCTGTGATGTTTATTCGACATCCGGAAGCTTCAGCGCGTCAATCCGTTCGTTCAGTGATTTCTCTCTGTCATCGAAGAGAAGACGCTGGTTGTACTGATAATACTTCGGACATCCGTGACGCAGGATGAACCATGACAGTTCCGGACGGATTGTCAGTTCACTGACCAGAATCAGCATTTCCTGACCGTTCCCGAAGCTGTCTTCAAAGAACGTGAATACATGGTCAAGGATATCCTGACCGTAAGCAATCTGTTCCTTAAGATCTGTCAGTTCTTTCCGTAATACTGCTTTTACTTCAGAGGACGGGTTATCCGCTTTGGCAGCTGCCTGTATCAGCTGACGGTATTTCACAGCTGTATCAGAAGCTGCTTTTACTTTTGAAGCTGTATCTGTATGATCGCTGACTTCCTGATATAACTGCGCTTTTTCCTGCAGCTGAGGACGGATATCATCCTTCATTGCGGTGATTTCCGGTACGATGGTCTGCAGTGTTTTCTCAGAAGAAGTGATACCGGAGATCTTTTCCTCGAGGGAGCTGACAAGCAGATGGACAAGGGAAAGACGTTCGTCAAAGGATGCATTGGCAGCTCTGTCACGGATTGTTTCCGGTGCAGTTCCGGTAATGATTGATTCAACCTGATAATCAGAACGGTATTTGTAATACAGATCACAGTAATTGGCAAACTCACCGGCGATTTCCTCATCCTGGATATACTGTGAAATCAGATCGCGGTCTGCCTCAATGTTGTTTTCCTCATACAGCGTAAGCATCTGACTCAGATCATCCCATGAACGGGCAGTGACGAAACGCATTCCGTCAAGTGTAGTCTGCACGCGGTAGAAATGAGCGGGACGGATCGCAAGATAGGAGAGTACGGCAGGATGTACGCTGTTCTGTACGGCGAATTCTTTCCATACCCCGAAGTCAGGTTCCACTTCAATCTTCTTGAGACGGTCCAGCATTGCGATATCAAACTCTCTTGCGGATTCATTGTATTCGGAAGGGTTGCCGGCAGTAACGACAATCCAGCCGTCCGGTACACGGTGTCTGCCGAAAGTCTTGTACTGCAGAAACTGCAGCATGCTCGGGGCGAGTGTTTCGGATACACAGTTGATCTCATCAAGAAAGAGGATGCCTTCCTTCTTTCCTGTTCTTTCCATCTCATCATAGACACTGGCAAGGATCTCACTCATCGTATATTCCGAAACGCTGTACTTCACTCCGCCGTATTCTCTTTCCGCGATAAAGGGAAGACCGAGGGCGCTCTGTCTTGTGTGATGCGTCATGGAATATGATACAAAGCCGATATCGAGTTCCTGCGCGATCTGTTCGACGATGGCAGTCTTTCCTATGCCCGGCGCACCGACGAGAAACACCGGTCTTTGTTTGGCGACGGGGATCCGGTATCTGCCGTTTTCATCTTTGGCGCTGTATGCGATAATCGCGTTTTTAATCTGTGTTTTCGCTTTCTGAATATGCATAAAGTTCGTCCTCTTCCAGTATATATTTAACTGCCCACGGCGGTACCGTGATATCCTTGTTTCCTTTCAGAAACAGGAAGGCTGCGGGATAGTCCGGCTTTGTTTTCGGGTATACTCCGTCTCCGTCGGTGAAGTAGATGACTCCGCCGAGCTTACGGAATTTCTTTTCCCTGATCTGTTCATCCGCGTATTGGAATACCGGCCGGAAATCGGTGCCTGCAAATCCCTTCAGCTGCAGGTTTTTGATATAGTATTCAAACTGACGGGAAGAACGGATCACCGCTGCCTCCCGGATCATCATGTCACACTGCAGGATATGGATGTTGAAACGGGAGAAGAAGTTTTCCCGTTCTTCAAACAGGTTCCATGTCTTCTGCAGAAATGCCTGCACGGTATCTCCCTGTACGGAACCTGAAGTATCGATGGCGATAATCAGTTCCCTGACGTTTTTGATTTCCTTGGATTCAAGCGGTTCAATCAGGGGAAGGTTCTGATACAGCTGCAGACCGTATGTATAGAAGATCGTATCAAAATCCTCATCGTTGATCTGCATCTTTTCTCCTGTACGCATGAAGCGCTGCAGGAACTGTGCATAGCTGTATTTCTCCCGGTGAAGTTTCTTTAATGACTGCAGTATGACTTCACCTGTATCTCCATGGTTTTCGGCATACAGCTTCAGCTGCTCTTCAATATGATCGGAGATATCCTGCCAGTTCTTCAGCCGGTTTCTGATCAGTTCCGTTTCACTTTCATCCGCTTCGGAATCACCGTCCTTACGTTCACCGGTATCGTGGCTTGCCTTGTCAAAACGGTTGTTTCCGTCTTTCCCGGGCGTATCGCGGTTTTCCTCTCCGAAGAGGGTTTCCCCGGTTCCGGTTACTTTGCGTATCTCATACCAGCATTCGTGATCATCGAAGGCAAACAGGGGAGTGAGCAGACGGATCCGGTCTGTTTCCATGTCCTCCAGTCTGTGGTAGATCTTCTGAGCGGTGAAGTCGGGAATATCCTTTTTCAGACGTTCAATCTGTTTCCGTTTCTCATCATCATTCTCAAGCCGGAGGCATTCAAGATCCAGGGAGAGAATCACATCTTCCACGGCGATATCACATGCCAGGTTCCAGAGTGAGATCTTTCTGTCTTTTCCGAAGAAGACATGGCGGAATACGGAATGAAGAACGATATGAAAGTAGCCTCTGTTCAGTTCATTGGGATTGTTTCGGAACATCCGGATTACGGCAGCCGGAGCGTAATGAAAATATGTACCGTCACAGCTGAAGAAAGGTGAATCCGCCGCAAAGCGGTACCGGTTCAGGGCAATATCCATAAAACGCAGATTCAGCGTCAGCCGGGATACGGTATTCCTGAGTATTTCCATACTGAGTTCATTCAGATCATCCATATCTATTCTCCCAGCATACTGAGCAGATCATCGGGATCTGCCGTCTTTTCACTGTAGGAAAGAATCAAAGCTCTCTCCTCCGGGTCGTATATCACAGGCAGATATTTCTCTGCCAGCTTAAAGTCAACGATGTGTTCTTTCAGGGCATAATTCAACGCTTTGTAACGCTTGTTACGGACTGCAAACGCGGTGATCTCCTCCGGGTTCTCTTTGATCTTTCCGGTGAATATCTCATCGGGCTGATCCGCTGTTTCCAGGTAATTGGTACAGAGAACCGTGACGGCTTCCGGCTTCCATTCGGAAAGATCAATATTTCTGATGTGGGAATCATGAAGCTGATAGTTATCTTCATTCTTACCGTTGTATCTGCCGTTGGCGCCGAAGTTCCAGTTCATATTCCAGTTATTGTCAAACATGAAGGAACGAAGGAACAGTGTATCCGGTGCTGTGATCTTTATTCTCCCTCTTGTCTCAAAGGCACCTTTGCCGGTTTTTGCAAGAGAAGAGGGAAGACAAAGCTCCTTAAGACTTTCACAGTTAAAGAAGACATTGTTTCCGAGAGTTTCCAGACCTTCCGGCAGATTGACTGTCTGCAGGGAAGTACAGTCATCAAATGCGTTGTCTTCAATAACCGTAAGAGATGAGGGAAGAGATACAGAAGGAAGAGAATGACACTGTTCAAAACAGGCTCTTCCAATTCTTCTGAGACGGGAAGGAAGCTGAACATCATCCAGATTTTCACAT
>CACXDM010000160.1 GCA_902766435.1 uncultured Erysipelotrichaceae bacterium | reverse complement strand
TGAAATGACAGCGAAGTACGGCACACCGTATTTCTCCAACTATATCAACTCCGATATGGAACCGAGCGATGTACGTTCCATGTGCTGCCGTCTGCGTCTCGATCTGCGTGAACTCCGTAAGAAGTCCGGCGGATTCTTCGGTTCCGGTGAATCAACGGGTTCGATCGGTGTCGTCACCATCAACATGCCCAGAATTGCTTATCTGGCAGCGGATGAAGCTGACTTCTACAAGCGTCTGGATGACCTGATGGACATTGCGGCACGTTCTCTCAAGACAAAGAGAACAGT
Organism: uncultured Erysipelotrichaceae bacterium; assembly: GCA_902766435.1. Taxonomy (GTDB): domain Bacteria; phylum Bacillota_I; class Bacilli_A; order Erysipelotrichales; family Erysipelotrichaceae; genus Bulleidia. The sequence continues at coordinate 28,172 of CACXDM010000160.1, read as the reverse complement.
CATCACAAAGCTGCTCGAACAGGGTCTCTATCCGTATACAAAGAGATACCTCGGCACCTTCAACAACCACTTCTCAACAATCGGTCTGATCGGTATGAACGAAGCCGGTCTGAATGCAAAGTGGCTGAGAGCTGACCTCACAGATGAAAGAACACAGCGTTTCACACGCGACGTTCTGAATCATATGCGTGAGCGTCTGTCTGATTATCAGGAACAGTACGGAGATCTGTACAACCTTGAGGCAACACCTGCCGAATCCACAACATACCGTTTCGCAAAGCACGACAAGGAAGCATTCCCGGATATCATCACGGCAAACATGAACGGAACTCCGTATTACACGAATTCCTCTCATCTGCCGGTAGGATTTACGGATGATGTATATTCCGCGCTGGATATTCAGGATGATCTGCAGACACTGTATACATCCGGAACAGTATTCCATGCATTCCTGGGTGAAAAACTTCCCGACTGGAAAGCTGCTGCAGCTCTCGTACGTAAGATCGCAGAGAACTATAAGCTGCCGTACTATACGATGTCTCCGACATATTCGATCTGCCGTGATCACGGTTATCTGGTCGGTGAACAGTATCTCTGCCCGCACTGCGGTCAGAAGACGGAAGTCTACAGCCGAATCACCGGTTACTACAGACCGGTTCAGAACTGGAACGATGGCAAGGCGCAGGAGTTCAAGGACCGTAAGGTATACAACATCGGTGTTTCCACACTGACACATACCGGACCGATTCCTTCACCGGTTGATGAAGCTCCCGTAACTGTTAAGGAAAAGGAAGCAGAGACAGTGAATGAACCCGCAGAGAACGGAACAGTACTGCTGTTCAAGACACCGACATGTCCCAACTGCAAGGCGGCCGGAGCGCTGCTTGACAGAGCGGGAATCAGCTACAGCACACTGAACGCAAATGAAGAGCGTGAACTTGTTGCGAAGTACGGAATCAAGCAGGCACCTACACTGGTAATCCTGAAAGATGACGGATTCGAGAAGTACCGCGGCGTTTCAGACATCAAGGGCTGGCTGACCAGGAGCTGAGAATGTCTTCTGTATATGATGTCATCGTTGTCGGCGGCGGACCCGCCGGCATGACCGCAGCCCTGTACGCACTGCGTAATGGGAAATCCGTGCTTGTCATTGAAAAAGAAGGCTTCGGCGGACAGATCACACATTCTCCCAAGGTGGAGAACTATCCCGGATATCTTTCCATGAGCGGCAATGAATTCGCTGATCATCTCTTCGATCAGATCATTGCCCAGGGAGCGGAATTTGAGATTGAAACTGTTGTTTCTGTCCGTGATGAAGGAAGCAGAAAGCTTGTCATCACCGAAGAAGGAAGCACCTATGAAACACTGACGGTCATTCTGGCTAACGGTGTAAAACACAGGATGCTCGGCCTTGAAGGCGAAGATGATCTTGTCGGCGAGGGAATCTCCTTCTGCGCGGTATGCGACGGGGATTTCTACAGCGGGAAAACCGTATGTGTTGCCGGCGGCGGCAATTCAGCCCTGCAGGAAGCGATTCTGCTTTCCGAGAAATGCAGTGATGTGATTATGCTGCAGGATCTGGAATACTTCACAGGCGAAGAGAAGCTGCAGGAAGTTCTCTTCAGCCGGGAGAATGTTCACAGTTATACAAATGTGAAGATCGTCTCTCTGCTGAAAGAGGAAGATGAGTTTGCCGGTGTCATGATTGAAGACAAGACGAACGGAAGCAGATTAAGAATCAGCTGTGACGGACTGTTCGTCGCAATCGGTCTTATTCCGGAAAATGATGCTTACAAAAATCTGGCAGACCTGAATGCCTACGGATACTATGACGCGGATGAAAGATGTCTGACAAAGACACCGGGAGTCTACGTGGCAGGAGACTGCCGCAGCAAGGCAATCCGCCAGCTGACAACAGCAGCCGCAGACGGTGCAGTCGCAGCACTTGCCGCATGCAGATATATCAACGAAAACAAGTAGAAAACAGAAAGATCACGTGGCTGTAACGCAGTTGTTGCAGCCTTTTCTTTTGTATATTCGCCGAATACTCCTGTTTCATCTCTCTTCTTTATCCGGCAGTACATACGTCTTCTGCTGATATAAAAAATATCTTTACACAGTCCGGAAAAGACGACTCAAAATAAGACAAGTCCGTATGTTTCGCAGATGCTGTTTCCGACCGGCTGTCATGGATTTCCTGACTGCGGCGGTACATTTTCAAACGGGACCATGAAGGCAGCTGCGGTTTCGGTTCTTTGCCGGAGAGCAGACGCACTTCTGTCTGGGCTTTAATCTGCTCAATCTCATCTGTATCTTCTGTGCCGCAGGAAAGCTTCATCGTTTCAATGAAGAAAGACGGCATGACAGAGTTCAGTACAAAGACAGCTAATAAAACTTTATGGATGACCATTCCGTCGTCAACGGTCTGATCTCTGTTGCCAATCCGGATCAGCTGTTTACGGTTATCGGTAATATCGCGTCGTTCAGCTACATTGCCATATTGGCGGTATAAATGTTCTTCCGCTGGTATAAGACAAAGGAACTGGATGTCCCCGTTCTATGAGGCAGAACAGGCAGATAAACAGTTTCTATATATGAAACGGCAGGCAAAGCAGACCTGCTGTTTTATACAAATGAAACTCCGGGATGCCGGAGACAAAAGAAAAAACAGCTTCAAGCTGTTTTTATTGTGAACCTCTGCTTTATATTATGATTAAAGCTTAACGACATTCGATGCCTGAGGACCACGGTCACTTTCTGTAATGTCAAACGTTACAGCCTGACCTTCATCCAGTGTCTTAAATCCATCAACTTTGATCGCGGAATAGTGGACAAATACGTCCTTGCCTTCATCTGTTGTGATAAAGCCGTACCCCTTTTCTGCATTAAACCACTTTACCTTGCCTGTTGCCATTTTGATATCGAATCTCCTATTCTATGTATCCCCGAAAACATTGTGAATATCTTCGTATACGTATTTAATTTAACACCAAAAGAAGTGATAGACAATAAAAATATTAATAGGGGGAGAAAACGCTTTCCAAATGTATTATTCTCTTCTATAATTGTTGGGTAAAAGCCAGGAAGGGAAGAGTATTCTGCCGGAAGAATCGAGAAAGCAGGTGGGTGATGCAAACCTGTTTCGGAGGGCGGAAGAAGATGGACCCGGAGCCGGTGATACGAATCGTTAGTATGACCCGGGCTGCCCGTTACAGCGAAATGAGTGGTCTTTTTTATGAAGACAAGATAAAGGTGGTAACGCGTGCAAGACGTCCTTTCGGCAGGATGTCTTTTATTTTCAGGAGGAAATGACTATGGAAAACAAGATTCCTTATTACATTACAACAGCGATTGCCTATACTTCAGGCAAGCCGCACATCGGTAATGTGTATGAGATCGTTCTGGCAGATGCGATCGCCCGTTACAAGAGACTGACGGGTTATGACGTACGCTTTCAGACAGGAACGGATGAACACGGACAGAAGGTGGAAGAGCGTGCTCTTCAGGCAGGAATGACGCCGAAGCAGTTCGTTGATGAGATTTCCGGTGTCGTTAAGAGCCAGTTTGACGTCATGAACGTCTCATATGATAAATTCATCAGAACAACAGACCCCTACCATGAGAGACAGATTCAGAAGATCTTCCGTAAGCTGTATGATCAGGGTGATATCTATAAAGGCGCATACGAAGGCCTGTATTGTCAGGAATGTGAAGCGTTCTATACAAAGAGCCAGATCACGGAAGAAGGAAAGTGTCCGGTATGCGGCGGCGAAGTTCATCCGATGAAGGAAGAAGCGTATTTCTTCAGAATGTCCAAATATGCGGACCGTCTGATGAAGTATATCGAAGACAACCCTCATTTCATTCAGCCGGAAAGCCGTAAGAATGAGATGTTGAACAACTTCCTGAGACCCGGTCTTCAGGACCTCTGTGTATCCAGAACATCCTTTAAATGGGGTATCCCGGTGGATTTTGATCCGGATCATGTCGTATATGTATGGATTGACGCGCTGTCCAACTATATTACGGGTCTGGGATATGACGTAGACGGAAATCATGATGAGCTGTTCAAAAAGTACTGGCCGGCTGATCTGCATCTGATCGGAAAGGACATTATCCGTTTTCATACCATTTACTGGCCGATCATGCTGATGGCACTGAATGTACCTCTTCCCAAGCAGGTCTTCGGTCATCCCTGGCTGCTGGTCGGTGATTCCAAGATGTCCAAGTCCAAGGGCAATACAATCTATGCCGATGATCTGGTAGATCTCTTCGGTGTTGATGCGGTACGTTTCATCATGCTTCATGAGATGCCGTTTGCCCAGGATGGTCATGTGACTTATGAACTGATGATTGAACGGATCAACAGTGATCTGGCAAACAATCTCGGCAACCTTGTCAACCGGACACTCTCCATGCTGAACAAATACTTCAACGGCACAATTGTCAATCCGAACGTTGCGGAGGCAGTGGATGAAGATCTGAAGCAGACGGCAATGAATACCGTAAAGAGTGTCAATGAGAAGATGGAAGAGCTGCAGGTGGCTGCTGCACTTGAAGATATCCTGAATCTCTTCTCCAGATGCAATAAGTATATTGATGAGACAACACCCTGGGCACTTGCCAAGGATCCCGAGAAGATCGGACGTCTGGCAACGGTTCTCTACAACCTGCTTGAGTGTGTCAGAATCGGCGGAGTACTGCTGCAGGCGTTCCTGCCCGAAACAGCGGAGAAGATTCTTAAGAGCCTGAATACGGAACAGAAAGACTACGATACAGTCAGCGAGTTCGGCAGACTTGAAACAGATATCCGGATCACGGAAGCACCGGAGATTCTCTTCCGCCGTCTGAATGAAAAGGAAATCAACGAAGCAATTGAAGCTTCCCAGGAAAAGCAGAAAGCTGCTGCCAAGGCGGCTGAAGTCAAAGCGGAAATTAAACCGGAAGTAACAATTGAGGATTTCAGCAAGCTTGACCTCAGAGTCGGACGTGTCATCTCATGTGAACGTCATCCCGATGCGGACAAACTGTATGTGCTGAAGGTTGATCTCGGAGAAGAGACACCGAGACAGATCGTTTCCGGTCTTACCCAGAGCTATACACCGGGACAGATGATCGGTAAGAACATCATTGTCATTGCCAATCTGAAGCCTGCCGTATTGCGCGGAGTTGAATCATGTGGAATGCTTCTGGCAGGAAAGGATCAGAATCAGATCTGTGTTGCGGAAGTCAACGGACTTAAGCCCGGTACAAAGATCAGCTGACATTTATCAAACGACAGAACAGAAACAAAAAACGGAGAATCATCGTCGGATGGTTCTCTTTTCGATAACGATATGCGACCGGGACAAGCGCAGGGAGAAAGCGGCACTTTCAGTTTTGTGTGCTTGTGTTACAATATACGAACGAAGAGGTGACTCATGCGAAACTGGTATTCGTTTTATGAAATACTGAAATTTCCGCTGGAAATACTGCTGTTTGCGGTTGTCCTTGCCGGCACCGGAAACCTGCTGACAAATCCGAATCTGTTTTACAGCGGATATATAACCAACCAATATGTTCTGATGATCGGTGAGATCATTCTGCGGACGGGAAACTTCCTGATTACGAATTTTCCCCTGCTGTTTCTCATCAGACTGTCTGCCCGTAAAGGAGGCAGTGCCACTTCCGTCAGTTCGGCAATTGCCGGATATGTCGGCTTTCTGATCGCTACGATGTACTTTGCGCCGCAGGGCCTGGCTGCCACTGCCTATTCCAGTATCTTAGGTCTGTCTGTCGGCACCAGCAGAGTTCCGGGATTCGGATCGGAAGTCCGCTATCCGCTGCAGACGGGTATATTTGCGGCATTAATCGTGGCATTCGTTACCCTAGGCGCGTTTAACCGTTCCCGCAACCGTTCAGAGTACGGGTTCTTCGGATTCATTTCCAAAGAAGCGTCGGTTACGATCCGTTCCGTTATTTTCTGTACAGCAGCCGGTATATTAATGGCGTTTATCTGGCCGTTCCTGCTGAGCGGGGTTACACGGGTGGTTAACTTCATCGCATCAGATACAACAAACCCGATCAATCTTGCTTTATACGGCATCGGGGACAGATTCCTCGGTTCGCTTAACCTGGGAACACTGATCCGTCAGCCGTTCTGGTATACCGTAAGCGGCGGTTCCTGGATGAACCTTGCAGGAACATCCGTAACAGGTGATGTTCCGATCTGGACATCACAGCTCGCTGCCAACGCATTGACGGGAATTTCCGGAAGATTCTTCACACCGTATTATGTTCTGAATATCTTTGCGGTACCGGGAATGATCTGGGGCATGTTCTCAATGTGTACGGATGCGATTGAGCGCCGTAAGAAGAGATGGCTCTGCATACTCGCAACAGCCGCTTCACTTCTTTCAGGTACGCTGCTTCCGCTGGAACTGATGCTTCTGCTTCTGTGTCCCCTGCTGTATGTATTCCATCTGGCATATACGGGAGTTCTGTATGCGCTTCTTCACGGAATGCATATCTATCTCGGCTTCCGCTCTTCCGAAGCGCTGACGCTGACAGCCATGCCGGGAACACTGCCTGAATTTCTGACATACATGGAATATCCGACATTGAATCACACACTGGTTCAGATCGCGGTGATCGGTGTAATTTCCATGGTGATCTACTTTGTTGTTACAAGAGTTTACTTCAAGTATCTGGCAGTCGATCTCTTCAACACCGGCAGTAAAGACCGTATTGTAAAGGAAACGATCAGAGCATTCGGCGGAATCGAGAATGTCAAGATGATTCAGTCTTCTGTCTCTGTTCTGACAGTCAGTGTATATGATCCGAATCTCGTGCGTCCGGAAAGACTCAGAAAACTCGGATCCTACCGTCTGTATGAAACCAGAGCCGGATATAATATCTGTTTCGGTGCCGCAAGTACGATGATCCGCAGAGGGATCGGCGCAGCGATGCGTGAATCAGTGCGGACAGTGAATGAGTAATGAGGGATGCCGGGTATCCGGTATCCTTTTTCAATAACAAGGAGGAGTCATATGCATTTTCCTGAGAATTTTCTATGGGGCGGAGCGACAGCAGCCAACCAGTGTGAAGGAGCCTGGCAGGAAGACGGAAAAGGTGTTTCCGTTCAGGATGTACTGCCGCACGGCTTCGGTGAAAGGACTGCAGTTCCGACAGAAGACAATCTGAAGCTGAAAGGAATCGACCATTATCACAGATACAAAGAAGACATTGCCCTGTTTGCGGAAATGGGATTCAGAGTATACCGTTTTTCGGTTGCCTGGAGCCGGATCTATCCGACCGGTGAAGAGGATAAACCGAATGAAGCAGGACTTCTGTTTTATGACAGAATTCTTGATGAGTGTGAAAAATACGGGATTGAGCCGCTGGTGACAATTTCCCACTATGAAACACCGCTTGCGTTGGCTGAGAAGTACAACGGCTGGATGAGCCGGGAGATGATTAATATTTATCTGAAATACTGCCGCACTTTATTTGAACGGTACAAAAGCAGAGTCAGATACTGGATTACCTTCAATGAAATCAACTCGATTCTCCGTCAGCCGTTTATGTCCGGAGGAATCTGTACGCCGAAGAATGAACTGTCCGACAGTGATCTTTATCAGGCGGTCCATCATGAGCTTGTCGCAAGCGCAGAGGCGACTGCTCTGGCCCATGAAATCGATCCGGAAAACAAGGTCGGCTGTATGGTTGTGGGAATCACGGTCTATCCGCTGACACCGGATCCGGATGACATTCTGAAAGTGATGGATATCGATAATGATCTGTATCTGTTTCTGGACGTTCAGGCCAGAGGAGAATACCCCTACTTTGCGGCAAGACGTTTTGCGGAAAAGAATATCCGTCTGGATATCACAGAAGATGATCTTCAGGCATTAAAGCATACGGCAGACTTCATCGCCTTCAGTTACTATTCCAGCAACTGTGCGACTGCCGATCCTTCACGCGGTGAACCGTCCCGTTCAAATATGACACCTGAACTCAGGAAGAATCCGTATTCCGAAGTGACGGAATGGGGATGGCAGATTGATCCGAAGGGACTCAGATATACCCTGAACAGGCTGTACGCGAGATACCGTCTTCCTTTGTTTGTGGCAGAAAACGGACTGGGCGCAAGAGACAGACTCGTACCTGATGGAAAAGGATCTTTTACGGTCAATGACGACTACAGGATTGCCTACATGAAAGAACATATTCTGCAGATGAAGGAAGCCATTGCGGATGGTGTTGAGGTTATGGGATATACAGCGTGGGGCTGCATTGATCTCATCTCCTGTTCGACAGCCGAGATCGATAAACGCTACGGATTTATCTATGTTGATCTGAATTCCGACGGCACCGGGACACTGACCCGATACAAAAAGAAGAGCTTTGACTGGTACAGAAAGGTGATCGCCTCCAACGGAGAAGAACTATGATCATGAAGTGTCCTGAGGAAATGCGGGCAGAAGTCATCAAAGCAGGGAAAGTACCTGTTCTGGTTGTGAAAAGGAAAGACAGCGCAAAGAAAGGTCCGGGTGTACTCTGGATTCACGGCGGGGGATATATGACCGGTATGAAGGAAATGGTCTATATTTCCCGGGCAATGGATCTGGTCCGTGATCTTGATGCGGTTGTGTTCTCTCCCGGTTACAGACTCTCTTTTCAGGCGCCTTATCCGGCTGCTGCAGAGGACTGTTATCAGACACTGTTGTTCATGAAGGAGAATGCGGTCAGATTCGGCTTCCGTTCAGATCAGATCATGGCCGGAGGGGAAAGCGCAGGGGGAGGACTCTGTGCGGCTGTATGCATGATGGCAAGAGACCGTAAGGATGTAAATATTGCGTTTCAGATGCCGCTGTATCCGATGATGGATCAGAATGATACCGAAACCTCGGCAGATAATCATGGCAGAATCTGGAATACGAAGAAGAATCATCTCGGCTGGAGATCATATCTGCGGGATGATTATGGAAGAGAAGTTTCCCCGTATGCTTCACCGGCGTCTCAGACCGATTATTCCGGACTGCCTCCGGCATATACATTCGTGAGTGACGGAGAACCGTTTCTGGCGGAGACGAAAACATATATCCGTAATCTTAAAGCAGCGGGAATTCCGGCAGAGATTGATATTTATCCCGGTAATATGCATGCGTTCGATATGCTTGATCCGAAGAGCTGTGTCAGCAGAACTGCCGTAAACCGTTTCCGTGAAGCTGTAAGAAAGGCGGCAGAGTTATACTTCTGTCCTCAGGCAGATGAGTTGAGCAGACAGCAGACCGCGGATTATGATAAACACAAAGGAGGTACCGGAGACGATGAGAATACTATATCTTGAGTGCAGTATGGGAGCGGCCGGAGACATGCTTGCCGGAGCACTGTCAGAACTGGTTGACAGAGATGAGTTTCTGACAAAGATGAATTCACTCGGTCTTGAAAATACAGAGATTACAGCTGAGACAGCGGAAAAGTGCGGCATACAGGGAACACAGATCAGAGTGCTGATTAACGGCGAAGAGGAAGGCAGCGGACATACACACAGCCATTCTCATCCTTCCGATATAAGAGAAATACTCTCCGGCCTGAATATCCCTGACAATGTCAGAAAGGACGCGGAGGCAGTATACAGACTGATCGCGGAGGCAGAAGCGCACGTTCATGGTAAAGAGGTGGAGGAAATCCATTTCCATGAAGTCGGAAACAAGGATGCCATTGCGGACATAACAGCTGTCTGTATTCTGATGGATATGATCAAACCGGATAAAGTGGCTGTATCTCCCGTAGCGACAGGCAGCGGCCAGGTTCACTGTGCGCACGGTATACTGCCGGTACCTGCGCCTGCCACAGCATACCTTCTGCAGGGAATTCCTTCTTATGCCGGAAGTGAAACAGAAGAACTGTGTACCCCTACAGGGGCAGCGCTTCTGAAGTATTTCGGTGATTCGTTTGAAACGATGCCGGTCATGCGTACGGAGAAGATCGGCTACGGTATGGGTAAAAAGGATTTTGCGTCTGCCAACTGTGTCCGGGCGTTTCTCGGTGAGACCGCCGAAAACAACAGCGTTGTGGAACTTGTCTGCAATCTTGATGACATGACACCGGAGGAGATCGGTTTTGCCCAGGAGATCCTGATGGAGGAAGGCGCTCTTGATGTATATACGACATCCGTCTATATGAAAAAGAACCGGCCGGGCTGGGTGTTTACCTGCATGTGCCGCGCGAAGGATAAGGAACGGATGCTCGAACTGATGTTCCGGCATACAACGACACTGGGAATCCGGGAAAACGTATCCCGGAGGCACGCTCTCCGCAGAAGTATCAGCGAAGTGGAATCTTCCTACGGGAATGTCAGAATCAAGAAATCTTCCGGCTTTCATACGGAAACGGAAAAACTTGAATATGAAGACCTTGCGGCAATTGCCCGTAAGACGGGACTTTCCATCCGGGAATTACGCCGCAGAATTACCCTGGAGACAGATAATAACAAGGAATAAGTTAAGTTTTCACAATATTGTTTTTTGCCTGAAGCACTGATATAATCCGATATGCATATGAAAATGACGGGTATAAAAAAATTGGTGTGCGCTGCAGCTCTGGCATGTACGGGACTGTTCAGCATGGGCTTCAAGGCAGAGGATTTCGATCCGGATGATCTGAAACACTACCGCAAGGAATTTGTTTCCGAGTCAATCGGGGCATGTTCTTCCTCAAGCGTAAAGACTTACGAAGACTACCGTATGATTACGGCAACCGGATCGGCACAGTATCAGTATATTCACAACCACTGTACGGTTACCGACTGCGGGCTTCTCGTGGATGAGGAAGGCTTCATTGGTGTCGCTCTGGGATATCTCTTCGGACCGATTGGCGCGAGGTATTACATCGAGCTGGATTCGGGTATTACGATTCCGGTTGTAAAGATCGACGAAAAGGCTGCCAGAGATGCGCCGAACGGATGTACGGCAGGTTCCAATGACGCGATTGAATTCGTGATCCATGCCGGCAGGGCACTGTCCTTCTTCGGCGGCGGAAACGGTTATGTCCTGAACGGGAACTTCAACAACTCCCGCTACTTCCGCGGACACATCAAGGATATCGAAAAGGTCACAAGCGAAAAGATCGAACTTGAATCGGGTGTGACGTATACGGAAATCGTCAGAGATTTCTCGGCAAAGACCGACGAAGAGTCAGACGGATATCCGGAAATTGACGGAGGATTCTGAGAACTGCAGATGCGGTTCTCTTTTTTATCCGGAAAAGAAAAAGCTGTCCGTTTCAGGACAGCAGAAGACTCCGGTTATTTCGCTCTTTCTTCCTTCAGCCAGTTCATGAATACCGTCATCGGTGTCGTTTTGTCTTTGACGCTGTAGTCTTCATATGACATGTGCGCATCGAATTTCCCGGTTTTTGCATTGTACTGCATTTTGATCTCGTTCGGCACCGGTGCTTCGTATTTCTCGCAAAGAGCTTCCAGCTTGGAAATATCATCCCGGCCGAGATCAAGGAATTCCTCATCACTGCAGGAAGACGGCAGCTGACTGGCTGCCAGTATCTTTCCGTCAGAGCGGAAAAAGGCATTAAACATACGCATGGTGTTTGTCCTGTATATGTAGGCAAAGACTTCTTCTGCCATTCCTTCCGCATATTCAAGACAAAGTGAAATGTATTCCGACTGCAGATCGGTCAAAGCATCCTCATATCCCGGTTTCATTTACGGTCCCTCCGCTTTCTTTCATTAATCATAGTATATCCGGCAGGAATGACGTAAAAAAGGATCTTCTTTGCGAAGACCCTTAATCGTTCAGTTCCTCATCTGTCCAGAATAAATCATCGAGTGTTCTGCCGAGCACATGGCAGATCCGGATACACAGATTGATTGTCGGATTATAATCGCCCTTTTCGATTGCGCTGATCGTCTGACGGGATACGCCTACTGCCTCCGCCAGATCCGACTGTGAGAGATCCATTCCAGCCCGGGCAGCCTTTAATCTGAGATTCTTCATGACTCATCTTCCTTTTTTCCGGCTCTTTTAATCACACCGATGATGCCAAGAATCAGAAACAGGAAGAATACGAGAAGATTGCAGAAGAGAGGCTGCAGAATACCGTTTACAAACATCCGTCCGTCAATGACAGCTATGGCGGAAACGAGAAGATTGACTCCTCCAATCACAATCATGATGATGAGAAAACGGTTTGTTTGTGTATTCAGTCCGACATACGCGTCATTCCAGATACTGTATCCTGCCTGTACGCCCACACCGAGCAGAATCCCGGAAAAGTGAAGGACAAGCGGGTCTGCCGGAATGGAGATGACCGTTTCGGCAAAAGCAAGGAGAGCCTCGTAGATGATAAGTGCATAGAAGCCGTACATATACGCCTCACCCCGCACCTTTTTCTGCATTTCATCATATTCCGTACGGAACGAATGATTTTTGTTGAAGAATCTGATAATAAACAAAGACACGATTACTCCGGTGAAGACGCCTGCCATAATGGCCGGACCATTTACATTGCTTGTGCTTGTCATATTGTTCCTCCTGCCGGATTACTTCTTCCGGCTGCACTCTCAATATACAGCCTGCTTTCCATAATGTCAAATATAATTTACATAAATCATTCATCAATGGCGAAATGCTATTATAGAAATGTGCCGTATCTTCTTGTTGAACGTAGTCTTACGGATACTGTCATTTTCCGAGAAGATCCGTATTACTTTCTGCTGTCTGAATGAAAATGAAGACCGGTTTACCGGATATGTATCTTTTGCGGATCCAAAGCGGTGAGCGGGATTGTGTTTCATCCGTATATGAATACGTATGCTATAATATGAGGACTTTGCGAGGGAAATATGGCTGAAAAATATACACCGATGATGATGCAGTATCTGAAAGTAAAAGAACAGTATCAGGATGCGATCCTTTTCTACCGGATCGGAGACTTCTATGAAATGTTTTTTGACGATGCGAAAAACGCGAGCAGGGAACTGGATCTGATTCTGACCGGGAAGAATGCCGGAGTTGAGGAGAAGGTGCCGATGTGCGGTATTCCGCATCATGCGGCTTCGGGGTATATTCAGCGTCTTGTGCAGAGAGGCTACAAAGTGGCGATCTGCGAACAGATTGAAGACCCCAAGGAGGCAGTCGGTATCGTACAGAGAGATGTCATCAGAGTGATTACGCCCGGTACGGTCATGGATGAGATTGCCAATGAGAAGATGTCGGTCTATATTGCCTCAATTACCGATTACGGATACGGATATGCCGTTGCGGCGGCAGAGATGTCAACCGGTGAAAACTTCATCGATAATATTCCCCACAAAGACAATTCTCTGATTCAGATGCTGATGCGGTCCAATGTCAGAGAAGTTGTTGTACCCTCTGATTTCCGGGATAAGCTGATCCGGATCATGCGGGAACAGCAGATTGTGATTTCATACTGTGATGCGGATACAATCAAGAATGAGTATCTTCCTTTAACGGACGGTCTTGTGAAGGATTATGACCTGAAGGCATACGGCAGACTGCTGAACTATCTTGAGGAAACACAGAAACATATGCTTTCTCATCTGCAGAATGTCCGGATAGAGAAGGAAGATGAAGTGCTGTATATGGACTATGCGACAAGACAGAATCTCGAACTTGTCACACCGCTCCATGATACAGGCAAGGCTGTCACATTATGGTCATTCCTGGATCAGTGCCGCAGCGCAATGGGTTCCCGCCAGCTCCGCAAGTGGATTGAAAAGCCGCTTGTGAACCGGGAAGAGATTGAAAAGAGATATGACCGTACGCAGTGGCTGATGAAGCATTTCATGCAGAGACAGAAACTGAAGGACGCGCTTTCCAATATCTATGATCTGCAGCGTCTGATTGCCAGATGCGCGATGAATACCGCCAACGCGGTTGACTGTCAGAGACTGACAAAGACACTGGCGGAAGTGCCGGTAATTCTTTCAGCGGTCAATGATGAAGCATTCCGGGAGTATCTGAATACCGATCCCGTACAGGAACTGTATATGAAGCTGAAGGACGCTTTTGTGGAGAATCCTCCTGTACAGATGACGGACGGCGGAATGTTCCGGGACGGCTATAACAAAGAGCTGGACGAAGCGCGGGAAATCCAGAGGAACGGAAGAGCCTTCATCGCCGGACTTGAGGCGAAGGAAAAGGAACGCACCGGAATCAAGACACTCCGCATCGGATACAACAAGGTATTCGGGTATTATATTGAGATTTCAAAAGCAGCCGCAAGACAGGTTCAGGAAGACTGGGGATATGTCAGAAAACAGACACTGACAAACAACGAACGGTTTATTTCCCCGGAACTGAAGGAAAAAGAAGATGCGATTCTGCACGCGGAGGAAAATGCCGTACGGATTGAACGGCAGCTGTTTCAGGAAATCCTGAATGAGATCCGTCTCTATCTGCCCAAACTTCACCGGCTGAGCAGAGTACTGGCAGAGATTGACTGCTATATGGCATTGGCAGAAGTATCTTCATCCCACGGATACATCAGACCGGTATTCGATGAAAAAGAACTGCATATTGAAAGCGGCAGACATCCGATACTTGACGATATGATGAAGGATCCGAGATATGTCGCAAATTCAATTCATCTTGATGATCAGGAAAGAATTCTTCTGATTACCGGCCCGAATATGGGCGGTAAGTCCACATATATGAGACAGACCGCATTAATCGTAATCATGGCGCAGATCGGATGCTTCGTACCGGCAAGAAAATGTGTGATGCCTGTCTTTGACAAGATCTTTACCAGAATCGGTGCCTCGGATGACATACTGTCCGGACAGTCAACGTTCATGGTGGAGATGACGGAAGCGAATCACGCACTTCAGGAAGCGACGGAACACTCTCTGATTCTGTTTGATGAGATCGGCAGAGGCACATCCACTTATGACGGAATGGCGCTTGCCCAGGCTATGATTGAATTCATTGCGGCATGTATACATGCGAAAACGCTTTTCAGTACGCATTACCATGAACTGACATCCATCTCCGACAGTATCGGCTGTGTGCAGAATGTTCATGTCGGAGTAAAGGTAAACAACGAAGAAGTCACATTCCTGTATAAGATCAAAAAAGGACCTGCCGGACACTCCTACGGTATCAATGTCGCAAGACTTGCCGGTCTGCCCGAATCCGTACTGGAGAGAGCGGATTCCCTGCAGAAGGAACTGGAGTCAAAGAAGCGTGTGGTTCAGCAGTCTTATCAGCTGATTGAAATGAAGAAGGAAGATCCCGAAGCAGAAAAGATACGGGAGAAGCTGAAGTCGGTTTCGCCGGATGATCTTTCACCGCGTGAGGCATGGATCATGCTGAGTGATCTCTGTGAGGAGGTTAAGAAATAATAATGGAACTGGATAAAATCATCATACGGGGTGCCAAGGAAAACAATCTGAAAAACATTTCCCTCGATATTCCGCGGAATAAGATGGTCGTCATGACCGGGCTTTCCGGCTCGGGAAAGACATCCCTGGCATTTGATACGATCTATGCCGAAGGACAGAGGAGATACGTCGAATCACTTTCCGCATATGCCAGAATGTTTCTCGGCGGAGTGGAAAAGCCGAATGTGGAACTGATTGAAGGACTGTCTCCGGCGATTTCGATCGACCAGAAAACAACATCAAACAATCCCCGTTCCACCGTGGGAACAGTAACCGAGATCTATGACTATCTCCGTCTTCTGTATGCCCGCACGGGAACACCGTACTGTCCCAATCATGATATTCCGATTACCGGACAGACCATCACGGAGATGGTGGACCAGGTCATGGAACTGGAGGATAAAACCAGACTGACGATCATGGCGCCGATGATCCGGAATAAGAAGGGTACTTTCAAGGATACCTTTGACAAACTGATGAAGGACGGTTATATCCGTGTCAGAGTGGATGGTGAGGTGCGTCTTCTGGAGGATGAGATCGTTCTGGAAAAGAACAAGAGACATGATATTGATGTCATTGTTGACCGGATTGTGAAGAACCCGGAAAGCAGAAGCAGAATTCATGATTCACTGGAAACCGCGCTGTCTCTTTCCGACGGCAAGGCAGCTGTTCTTGCGGGAGACCGGGAACTGGTATTTTCCAGTCATTTTGCCTGCCGGATCTGCGGCTTCTCGGTACCTGTTCTTGAACCGCGTCTGTTTTCGTTCAACGCGCCGCTTGGAGCGTGTGATCTCTGTCACGGACTCGGGATTACCGAAGAAGTTGATGTGGATAACCTGATTCCCGACCGAAACAAGACAATCCGTCAGGGCGGTATCCGTTACTACAAGAACATTGTGGATACGGACAATATCGAATGGCAGACATTCGGTGTTCTTCTGAAGCACTACAACATCAGTGAGGATACACCGATCAAGGATCTGACAAAGACACAGATGAATGCGATTCTCTACGGCAGCAGTGAACCGATCCGTTATTCGATCACTTCCTCCGGCGGAAACAAATACACAAGAAATGATTATATTGAAGGCGTTAAGAGCCTGATTGAACGAAGATATGTCGAGACACAGAGCTCGATGTCCAAGGAATGGTATCACTCCTTCATGGTGGAATCCGTCTGTCCCCGCTGCGGCGGCAAAAGACTGAACGAAGAGGCATTAAGCGTCAGAGTCGGTGACCGGAATATTTCCTCGTTTACCTCAATGTCGGTAATCAGCGCGCTGGAGTGGATTGACAGTCTGGAACTGGATGCGGAGAAGACAAAGATCGCGGATCTGGTGCTGAAGGAAATCAGAAACCGTCTGCAGTTTCTCAAGGATGTCGGTCTGGAGTATCTTACCCTGGACCGTCTTGCCGGAACGCTGTCCGGCGGGGAAGCGCAGCGGATCCGTCTTGCGACGCAGATCGGCTCAAGACTTTCGGGTGTACTCTACGTATTGGATGAGCCTTCAATCGGTCTTCATCAGAGGGACAACGGCAAACTGATCAATACCCTCAAGAATATGAGGGACCTGGGGAACAGTCTGATCATTGTCGAACACGATGAAGAAACCATGCTTAGCTCAGACTGGATCGTGGATATCGGTCCCGGTGCGGGAATCCATGGCGGTGAGGTAATCGCCTCCGGCACACCGGAAGACATCAAAGCTTGTGAGAAATCCATTACCGGCCAGTATCTTTCCGGAAGGAAGATCATTCCCATGCCGGAAAAGAGAAGAAAAGGAAACGGCAAAGCGGTTGAGGTCAGAGGAGCTGAAGAGCACAATCTGAAGAAACTGAATGTGAAGTTCCCGCTCGGAAAACTCGTACTGGTTACCGGAGTATCCGGCAGCGGTAAGAGTACACTGGTCAATGAAGTATTCATGAAAGCAGTTCTGCAGAATCTCGGCAGACAGAAGATCAGACCGGGAAAATATAAATCCATCAAGGGACTCGAGAATATCGATAAACTTGTTCAGATCGATCAGAATCCGATCGGCCGTACACCCCGCTCCAATCCGGCAACGTATACCGGTGTCTTTGACGACATCCGCGATGTCTTCTCGAAAACACCCGAGGCGCGCCTGAGAGGATATGACAAAGGACGTTTCTCCTTTAATACAAAGGGCGGAAGATGCGAGGCCTGTCAGGGAGACGGCGTAAAAGTAATCTCGATGAACTTCCTGCCGGATGTGTATGTGCCGTGTGAAGTATGTCATGGAAAACGCTACAACGAGGAAACACTGCAGTGTACGTATAAAGGAAAGAATATCTATGATGTTCTGGAGATGTCGGTCGAAGAAGCTCTGCTGTTCTTTACGAATCACCCGAAGATCAGAAACAAGCTTCAGACACTGTATGATGTAGGTCTCGGATATATCAAGCTCGGGCAGTCTTCTACAACCTTATCCGGCGGTGAAGCACAGAGAGTCAAGCTGGCATCCGAGCTGCAGAAGAAGGCAACCGGAAAAACAGTATACATTCTGGATGAACCGACAACCGGACTCCATACGGATGACGTCAAGCGTCTGATTGAAGTGCTGCAGAGAATTGTCGACAACGGGGATACCGTAATTGTCATCGAACACAATCTTGATGTGATCAAGTGCGCTGACTGGATCATTGACCTCGGTCCCGAAGGCGGTGACCAGGGCGGAATGATCGTTGCCCAGGGAACACCTGAAAAAGTGGCGGAAAACCCGGACAGCTGGACAGGAGAATACCTCAAGCGCGCTCTGAAGTGGACAAAAGATTATCAGAGGTGAGAATCCGGACGGGATTTTCACCTTTTTCAGGGAGGAACTATGCGGATCAGAGAAAAAGGAATCATTATCGGTGAGATGAAGACGGGAGAAAGAAATCTCATCACGGATGTAAAAGGTGTTAAGGTTGGTCATTCCACAATTGATAATGAATACTGTCATACCGGTGTAACGGCAGTCCTTCCGGGTATGGACCTCACGGAATACGGACCGGCAGCGGCCTGTTATGTACTGAACGGTTACGGCAAGACGGAAGGTACGGTACAGATTGAAGAACTCGGCAGACTGGAAACGCCCATCCTGCTTACGAATACCCTGTGTGTGGGAAAGTGCACGGACGCATTAACCGCGTATATGACGGAACAGTATCAGAAAGCAGGAAAAAAACTGACAAGCATCAGCTGTACCGTCGGTGAAACAAATGACAGCCGCATCAGCCGTATTACAGACCGTCCGGTTACACAGTCACATGTATACGAGGCAATAGAGAGCGCATCGGAAGACTTTTCTCTCGGCTCCGTCGGGGCAGGAAGAGGTACTGTCTGCTTCGGCCTGAAAGGCGGGATCGGATCAGCTTCGAGAATCATCCGGCTGGGCAGAAGTACTTATACACTCGGTGTTCTTGTTCAGAGTAATTACGGTGCCATGAAGGATCTCATGGTGAACGGCACTTCCGTCGGAAAAGACATTGCCGCCAAGATCAGAACAGCAGAAAAAGATGATAAAGGTTCAATTATGATCATCACTGCGACGGATCTTCCTTTGACCTGCCGTCAGCTGAAGCGGGTAATAAAAAGAGCAGCGGCCGGAATCATCCGGTGCGGCTCTCATATGGGTCACGGTTCGGGAGATGTCATGATCGGCTTCACCACAGCCAACAGAATCCCTTTGTCATCAAGAGAAATCTCATCTCTGCAGCTGTTTCCCGAAGAATGCATGGATCTGATCTTCCGGGCGATGATTGAAGCGACGGAAGAAGCAGTTCTGGATTCAATGTATACGGCAGAGCCGGTACGCAGTTTTGACGGAACGCTTTACCATTCACTCAGTGAGTTTCTCTGAAAGCCCGTAAGCGACAAGCGGCCATCCCGGCCGAACGGAAAGACCGGGGGTAAAATACAGAACAATTCCATCACCCTCAGCGGATACCGTCTGCAGGATCTCATTCCGGAAGTTTCTGACTTCACCGAGAATCTGACCTCTGCGGACGTTTTCATTTTCCTGAATATACGGATACCAGAGACCTTCCGTATCAGACTCGGCGTATACGGCTTTGCGGAAAACGGTATGGGATTGATTCTGTCTGAGTGTACCGGGAAGAACACCGAGCGCGGTAAGAACCGTCAGGATATCCTCCGTCATGTTCTCTGTCCATTCCGGAAGACAGTATCCCGAATGTCCCCGTTCCAGAAGCAGACCGGGAATACCGAGAATATTTCCGGCATATCCGACTTCACCGCCGCGGGAATACGAGGCAGTAAGATACGGAAAGTTCAGAAATGAGGCTGTTTTCAGTGATTCTTCTGCGGCCTGTCCTTCAGCGGGAAAGTAAAGATGATCCGTGAGTCTTTCCGACTGTCCGCCGCTGTGAAGGTCGAGGACAAAGTCGGTTTCCGGCAGAAGCTCTTTTGAAACAAAGGAAACGATGCGGTCGGCCGGAGTACCGGTATTGTCGGAAGGGAAGATCCGGTTCATGTTCTTGCCGTCTTCCGGTACATAGTTATCCGTACGTTCCCGGAAACCGGAGGGATTCAGACAGTGGATCATCATGATTCTGCCGCTGACCTTTTCCGGATCAATCCTTTCTGCCGCAGTTAAAGTGGCGGGAATGCCGGGGTACTCACCGCTGTGCATGCCGGTTGTAATCAATATGGATTTTCCGTTTTCCCTGCCGCGGATCAGCGTTGCCGGAAGGGTATCGGTGTATCCGTTTATGACAATTTCCGTCTGCTTTTTGGAGCCGGCAGACAAGTCTTTAAAATAATCGCTGTATTTCATTTTTTACCTGCGCTTATCATCATTCTGAATACCGTAAACAGAAGGCATGCTGTGAATACGGTGATATCCGCATAGAACGGCAGGGAAAGGAAATATGAAGCCAGTGAGTACAGGGAGAACAGGCAGCCGAAGTAAACCATGGTCCGCAGTGCGCTTCCCGTCATCTCTTTTTTCTCAGATTCACTCATCCGTTCCGCCTTTTCGAGAGTCACGCCGCTGAACCAGTGGACTGCCCCGGTAATATGCATGACCGCAAGCAGAATGACAAGCATCCAGACACTGTAATTCAGAAGAAGGGATACAGCCGGTTTACGGGGAAGATCAAACATGGGAAGCAGAAAAATGCCTGCAGTAAAGACCATAATCCATATCAAAACACCCGCATACTTCCTGATCATGTCATTATTGTATGATCTGAAAGAAAGAAAAACAAACACGTGTGATGAAAGAGGGGAATCATCTATATATAATAGATAAAAAGAAAGCAGGTAAATATAATGGCACTGATTCAGATGAATTACCTATCTAAGGCATTGTTCAGAACAGTCCCGGTACAGATTATCCTGCCGGCAGATAAGATTTCATTTGAAACAATGGACTACCGGATGGAAAAGGGAAAGAAATTCAAGACCCTTTATCTTCTGCATGGTCTTCTGGGAAACTATACCGACTGGGTCAGCGGCACAAGAATTCAGCGCTGGGCAGAGGAGAA
Organism: uncultured Erysipelotrichaceae bacterium; assembly: GCA_902766435.1. Classification (GTDB taxonomy): domain Bacteria; phylum Bacillota_I; class Bacilli_A; order Erysipelotrichales; family Erysipelotrichaceae; genus Bulleidia. The sequence goes on along the minus strand of CACXDM010000160.1, from coordinate 7,258 downwards.
GGATCTGGCAGTCGTCATGCCTTCCGGTGACAATGCGTTTTATGTCAACAGCATCACACCGAATAATGATTACGGTGAATTCGTCGGTAAGGAGCTGGTGGAAATCACAAGACGGATGTTTCCTCTTTCGGAAAAAAGAGAGGATACATTCATCGGCGGATTATCCATGGGCGGCTTTGGGGCGCTCAGGAACGGACTGAAGTATTCGGAAACATTCGGTTATATCGCAGCTTTGTCCGGTGCTCTGCAGATCATGGATGATGATGCGGATAACCTTGCCGGGGAACACCTTCTGTTCGGTGATGTCAGGGAAGCCAGAAAGACCGACAAATATCCGAAGACCGCTTTGGAAAATCTTCTTAAGGAAGGAAGAACGCTGCCTCACATATATATGGCGTGCGGTCTGTCCGATTCACTGCTGACAGTCAACCGGGCGCACAGGGATATGCTTAAGCAGGCCGGAGCCGATATTTACTACGAAGAAGAACCGGGCGGACATGACTGGGATTTCTGGGACAGACAGATCAAAAAGGTGCTTGACTGGCTGCCTCTTGATGAAGATCAGGGCGGAATGAACAGCGGAAATGTCAGGGCTTCAGAGCAGTGATTCCAATCTGTAAATCAGTGACTAAGTCGGATATAATGATTTCAGAAAAACATTCTACAGACTGCAGAGGTGTTTATGGACGTCGTCGTATATGAAAAAAAAGTATATATCCGGGAAATAAAGGAATTTTTCAAGATCGAACAGCTGACCGGTGACAGTAATTCTCTGGAACGCTGGACGGTTGTACCGGATGTCAATCGTCCGGGTTTTGAATTATGCGGTGTTTTCAAGCCGGCGGAACCCAGACGGATTGTCATCATAGGCAATAAGGAATCTGAGTACATTGAAACGATGACAGAGCAGGAACAGAGGGAGAGATTCCCCCTGATGACGGATGGTCTGACACCTGCGATCATCATTACAAAGAACAATCCTCTGCCGCCGATCCTGAAGGAGATTGCGGAAAGCAATAATTTCCCGATTCTCAGAACAACAAGTGACACATACCGCTTTCTGGCGGATATCATTACATTTCTCGATGAAAAGCTCGCGCCTGAGGCAACGCTGTCCGGTGTCCTGATGAATATCTACGGCAGCGGCGTTCTCCTTGTCGGTGAAAGCGGCATGGGTAAGTCTGAAACCGCGCTGGATTTGATCCGCGACGGACAGACATTGATCGCCGATGACAGGGTCGATGTCGTACATATCCACAACAGCATCATCGGTCACGCACCGGATATTATCCGCGGACTGCTTGAGATCAGAGGTATCGGCATCATTGATGTGGAAAAGATGTTCGGAGCATCATCCATGGCGGAAAGTATTGCCATTGAGCTGGTCATCCATCTGGTTCCCTATCAGAAGGAAGTCGAATATGACCGCATCGGGGATGAGGAGGACAGATATACAAAGATTCTCGGTGTACTGATCCCGACCGTCATTCTGCCTGTTACTTCCGGACGTAATATCGGCGTTCTTGTGGAATCTGCGGTTACGAACTTCCGTCTGAAAAAGGCGGGATTTGACAGCGCGGAAGAAATCCGGGAGAGATTTCGGAGATATTGTGAGAGAGAGAAGAGGTAATGACGGAACTGCCTGATATTTTCTGGCTGGATACGATCGGCATCAGAATTTCGGCAGTACTGTTTCTGTGCGGCGTTATTCTTTCTTATCTGCTGGTATCATGGCGGGAAAAACAACATGGCTATTCTCAGATCTCCGGCAACCGGGTTCTGGCGGTATGTCTTTTCGGGGGATTGATTCCCGGAAGGCTGTTCTGGGTGCTGGAGAATTTTTCTGTTTATGCGGAGTCTCCGCTGAAAGCACTGTACGTCATGGACGGCGGGTTTGATTTCTGCGGGGTGATGATCGGTGTTCTGACTGCCCTTACGGCTTATTCCGTTCAGGTCAGAAGAATGCCGGTCCGTCTGCTGGATACGGTAATGCCCTGTCTTCTGCTTTGCGCGGCGCTGTTCCGGCTGGGACGTGTTTCCGCCCAGCCCGGAGTCTGGTTCGGGATTCTGTTTTATCTTTTTGTTTTTCTCTTCCTGTTTCTTTTCTATACAAGACTCAATGCCAGGGGTATCAGTGTTTCCGTATCCATGCTTACAGCCGGGGCAGAACGGCTTGTTTCCAATCTGTACGGGCTGGATTCTCATGCCGCTGATGCACTGATTCCTTCCCTGACTGTTATTGCGTTCGGTCTGGTATTGCTGGCAGCTACGCTGCGGCAGGGACCGGGCAAACCGGTGATACTGTTTGATCTTGACGGAACACTCATGGATTCGGAACAGATGGTGGCAGATTGTTTTCTGACATTGTTTGTCAGACACGGCAGGGGAGAAGAATTCACGGATGAAATCAGACAGAAGGTATTCGGACCACCGCTGAGAGATATGATGGCGGAACTGTTTCCCGATCAGGATCCTGACAGGATGGTAAAGGAATATCAGACAATCCAGAACGGCATGGCGGACAGCGGAAGGGTAAAGCTGTTCGATGGAACAAGGCAGATTCTGGAATCCCTGAAACGGAAAGGATACATACTCGGTATCGTATCATCCAGGATGACGGAGTCATGCCGGTTCTGGACCGGAAGACTCGGTATAGCCGGACTGTTTGCGGCAATACTGGGCAGGGACAGCTTTGAAAGGCCGAAGCCTTATCCGGACGGAATACTGGCCGCTTGTGATAAGCTGAATACCGGACACGACAGCTGCATATATATCGGTGACAACGGAACAGACGTCGAAGCCGCGAAACACGCGGGAGTATACGCTGTCGGATACGTATCAAACGAAGACAAATTCATCGAGATTCTTGACGCAAAGCCGAACGCGGTGATCTACGATCTGCGGGAGCTGAATGAACTGCTGAAGGAGAATCACGCATGGACATATGACAGAATGTAGGAGGAATCAATGAAACAGAAGGATTTTGAAGAGATGATCCGGTTCATGAAGGAAGAAAATCAGATCATGGGCTGGAATGCGCTGGATGTTAATGTTAAGGATCTGCTTAAGACGGCAGAATCAACTGCCGTAAAGGAATGCGCGCATGCAGTACTGGCATGTATGCTGGAAGGCGATCAGTTCATTCAGGGATCGGCAGAGAATCCCGGCAAGGATCTGGCAGTCAGATACTGGTGTGACAATCTGAGTGAAAGCAGAAGAAGAATGTTCTGATCATCATATCCGGACATATGTTGTAAAATGTACAGAAAGCAGGAGGGACAGGAATGGAAAAAAACAAGAGACTGATCCTTGTCAGCGGCATGAGCGGCGCCGGCAAGAGCACTGCATCAAGAATTCTTGAAGATATGGGATACCGTGTCATAGATAACTTTCCGGTCCAGCTGCTGAGTCTGCTGGTCGATATGATTGAAACGAGCAATGACCCCAGATACAGCTATATCGCTCTGGCGACAAGCGCGCAGGATTTTCCGTATTTCCTCAGGGCTGTCAAGGGACAGAACATAGAAGCGCAGGTTCTGTTTATGGATGCGTCGGACAGTGTTCTGCTTCACCGGTACAAGAGCACAAGGCGGCTTCATCCGCTGCTGATCACAAATACGGTAAATACACTGGAGGAAGCGATTGCGGTGGAACGGCAGATGTTTACCAGATCCATGGACAACTCGTTTATCACAATCGATACATCCTTTCTTTCCGAAAAGGAATTCAGAAGAAGAATTGAGCAGCATTTCAGCAAGTCTGCCGTACCGACATTCTCAATCTCCTTTGTGTCCTTCGGCTATAAATACGGTGTGCCGATGGATGCGGATCTGATGATTGATGTCCGTTTCCTGCCGAATCCGTTCTGGGTTGTCAGTCTGCGTCCTTATTCGGGAAATGACAAGGAAGTCTATGACTATGTCATGGATAAGCCGGAAACGCAGGAGTTCCTGAAAAGACTTCTCGCTTTTACCGATTACGCTCTCGAACAATACGCGGCAGAGGGAAAGAATCATTTTACGGTAGCGATCGGCTGTACCGGCGGACAGCACCGTTCGGTGACGATTACGAATTTCCTGTATGACCACTACAGGACAAAATACAACTGTTACAAGGAGCACCGCGATGAAAAGGAATGGATCAAAGGATAAGCTGAACGTTGTCGTCATCGGCGGCGGACACGGCCAGTCTTCCATCTGCCGGGGCATCAAGAATATCCCGGACATCAATATCTCGGCAATCGTTACCGTAGCGGATGACGGAGGCAGTACCGGCCGGCTTCGCAGGCACTTTCATATCCCTGCCATGGGAGATATCCGGAATGTCATGATCTCATTGGCAGAGAGTGAATCCCTGATGAGTACGCTGATGGACTACCGGTTTGAAGATCCCGACGGAACGGAGACAGATGTTGCCGGACACAATCTCGGCAATCTGATCCTGACGGCGCTGACACAGCAGTGCGGCAGTTTTCTTGAGGCTGTACAGACGATAGAAAAGATCCTGAATGTAAAAGGAAGAATCATTCCTGCCACAACACAGGTCATTACCCTGTTTGCGGAGATGGAAGATGATGTCATTGTCCGCGGTGAGGCGAATATTCCCACCAAGGCAAACAGAATCAGAAGGGTATTCTACGATACGAATGTCAGGGCAACTCCCGAGGCAGTCAGCGCGGTCAGAAACGCGGATCTGATCATCTACGGAATCGGATCGGTATATACCAGTGTTCTGCCGAATGTGATTATTCCCGAAGTCAGGGAAGCCCTGCAGCAGTCAGATGCGTATAAGATCTATTTCTGCAACGCGATGACACAGCCGGGAGAGACGGACGGTTACTCGATGGAAGATCATGTCCGGGCATTGAAGGACCATGGCGCTCCGGTGGATGCCGTATTGTATGCGGATGACAGTATGCCTCCTGCGATCATCGAAAACTATCAGCGTGAGGAAAGCATCCCGGTTATCATCAGAGAAAGTGAGCATCCTTATAAGGTAATCAAAAAGAAACTGCTCAGCTTTGAAGGCGGACTTGTGCGGCATGCGTCCGGTCTGATCGAAAGCGCAGTCAGAGAACTGGTGGAGGAACGCAGATGTCATTTGCTTCAGAAGTGAAAAAGGAATGTTCGGAAAGAGAACTGACGGGGAGTGAAGGAAGAGCAGAACTTTCCGCCATGATTCAGCTTACCTCATCTCTGACACTGTCTTCTGAAGGAATGGCGCTTCTGATCACGGCAGAGAATACGATGATTGCCAAGACAATCCTCTGTCTGATCAAGGAGAGATATGACGCGGAAACGATACTGTTCGTCAAACGGAAGATGAACCTGAAAAAGAATCTGGTTTACGGTATCCGTGTCGTCAGCGATGTAAAGGAGATTCTGACGGATCTCGGATTATACAGCTCCCGCGGTCTTCTGGATAAACCGCTGCGGAAGATCGTTCAGTCCGACAACAACGCAAGGGCATACCTCACAGGTGCGTTCATGGCGGCAGGCAGCGTGAATCCGCCGGAAACGGCAAACTATCATCTTGAAATCATCGCTGCTTCAAAAGCCCACGCTGAATTTCTGGCTGAGTTAACAGACCGTTTCGGAATTCCGGCAAAGATTACCGAACGGCGGGGAAAACAGGTTGTCTATGTCAAGGCGGCTGAAAAAATCGCGGACTTCCTGAGAATTATCGGAGCGTATGACGCGCTGATGCGTTTTGAGGATGAAAGAATCACCAGAGATTTCAACAACGCGGTAAGACGTCTGGCGAATGTGGATCTGGCAAATGAGATGAAGACTCAGGCAGCCGCAAAGAATCAGATGGATGATATTCTGTATCTGGAGGAAAGCGGAAAACTGCAGAAGCTGGATCAGAAACTGCAGGACGTCGCGCAGCTGAGAAAACAATTTCCCGAATGGTCACTGAAGGAACTGGCTGATGAATATGCCAAGCGTACCGGAACGGTTGTTTCCAAGTCCGGCATGAAGCACCGTTTTGTCAGAATTCATGAAGCCGCGGAGAAGGGGCGTAAGAATGAAAAATAGTCTGATTACGATACTGGTGACGGCAGTCGTTCTGTTTGTGGGTTTATTATTCATCCGGTATTTCTGGTGGCTGATCCTGCTTGCGGCCGGGTATTATCTCTGGCAGTATCATAAAATGAAGAAATCACTGGATACCGCCCGTGAACAGATGACAGAGCAGCTGAGTGAAGCCCCCGTAAACGGAAAGGTTTTTGCGAACGGGAATCATGATATTATAGAAGCGGAATATACGGTACACGAAGAACAGGGGAATACGCATGATCATTAAAGCAACACAGGAAATGACATCAGAGATCAGAAGAATCTGGAAAGAATGCTTTCCCGAAGAAGATCCGCGCTATATTGAATACTATTTCAAGATGCGGTACAAGCCGGAAAACTGTTATGTGAATATCGTCAACGGCAGAATCGTATCCACATTGATCAGAACGCCGCATGCGGTAATGTTCAACGGCAGAGTACTTCAGGCAAGCATGATTATCGGTGTTGCCACACCTGCCCAGTACAGAAGACAGGGCTATATGCACGAGTTGATGGAAGTCGTACTGGACGCATGTGAGCATACGGAACTGATTACACTGATCCAGGCAGAGGATCCTTCACTCTATGAAGAATTCGGATTCAAGAAGATTTACCGCCGCAGTGAATATGCCATTGAGAGAAAAGATGTCAAACGCATAACGAACTTCGGCTGTGCTTATGAGCCGACACCGATTGATCTTCTGAAGGTCTATTCGGCATTCATCCGCCGGTTTAACGGATTCTATGCCAGAGACCTTGAGTATTTCATTAATTATAAGAAAGAGATTATTGCCCAGGAGGGTAAGATCGTTGCCTATTACAACGGCAAGGATCAGATCAGAGGATATGCGGTTATGTATCCGCAGGGTAATGAACTGACGGTTGAGGAGATTGTCTATCTGGATTCCATGTCATTAGTCAAGCTGTGCAATGCGGCTTTGCAGGAGAAGAAGCTGGTTCATCTTCATGTATCGGCAGCGGAAGACCTGGGGAAGATCTTCCCCAACGCGCCTAAGCGGACATATGATTCCACCATGGCAAGGCTCAATGACAGGGATCTGTTCGCAAGAGTATTCAACGCAAGAGTCATGGACGCAGAGGACGCATTTGCGATCTCGGCTAAACCGCTGAATCTCAATGAGTTTGAATGACCGCAGACAAAAGTCAGAGTTAAGGGAAAGTGTTGTCATGAAGGCAGC
>CACXDM010000159.1 GCA_902766435.1 uncultured Erysipelotrichaceae bacterium | reverse complement strand
CGTTTCTTCAGGAACGGGTTCATCTTCTGCCGCAACAGAAACTGACCCGTAACCGGAGAACACAAGTAACGATGCCAGAAGAACCGCCGCAGTGCGTTTTACTGTTTTCTTCATATTCGTAACCTCTCCCCCTATCTGTCAGAATCGAATAATAAGATGTAATGCATTGAAAACTGAGACTGACGCAGACAAACCTTTCCCGTCTGCGTCTGATCTGATTTCAAAACAAAAACTGAATTGATTACGTGTTACCCTTTCAGTTGTTATTCGCAGTATATACAATTGTTTTTACGGGTTTCTGACATCAGACGATGAGGCTGAAAGATGTACTTTGATGAAGTGCTGCTTACCCGTTTTTTCAACGAATACTGACGGTGTCTGCTTTAGTACCGGGATATGAACCAATATGATATTCTTCGGTATTAGGTACTTCTAACAGAACAACATTATTATATTCGTAATTCCGATGAATTGCAATGCTCATTATATAAATGCTTACACATTGAAAATGTCATCGGAGTCCGCAATTTCATGCTTATATACTTCAATCAGTATCTTCCGTAATGGGAGGAAAGAATCCTCTTTTGAAAAGCGGCGCGGAATATCCCGGGTAACGGTATTAATTTCCCGGGCAATTTTACCGGCAACAGCTTCATCCCTCATGGATATGACACCGAAACCGGCAGAACGGTACTGGCGGCTTAAGCAGGTTCTGATCCACTTCTCTGCGAAAGCTTTCCACTCAAGACACAGTACGGGATCAGGCGAATCAAAGACCATCAGCTGCTCCGCGTATTTCAGAAACTCTCTTTCCTTTCGTTTTCTGTTCAGTATGCCGATGTGATCCTGTTCACACATATTGATCATGAGCCAGGCTTCCATGAAAAGATCATCATTCTTCCGGTAACGTCTTTTCAGTATTTCGTTTCTCCGCAGGTCGTCTTCGGAAGGAGAATTTCTCAGAACACCATCAAGCAGTTCTTTTCTCACTTGAGGGTCATCTTCCTGATAATAATTATCCGGCCACTGACCTGCCGGCAGAGCTGTTTTCTTCTTTTCGATTAACATATATGCGTACCGTATTTACCGGAACATCTTCCGTACCTTTACACATTATCTCTTTTCATCAAAATGAATGCAAAAGAAAGCAGAAACGGTGGTTATAATAAGTCCGGAGGAGACAATCATTATGGATCTCAAAGAAAAACAGTTGTCCGCCGAATATCATTTTAAGGGAAAGGTCATTAACCTGCGTACGGATCAGGCAGTTACGGCAGACGGTCAGGAAGTGTACCGGGAAGTTGTCGAACATCCGGGCGGAGTCGGTATTGCGTTGGAAGACGAAGAAGGAAAGTTCTTTCTTGTGACACAGTACCGTTACGCGCAGGAGATGATTCTGAAAGAATTCCCCGCCGGCAAGAAGGAACCGGGGGAGGATCCGTTTCTGACTGCCAGCAGGGAAATTATCGAAGAAACCGGATATGAAGGAAAAGACTACGTATATCTGGGAAAGATGGTTCCGACCGGAGCGTATGATACGGAAGTCATAGACTTCTATTATGCAAAGCAGGGTGAATTCAAAGGCCAGCATCTGGATGAAGACGAAAATCTGAATCTTTCAAAGATGACACTGGATGAAATCATAGACGAGATCATGGAACAGAAAATCATTGACGGCAAAACGATCGCAATGGCGTTCATGATCAGGGAATACAAAGCAAGAAAAGCAGCAGGAAAAGAGTAATCGAAAAAAGTTTGTAAAAACCGTTGACAGTTAGCTCTGATTAACTTAATATATGGTTAGCGTTAGCTAACGAAGAAAACTCTTTCTATCACACACTCCTTAATTTCTAGGCTGACGCGTCGGGGAACTCTCTGTGGTGTAACGGGCAAACATCATGGAAACTGGCATAGTATCCCGAAAGCATGCCGTGTCCTCCTCATAATACATAGGCATTGCGACGTAACGGAGAAGACAGCGAAATGCTGTTTTTTTCTATTTTCTGGATGGTTTCAACATATAATAAGGGTAAGAAAAGGAGAACTGTATGGATTATAAGAATTTAAAACCGTTCCCCGAGGGATTCCTCTGGGGTGCTTCTTCAAGTGCGTATCAGTGTGAAGGCGCTTATCTTGATGAAGGCAGAACACTTTCTGTTTCCGATACCGCTCCCGTTCCGGAAGGGACAACCAACTTTAATGACGGTATTGATCATTATCACAGGTTTAAGGAAGATATCGCCCTGATGGCGGAGATGGGATTCAAGGAGTTCCGTTTCTCCATTGCCTGGCCGAGAATTATTCCTCAGGGTGCAGGGGAAATCAATCAGGTTGCTGTTCAGCACTATCATGATGTGATCGATGAGTGTCTGAAATACGGTATTGAACCTGTAGTCACGCTGTATCATTTTGACCTTCCGCAGGTTCTTCAGGACAAGTACGGCGGCTGGGCAAGCAGACAGTGCATTGAGGACTTTGTGGAATACTGCAGGGTCTGCTATAAGGAATACGGCTCCAAGGTAAAGTACTTCCTGACGATCAACGAACAGAATATGATGGCTCTGTTCCAGGGAAGCCAGTACGGTTCCGAAAAGGGACAGTGGCAGGCGAATCATCATATGCTGGTGGCTCAGGCAAAAGCGATGATCGAATGTCATAAGCTCGCTCCCAATTCCAAAGTGGGACCTGCACCGAACATTACCGCCATTTATCCCGCTTCATCATCTCCGCAGGATAATCTGGCAGCGATGGACTGGGATCAGCTGAGAAACAGACTGTTCCTGGATACGGCAGTATTCGGAACGTATCCCGAAGCTCTGCTGAACTGGTGGAAGGACCGCGGTATTGCACCGGATATCACGGAGGAAGACTATGCGGATCTCAAGAACGGCAATCCCGACTTTATCGCATTCAACTACTATGGTGCCGGTACAGTCAAATATGTCAGTGAGGAAGAAGGAAAGAATATTAAATCCGACACAGCGAACTTCATGTCCGGTCTGATGACATATCCGGGAATGAGTACGGCAGTAAAGAACCCGTTGCAGGAACAGACTTCCTACGGTATGGGAATTGACCCGGTCGGTCTGAGAATCACACTGAGACAGCTGTGGGAGAGATATCATCTGCCGCTGATTATTACCGAAAACGGATGCGGTGTTCCCGATAAACTTGAAGAAGACGGAACGATCCACGATGATTACAGAATCGATTATCTGAGAAGACATATCAAGGCTTGTCAGGAAGCGATTACGGACGGTGTTGAACTGTTCGGCTATTCTCCCTGGTCAGCGTTTGATCTGATCTCAACCCATCAGGGCATCACAAAGAGATACGGATTCATCTATGTAAACAGAGATGAATTTGATCTCAAGGATATGAAGCGTATCCGTAAAGATTCCTTCTACTGGTATAAGAAGGTCTGCGAAAGCAACGGAGCTGATCTGGACTGACGTAAACTGCGGGAAACCGCAGTTTTTTCTTTTGTATGGTATAGTTAAGTGCCGGAGGTGCGGAGATGAAAGAAAAAAGCTTTTATAAAAGAATCATCCATATTGCCCTGCCGATCATGGTTCAGAACGGAATCACGAATTTCGTCAATATGCTGGATAATATCATGGTCGGACAGGTCGGGACGAATCCGATGTCCGGCGTGGCAATTGTCAATAATCTTCTTTTTGTCTGGAACCTCTGTATTTTCGGCGGACTGTCCGGAATCGGAATCTTTACCGCGCAGTTTGCCGGCAGGAAGAACAATAACGGAATCCGTCACACATTCAGACTGATGGTACTGACGGGAGTTATTCTGACAGCACTTGGTCTCGGAGTGTTTCTTCTGTTTGGCAGACAGCTGATCTCTTTATATCTTCACGGCAGTGAAACGGCAAACATCAATGAAACATTACTGCACGGACACAGATATCTGATGATCATGCTGGCGGGACTTCTTCCCTTTGCGGCGGCGCAGATTTACTCCACCGTTCTCAGAGAAACCGGTGAGACAAGAATTCCGATGCGGGCAAGCCTTATTGCAGTACTTGTCAATCTGATCGGCAACTATGTTCTGATCTACGGTAAGTTCGGCTTTCCGGCAATGGGTGTTGCCGGCGCGGCGGCCGCTACGGTGATATCGAGGTGTACGGAGCTGCTGTTTCTGGCGTTTGTGACCCATTCTGATCCGGAGAGATATCCGTTTATCAAAGATGTATACAGCAGTATGAGTGTTCCCGGTACGCTTGCGGCGGAGTGTATCCGCAAGGCATCACCGCTTCTGTTGAATGAAACACTGTGGGCTGCCGGACAGGCAGTGCTGTCTCAGACATATTCTTCCCGCGGACTTGAAGTCGTTGCGGCCACGAACATCTCCGCCACCATCGGAAATGTATTCAATGTCAGCTTTATTGCAATGGGCAGCGCCATCGGGATCATTCTCGGTCAGGAACTGGGAGCCGGGCATCTGGATACAGTCAAAAAGGACGCAAACCGTCTGGCGGTATTTGCGGTATTGATCTGCGCGGCTGCAGGAGCAGGCCTGTATTCAACATCTTCGTTGTTTCCGCGGATGTACAACACGTCGGAAGAGATCCGGAATATCGCGGCAGGTCTGATCAGAGTCAGCGCATTATGCATGCCTCTGTATGCATATGAAAACGCCTCATACTTTACCGTACGGTCCGGCGGGAAGACGGTAATCACATTCCTGTTTGATTCCTGCTTCAGCTGGCTGGTTGTGATACCCGTGGCATATGTTCTGACACATATGACGGCAATGGATATCGTTTATGTATTTCTTTGTGTTCAGCTCTGCAGCATACTGAAATGTCTGATCGGCTTTATCCTGGTTCAGAAGGGAATCTGGATCCACGACCTTACCGGTGTTCTGCAGCAGTAGTTGTATTAATAAAACAGAGTGCTATAATCTTCACTGTGAACAGGGGTGCATTTCGATGCTGAGAGAAACCCTTATCACCTGATCTGGTTTGTACCAGCGTAGGGAGTTTCGCAGAAGATTCCTTACGCCTTCAGAAACGGAGGTGTATTTTTTTATGAAGAACAGACAGATACAGAATCTTTCCTATGTGGCAATGTATATTGCCCTCTATGTCATTCTCAAGTTTATCGGAAACCTGATTCCCTTTCTGCAGATGCCCAACGGAGGCTCTATAGAACTGGAACTGATCGCCGTGTTCATCGCATCGTATCATCTCGGATGGAAGACAGGTGGTGTGATTGCCATATTATCCTGGCTGATCACATGGATTCTCGGCTTCCCGATGTGGTATGTTCATCCGGTACAGATATTTCTGGATTATGTCGGACCGCTTCTTGTCTGCGGACTCGCTTCCGCTCTCTGGTGGGTTAAGAATAACAACAATACGATCCAGATCGTCATGTCCGTGCTGATGGCGGCCGCGGCATTCTTCGGCATCATGAACAGTTACACTTCCTCTGCCGCATTGATTATGATCGCCGTTCTGGCGGCTCTGGCAGTCTTTGCGTTCAATTACTATTATCTGAAAAATGACGGCAAATACGGGATTGTCATTGCGATGCTGCTGAAGTATTTCTTACAGGTGCTTTCCGGTGTCTACTACTGGTTTCCTGAGGGATCCTATGCGGGAAGCGCAGCGTCATGGGCATTCTCACTGGGATATAACCTCTGGTATAACCTGGTCACCATGGTCATCTGTGTTGTCGTCGTTCCGGAGCTGATTCGGCGTCTGAAGCAGGCAAATGTCACCTTTATTGCCTGAAACCGGACGTGGTACCATATGGCACTCTTCACAATATACGGATAAATTACGATAATAAAAACGGGGAGCAGCATCGTGGGGGTGGTGTTCCTCTTTTTTCTTTCCTAAAATATAAATAGAAGAAAAGAAGAGGAAAACAACATGAAGATCGGAATTGTCGGAAACGGCGGAATTGTTTTGTCTGCGCTGAACAGTCTGCGCGGCTGCGGTATTCCCTATACGGCGTTATGGTGCCGGAACGCGGAAAAGGGAAAACCCCTTTGTGAAGAATATGATATTGAAAATCTGTATACGGATTATGATGCTTTTCTGAAAGACGATTCATATGACACCGTCTATATCGGGCTGATCAACAGCCTCCATTATCAGTATTCAAAACAGGCTCTGCTTGCCGGCAAGCATGTCATCTGTGAAAAGCCGTTAACCGGTACATATGAAGAGGCAGCTGACCTGGTCCGTACGGCGAAGGAACAGGGGGTATTCCTGTTTGAGGCAATCATGCTGAGATACAGCCCCAATTATGAAAAGATCGCAGAAAGTCTGCCGGAGATCGGAGACATAAAACTGGTGATTTCCAATTATTCACAGTATTCCCGCCGGTTTGATGACTATCAGAACGGAAAGGTGCTTCCGGCATTTGATCCAAAGCTGTACGGCGGAGCGCTGTATGACATAAACGTATATAACATTCATACCGTTACCGGTCTTTTCGGAAAACCGGAAAGCTTTGAATACTATGCAAACAGGGGATTCAACGGCGTGGATACATCCGGTGTTCTGATGATGGACTACGGAACGTTCAAGGCAGTGTGCACCGGTGCCAAGGATTCGGAATCTGACAGCTTTACCATGATTCAGGGGACAAAAGGATATATCAAGGTTCCCGGCAGACCCGGTATCGTGAAAAACGTTGTTCTGTCCCTGCATGAGGGAAAGACGGTCTCACTGGATGTGTCTGAAGAGACGGATCCGATGGGAACTGAATTTCTGCGGATGGAAAAAGTCATGAACGAAAATGACCGGAAAACTGCGGAAGAATGGCTTGCGAAATCTCTCTTTACGATGGAAATCCTCGCTGAAGCAGGAAAATCAAAGTAACAAAGCCATCGATATCGTTACGAATTCAATGAAAAATCATATTCTTAAAGCGCTTACATGATATAATACGGTTACGAAAAGGAGATTTGAAAGATGTTAGTTAACATTAGTGCACCGATGAAGCGTGACGAGATCAAGGCGATCCTCGAAGCGAGCGAAAATCCTACATTTAAGTTTGTCAAAATGAAGACTCCGATGGAAATGCAGTTTGAAGTTGAATATGCAGAAGGAACTGAAGGCGATCCGACATCCTATGCAAAGAAGCTCATCAAGCAGCAGCCCTGGGGAGCTGTACTGATGGTACGTGCTCTGATCGAAGGTCAGGCATTCACAGGCGGTAAAGTAGGCTGAGAACAAAGAGACATCCGTTTTTCGGATGTCTTTTTTTAAGAAGAGAATCAAGACAGAAGGAGAGAAAAATGACATTTCCGAAAGGGTTCCTCTGGGGAGGAGCGACAGCAGCCAACCAGTTTGAAGGCGGTTGGAACGAAGGCGGAAAGGGACCAGGTGTTCCGGATCATATCCGCGGCGGAACAGTCTCCGCACCGAGACTTTGGGACAAGGAAATTGATCACGATGTGTATTATCCGAGCCATCAGGCAGTAGACTTCTATCATTTCTATGAAGAAGACATCCGTCTTTACGGCGAGATGGGCTTCAAATGTTTCCGTTTATCCGTAAACTGGTCAAGAATCTATCCGAACGGTGATGAACTCGAACCGAATCAGGAAGGCCTTGATTTCTACCATAAGGTATTCGCGGAATGCAAAAAGTATAATATTGAACCGCTCGTTACAATTTCCCACTATGAACTGCCCTGGGGGCTGAGTGTCAAGTACAACGGATGGACAGGCAGAGAAGTCATTGACTGCTTTGTCAGATATGCGACAACACTTTTTAATGAATATAAGGATGAAGTCAAATACTGGCTGACATTCAATGAGATCAATATCGGCGCTCAGGCAATGGGCCGTATCATGTCTCTCGGCATGCAGGGGGAAGACGGCAAGCCGATGTTCAAGATGGAAGAAACACCGGAAGAAGCTTCTGACAGATTCACCGCACTGCATCATCAGTTTGTGGCAAGCGCAAAGGCTGTCGTCATCGGACATGAAATCAATCCTGAATTCAAGATCGGTCTGATGATTGCCGGTTCCATGGTCTATCCGCTGACATGTAATCCGCTTGATGTTAAGGAATCCCAGAACAAGATGAACATGAACAACTGGTTCTGCGGCGATGTTCAGGTAAGAGGTCATTATCCTTACTATGCAAAGCGCTACTTCGCAGACAACAACATCACCGTACGTATGGAACCGGGAGATGAGGAAATTCTTGCGAAGGGAACAGTTGATTTCTACAGCTTCTCTTACTACATGAGCTCCACTGCGACAGTCGACAAGGAAAAGATCGCAAAGATGGGCAACATGTTCGCAGGCATTCCGAATCCTTATCTGAAAGCTTCCGACTGGGGCTGGCAGATCGATCCGGAAGGACTGAGAATCTATCTTAACGATGTATACGGCAGATATGAGATTCCGCTGATGATCGTTGAGAACGGACTCGGCGCCAATGACGTAAGAGCAGAAGACGGCGGATTCCATGATGACTACAGAATCAACTACCTGAGAGATCACATCAAGGCAATGGAAGAAGCGATCGAAGACGGTGTTGAACTGATGGGCTATACGATGTGGGGCTGCACGGACCTCGTATCCGCATCCACCGGTGAAATGAAGAAACGTTACGGATTTGTCTATGTTGACAGAGACAATGACGGCAACGGTGACTTCCACCGTGAAAAGAAGGATTCATTCTTCTGGTATAAGAAGGTTATCGAATCCAACGGTGCAGATCTGGATTAACAGTAAAGATCAGAGGCAGGGAAACCTGCCTCATTACACGAAAAGAATAGGAGAGATAAAAATGGCACATTTTCCTGAAGGTTTTCTGTGGGGCGGCGCAGTGGCTGCGAATCAGTGGGAAGGCGGCTGGAATCTTGACGGCCGCGGTCCGGCGATGACGGATGTTACGACGGGCGGAACGGTAAATACCCCGAGACTGATTACATATATTGATAAAGACGGTAACCACGGCACGCTGACAAGAGGGCAGAAACTGCCCGAAGGCGCAAGATACGCTGTTCTCGATGAATATCATTATCCCAACCATGATGCGGTTGACGGCTATCATCACTATAAGGAAGACATCGCCCTGTTCGGTGAAATGGGATTCAAGCAGTTCCGTATGTCCATTTCCTGGTCCAGACTGTATCCGAAGGGAATCGAGAAAGAACCCAATAAGGCAGGCGTTGAATTCTACCGTGATATGTTTAAGGAAATGCATAAGCACGGAATTGAACCGCTCGTAACAATCTGGCACTTTGATACACCGCTGTATCTGGAAGAACACTGCGGCGGCTGGCTGAACCGTGAGACGATCGAACACTTTGTCCGCTTTGCGACGACCTGCTTTACCGAATACAAAGGTCTGGTACATAACTGGCTGACATTCAATGAGATCAATAATACGATCCAGTTCCTTGATATGGGCGGCTCACTTCCTGATTCCGCTTATCAGGATGCTTACCAGCATCTGCATTATCAGTTCGTTGCCAGCGCGAAGGCAGTTCAGATCGGTCACGCGATTGACCCTTCGAATATGATCGGATGTATGATCTGCGGCATTACATGGTATCCGGCAACCTGTGATCCGAAGGATATCCTTGCGTGCAGACACACATGGGAAAAGAATATCTTCTACTGCTCTGATGTTCAGTGTCTGGGTGAATACGGATCCTACTGCACAAGACTCTGGAAGGAACACAATGTCGAACTCGATATTACGGAAGAGGACCTGATTGACCTGGCAAGCGGTACGGTGGATATGTATACGTTCTCGTACTACATGTCGAATCTGGTAACGACACACGAAGTCAAGGATAAGGTCGGAGGAAACTTCTCTGCCGGCGCGAGAAATGAGTATCTGAAGTACAGTGACTGGGGATGGGCAACAGACGCTGACGGTCTCGAGTATTATCTTGAGATGATCTATGACAGATATCAGCTGCCTGTCATGGTCGTTGAAAACGGTCTTGGCGCGTATGATACAGTCGAGGAAGACGGTTCAATTCATGATCCGTTCAGAATTGACTACTACCGCCTCCATATTGAGGCAATGGATAAGGCAATCGCCAACGGCGTTGATCTGATCGGTTATACGACATGGGGATGCATTGACGTTGTTTCTGCCGGAACAGGTGAGATGAGAAAGCGTTACGGATTCATCTATGTGGATATGGATGATGAAGGCAAGGGCTCCATGGCAAGAAGCAGAAAGGATTCCTTCTTCTGGTATAAGAAGGTCATCGCTTCCAACGGAGAAGATCTGGCGTAATCCGGAAATAAAAAGACCTCCTTTGCGGAAGTCAGGGTCTCAGAGGAACGTTACCGTTTCACTGAGATCTTTTTT
>CACXDM010000158.1 GCA_902766435.1 uncultured Erysipelotrichaceae bacterium | reverse complement strand
TCTGCTTAAAGAACTTCTGCGGAGAATCCTGCCGGGACTGCCGGAAGGGAAACTGCACATCGTAGTCAAGGAAAGAATGATTGATGAGTTTATGGGAGCCCATGGAATCAGACTGGATGTATTTTCTGAGGATGACAGACATCTGTATGGTGTGGAGATGCAGGTCGGAAGCAGGAAGGATCTGCCGGAGAGATCGCGGTATTACCAGGCATCGGCGGATATGGAAAGTCTTGCGCCGGGAGAGGAATACGGAAAATTGAAGGACCAGTACATTATCTTCATCTGTCCGTTTGATGATAATATGCTTGTATACAAGTTCAGGAACATATGTCCTGATACGGGAAGAGAGCTGGGGGACAGGACAACGAAGATCTTCATCAACTGCACAGGAGAAAACAGTGATGAGTATCCTCTGCTGAAGCCGTTTGCGGACTATGTGATGGGAATCATGAGTGATGATGCGTATATAGCGGAAGTGGACAGGAGTGTCAGGATGGCCCGGAAGAATCCGCTGTGGAGGAAAGAGTACATGGATATACGTGAGCTGCAGGCAGAAGCGAAACGGGAAGGCAGACAGGAAGGTCGTGCTGAGGGTCTGGCTGAAGGAATCAGAGATACTTCGGTAACGATGCTGAAGAATATGATGGAGGCAGGATTTTCCAATGAGGACGCATGCCGTATTCTGAAGCTGGATGAAGAGGAATTCCGCAGTCTGGTGTGAAGGAAATTACATTTCCGGGAAATATTGAGCCGCAAAAAAAGGAGATGCCGTAAAAGGTATCTCCTGCTGTATTTATGGGATCAGCGAAGAGTAATATCACCTGATTTGGTGATTAACATGATCTTACCCGTACCTGTTCCGCCGGCATATTCATGGTCGGACTGTTTATAAATCGGATAATCAGTCAGGTTTTTGACTTCCCCGTGTGTGCTGCGGGCTGCCAGACGGAAATTGTCATTTCTGATTCTGAAATCTATGTCACCTGATTTGGTTTCGACATTGATTTCCGGTGAGGCGGAGTTTGTCAGCAGCGAGATATCTCCGGAATTCCCGGTAATGGAAATGATCTCTCCTTCCGAATTGATTTCAATATCACCGGAGGCGGAGGAAGCGAAGAGATTGCCGTTGTGGTGGTCCGCAATACGGATATCACCAGAATCTGTTTTGAGTGTCAGTGTTCCTTCGACTTTCAGAATGCCGATATCACCTTTGTTTGAAAGAATCCGCAGACCGTCAGCTTTGATCTCACCGCCGTCATAGACTCCCTGATCCGTGATGAAGTTCAGTTCATTGCCGGTTACGTTTCTTACTGTAAGATCACCGATTGTTGTTTTGGCAGTCAGTGAATCAACGTCGATGCCGAGGATATTCAGCTCTCCTCTTGTGAGACTGACTCTGAGTGTCTTGAGTCCGTCGGGAACGGTGATGTTCAGATTGCCGGTTCCGTATTTAACTGCAAAGCCGATTTCCGTATCGGATTCATACATCTGCAGTGTTGCCTCATGAAGCTGAAGAAGTTCTGTTTCTGGTTCAAACAGATAACCGAATGATTTGCCTTTTGTGATATGTACGGAAACATCTGAATTCTCAACCGCAATAACAATTGAAGGCTTCATATTCAGCTCTGTCCAGTCAGGATTGACTTTCAGGAATTCCGAATAGTAGTCAAGCTGCTTGTCAGAGGGCTTCATCAGTTTGTTTTCGACAGTATCAAACAGGATATCAAAAGACTTATCGAGTGAATTCGTGAACTGATCAAAAATGTTTTCGAATGAGAATTCATTTGTCTGCTTTTCCTGTCTCGGCAGACTTTTATATGTTCCGTCTTCGTTCAGTCTTGAAGGTTCGCCGTTCATCATCCGGATGTTGTCGATGACTTCATCGATTGTGCCAAGTCCTTCGATAATCTCTTCATCGGTCTTTCCTTCTTTTTCACCCTTTTCGAATTCACCGTAGAATTCATGAATGATGTCCCGGCGGAACTGATCCGGAAAGGCTGAAAGACGCATTTTCAGTTTTCTTAAGTATTCTTCTTTTGTCATAGTCTTCTTCTTTCTGTATGCAGAATTAATGTATCATATTCTTCTGGTTTTTGGAGAATGGGCATTCGAATCATAACAGCAGAAAAACGATAAACAGTAGTGTTTCGGCAGCTGTAATCATATACGCGGCCGGATTACCGGTGCACATCTGAAGGAAGAGTCCTGCCGGTGAGATCATTGACAGTATACGCTGGCCCGTAAAGGCGGCAGTCAGATCGGTAAAGCATCCTCCTGTAAGACAGATGATAAACGCGGTGTAGGGGGAAATGGCATCGATCTTTCCTTCTGCTTCGCTTTTTTCCGCAATCAGAAGTGACAGAGCTGAGATATTAAGCAGATACAACAATGCCGCTCCAACAGGATACGGATGAAAGATGGCAAAGCATGCAAGGGGAATCAGACCGCAGGAGAATACAGAAAGAAGATCACTTCCCGTACGCAGAAGAATACCTCCGGGCAGGGAAAGAAGTCTTCTTCCCGCATGCCGGTTGTCCCTGCTTCCGCACCATGAGGCTGCTGTCATACAGAGAAACAGTGCTGCCATGGCGGGATAGCTTTCAAAGGGAGACCGGAACGGATCCTTTTCGGGAGTACCGTCTGTATACTGCAGATCAAACAGATCATTCATCTGCGTTTCATTTTCACTGAGTGCAGATATGACCTTTTCCTTATCAATATCATCAGGGGTAATACCGTAAAGATCACTGATCCGCTGCACTGTTTCACTGCGGAGCTTTTCCGAGGCAGTCTTACCGGCAATAACTTCTCTTACCGCTTCTGCAGAGAAGGAGGAGGAAGCGCCGGTATAAGTGACGAGATCTTTCTGTTTCTCCGTTTCATTCCGTAAATAAGAACCGCATTT
>CACXDM010000157.1 GCA_902766435.1 uncultured Erysipelotrichaceae bacterium | reverse complement strand
GTTTTCAGGCAGGCATTTCAGACCCCAAAATTCGAGACCCCAACTTTTGACCCCAATTTTCCAGACCCCAGCTTTATTTGGTTATCCCAGCCGCCGGGCATTTTTGTGAGCACTGGATTTTACACCTGCCGCATGATACTATATATATGACGTATTATGAGGGCATAAATATGGCAGACTTTAAAGATGGAAAGGCAATACTTGCCGGACTGATCGTATGCGGCGCCGTGCTTGGCGTTGTGGCGGGAAAGATGAATCACAAGGGTGCTGAAACAGCTGCACCTGTGGTCTCTTCCGAGGCTGCACCTGAAGATAATGGACAGACTGCAGAGAGTCAGACGACTGCTCTGGTTTCCGAACGCGGCACAGGTATCACGGTCACCAAATCCTCCGACTGGGCGGAACAGTTTCCGAACCAGTATGAGACTTACATGATGAACAGCGAGAATGATGAGATCGTTGATTACATCGAACAGAATCCCTATATCAAGACACTTTACAACGGCTACGGCTTTGCGATCGAGTACGGCAGCGCAAGAGGACATACATATGTCGTTGACGATGTGACGAGCACCGGCAGACCGCATAAGCTGGCCAACTGCTTCACCTGCAAGACATCCGATATGACGGCGTTGGCGCTGAATGAAGGAGACGCGGCGTATGCGATGAATTTTGAAGACGTGGAGACAATGATCACCGATCCGTTCGGATGTTTCCACTGTCATCAGAATGAACCGGGTGTTCTCTATGTGACACATACGTATCTGGCTGATGCGCTGGGTGAAGATATCAATAAGGTTGATCCGGCGAATCTCAGCTGCGGTCAGTGCCACAGTGAGTACTACTTCAAGACGGATGAGACACATGCGACAACCTTTGCCTACAACGGGCTGGATACGATGAATCCGGATGATATCCTGGCGTATTACAACAATATGAAGGATGAGGATGGAAACGCGTACGCTGACTGGGTACAGGAAGATACGGGAATCAGAATGCTGAAGGTTCAGCATCCCGAATTCGAGACATTCCTCGGAGCGGGAAGCCCGCACGCTTCCAATATGACATGCGCTGACTGTCATATGGGTACGGTAACGGCAGAAGACGGAACAACGTTCACCAATCACAACTGGATCAGCCCGCTGGACAGCCAGGAAATGCTGGACAACACATGTTCCAAGTGTCATGGTGATCTGGCAGCTGAGGTTGCGGCGATTCAGAAGGAAACGACCGACCGTGAAAATGAGATCGGTTATGCTCTTGAAGAGATGAACCACAATCTGGCAGCAGCTGTTGCTGAAGGTACGCGCAGTGAAGAGGATCTGAATGCAGTCCGTGAAGCAGCCCGTACCGCTCAGTTCTACTGGGACTTCGTCTATGTTGAAAACAGTGAGGGTGTTCATAACCCGACACTGACAAAGGAGTGTCTGGACAAGGCACAGCAGTATCTTGACGAGGCAAACAGCCTTCTGGCAAAGTAAGCAGTATTAACAAGTGACTGAAAGCCGTTCGCGGTTACAGCGGACGGTTTTTCCATGCAGGAGGGTATTCATGAAAAAAACACTGCAGTTTCTCAGGTCAATGAAGTTCGGCGTAATCCTGCTGATTCTGATTGCGGTCATTTCCGCGGCGGGCAGTCTGATTCCTCAGAATGAAGCGCCGATGGTATATGTCAGGGCATATCCGCAGTATTATCAGATGATCTTTTTTCTGCAGCTGGATCATGTGTTCACCAGCTGGTACTTTATTGCCCTGACTGTCATGCTGTGTCTGAATCTGACGTTCTGTTCTCTGACGCGTTTCGGGAAGATCGAAAAGAATACCGGCAGTCTGAAAGAAAAAGCATTTCAGGTAAAGGCAGTCAGTCAGCTGAGCAGCGAAGAGACGGAATATATCAGGAATTATCTGGAGAAAAAGAAATACCGTAAGGAGACAAGAGGAGATACGACAGTCTACTCCGGTAATGAGATCGGAAAATACGGTACCTTTCTGACGCATCTCGGCATCCTTCTTACGGTGATCTTCTGGTCCTGTGCCATGTATCTGCCGGTCGTTACGGATCTTACATGCATGCCGCAGGAGACCGTCACCATGGAAGACGGGATGAAGATCTATGTTGATTCATTCGCCATTGAGGATGAGACCGGAAAACTGGATTACTCCAGTGTACTGAAGATCATTCTTCCGGACGGAAAAGAGTCGGAGCTGAAGCGGACGAGTGTCAATCATCCTGCTTCGTTCGGTCCATATAAAGTCTATCAGCAGACATACGGGACAACCGGGAAACTCACGGTAAAAGACCAGAAGGGAAATGAAGACGTCTTCTATCCCGAGTCAAAGGATTTCCTTTCGGCTGACGGGGTAAACGGGATCTGGTATGATGATCTTTATCCCGGATATATTCAGGATGAAGACGGTCATCTGACATTCATCACTTCGACATCAGGGCATTATGACGATCCGGTTTATGTATTCGATCTGGTTACGGACGGACAGCCGGAGAGAATGCTTGCATTTCCCGGAGATACCGTGGAAAGCGGTGAGTATACGTTCATCTTTGAAGAACCGGTTGAATATCCCGGACTCAGGGTCAAAAAGTCACCGAAGATGATCAACGCACTTCTTCTGGCGGGCTTTCTTGTCATGACGTTCGGTCTTTACATCACATTCTTCATGCCGCAGGTACTCGTGGCGGTCACCCCGGAAGGATATACGGTTCTCGGCTCCAAACCCGAGACAATGCGTATGACGCTGAAGGAAGAACTGCGCAGAAGAAACAGAGCAGGAGGAAAATAAGAAATGCTTGATTATGTATTTTTCGGCGGCCTTGTCCTGTATTTTCTGGCAATGGTTCTGACATTCTTCGGAATGGTATTCAAGAAGGAAAAGATTTCCGCTTTCGGCTGGCTTCTGTTTCTTGCCGGCTTCGCTCTCAGTACGGTGTATCTCGTGATCCGCGGCATCCGGGCCGGCAGACTGCCGCTTTCCAATCAGTTTGAATTCGCCGCTGCCTTCTCATGGGGCATTGCGGTCATGCTGATATTTCTGCATTACCGTTATCAGGCGGAATGGATTGACGCCGCTGCTATTGCGATGACGTTCCTGATTCTGTCGTACGCGGCTCTGCAGCCAAGGGAAATCACGGAACTGATGCCTGCGTTAAGAAGCGCGTGGTTCGGCTTCCATATCGGTTCGGCCGCATTCTCCTATGCCGCGTTCATACTGGCAGGGGCAGCGGGAGTCAGATATATCCTCACGGCAAAGAAGAATCCTGAAGATGAGAGACTGGAAACGATGGATTACTTTATCTACCGTCTGATTGCGGTCGGATTGCTTCTTTTGACAATTACGATTCTCTCAGGCGCGATCTGGGCGGAAGAGGCCTGGTCGGCATTCTGGACATGGGATCCGAAGGAAGTATGGGCATTGATTACCTGGATCCTGTATTCCGTATATCTGCATCTGCGTCTTGGCAGAAAGAAAACAGGCACGTTCATGGCATGGTATGCCGTGATTGCCGTACCGGTTGTTCTTTTTACCTTCATCGGGGTAAATACGCTGATGCCCGGTCTTCATTCATACGGCGCGGTGCTCCGCGGAATACTCATGTAAACAACAGTCCCGGAAGTTATTTTCCGGGATTAACAGTTTTTTCACAAACAGGGAAAAACGTACTATAATAGCGTGGCGCGAGGTTTTTTATGAAAACATGGAAGACAGTTACTGCCGATATGGCGGAAACACACGCTCTGGGAAGAAATATCGGAGAAGCGGCTGCCGGTAATACGGTGATTCTGCTTGACGGTGATCTCGGAGCAGGGAAGACAACGCTTACCCAGGGGATTGCGATGGGACTGGGTGTTAAGAAAAATGTGACAAGTCCCACGTTTACAATCCTGAAAATATATCACGGCAGGCTGACACTGAATCATATTGATGCCTATCGTCTTGAGGGTGCTTCTCAGGACCTCGGCTTTGACGAACTGCTTGAGGATGACGGTGTCACGGTAATTGAATGGCCTGATTTTGCCGGGGAACTGATCCCGGATGAATACCTGAAGATCAGTATTCATCTGCTTGAAAATGACAGCCGTGAGTTCATCTTTGAAGCCTGCGGAAAGCAGTATGAAGCGCTGCTGGAGGAAATCGCATGATTACATTATGTATGGATACCAGTCATGTCTGGCTGGCAGCCGCTCTGATCAGGGACGGTGAACTGCTGGCAGGCATACAGAAGGAATGCTGGAAGAGGCAGTCGGAGGAACTGATTCCCACCCTGGACGGGATGCTGAAGGGGGCGGGGCTGAAACCGGCGGATATTGACCGTATCGTGATCACGGAAGGACCCGGCAGCTATACCGGCGTAAGGATTGCCATGACAGCCGCCAAGGTATTCTGCGCGCTGCGGAATATCCCGCTGTATACGATCTCCACACTGGATCTCTATGCCGGAAATGATACATGCCGTGTGGTTATGGATGCCCGCGGGAAAAGGGTGTATACGGCAGCGTATGAAGACGGCAGGATTATAGAACCGCAGTCTGTCCGTACGGTTGAGGAACTGCAGGAGGCGGATGAGAATCTGCCGGTAATCGGAGACGGCAGGCTGATCGGCAAAGCCGATTGTGTGCCTGACATTCCTGCGAAGTTTCTGCAGACGGAGAAGAGATGGAAGAAGGCGGAGAACGTTCATCTCGTCGTACCGGAATATCTGAAGCCTTCTGAGGCTTATCTGATTAAGAAATGATCCGGGAGATGAAGGAAAGCGATCTGGCTGAGGTAACGGAAATCGAAAAGCAGCAGTTTCCTGAAAGTCCCTGGCCGGAAAGCGCGTTTATCTATGAGATGAAAGGGAATCCGTTTGCCTTTCTTTATTGTTATGAAAAAGACGGGAAAGTAGCCGGCTACGCAGATCTTTGGATCACGTATGATCAGGCACAGATTGCGGATATTGCCGTGCGTCCGGAATATACCGGAATGGGTATCGGTTCCGAACTGATGGATCACTGTATCCGGGAAGCGGTCCGTAACGGCTGCGAGGTACTGACACTGGAAGTCAGAGTCTCGAATGTGCCGGCGCTCGGACTGTATGAGAAATACGGTTTTATCAGGGCGGCAGTCAGACAGGGATACTACGATAACGGTGAGGATGCATGGCTGATGGTTAAGCCCGTGGGAGGATTGGAATATGACAATGATACTGGCGATTGAAAGCAGCTGTGATGAAACAGCGTGCGCTGTCGTAAGGGACGGAAATCAGATTCTGTCCAATATTGTTTCAAGTCAGATCAACGTACATACGCTCTACGGCGGAGTCGTGCCCGAGGTTGCGAGCAGGATTCACGTGGAGAATATTTCGGCTGTTGTGGCAGAAGCGCTGCAGAAGGCGGATGTGACAATGGATGATATTGATGCGGTTGCCTATACACAGGGACCCGGTCTGATCGGTTCTCTTCATGTCGGCGTGCAGGCTGCCAAGACAATCGCATGGGCATTCGGCAAGCCGCTTGTCCCGGTGAACCATATGTGCGGTCATATCTATGCCAACAGCTTCGTCGCGGATCTGAAATTCCCGCTGATGGCGCTTGTCATCTCAGGCGGACATACCGAACTGGTATACATGAAGAATGACTGGGATTTCAAAGTCATCGGCACAACAAGGGATGATGCGGTCGGTGAAGCATATGACAAGGTCGCAAGAATACTCGGACTCGGTTATCCCGGCGGTCCGGTAATCGATAAGCTTGCCAGAGAGGGTAAGGAACACTATAAGCTTCCCGTACCGAAGGTGCAGGGCGAATATGATTTCTCTTTCTCCGGACTGAAGACGGCTGTTCTGCAGCTGATTCAAAGAGAGGAAAAGAAGGGCGAGGAAATCAATAAAGCGGATCTCGTTTACTGTTTCCAGGAGACTGCTCTGAATGATATGACCGCAAAGACGGTCAAAGCCGTGGAGGCTTACCGGCCGAAGATGCTTGTTCTTGCGGGCGGCGTTGCGGCGAATTCCAGACTCAGGGAACTGATGAAGGAGAAGATGGCGGCATGTCCGGAAACAGAACTTGTTCTGCCTCCGCTGTACTGCTGTACCGATAATGCGGCAATGATCGGTTCTGCCGGTTATGCGGCATACCGTCACGGTCTCTTCGGCAATCTTGGCGATGCGGCTGATCCGGGGCTGGAAATGCCTTCAAATGATTAAAAATACTATATTTTCACAAACTGCATTTTTAATGATATGATTGTTACCGGTGATATTATGACGAACAGAAAAGTGCCAAAGGCAACACTGCAGCGGTATCCGGTCTATCTGAAGGCTCTCAGAAAGCTGAAAGCCACCGGTGTGACACGCGTAATGTCCAGGGAACTGGCGGAATATGTATCGATCGAATCCACGACAATCCGACGGGATTTCAGTTTTCTCGGAAATCTTGGGAAACAGGGATACGGATACAACGTGGATGATCTGATTCTTGTATTTTCCGAACAGCTCGGCGTTAATTTTGATGAGAAGATTATTCTTGTCGGCGCCGGTAATCTCGGAAAGGCTCTGCTGAATTATAACCGGTGGGATCACGTGGTCGGAGAGATCGTCTGCGCATTCGACATTGCGCCGGAAGAGATCAGCGGTTCTGCCGTACCGGTATATCCGCTGAGCGAACTGAAGGAAAAGATGCCGGAAGGGTGCAGGATTGCCATTCTGTGTATCACAAAGGACGTACAGGAGACCGTGGATCTGCTGGTTGAGTGCGGCATACGCGGATTTGTCAGCTTTTCCATGGAGCACTTCTCGGTTCCGCCGGGAGTATCCGTCAAGCAGATCGATGTTGTATCAAGTATTCAGGAACTGGTATTCCTGACAAATTCGTTAAAGTCCGAAAAACAAAGGGAGAAATAGAATTATGCCAACAGAAATGAGTATTCGTGAATTGTATGATCTGACAAAAGAGGGAACAGCTCTTGAAAAAGATCAGGTTGAGTATGTTCTGATTCAGGGATGGGTCAGAACAAACAGATCAGGGAAAAACGTATCCTTTATCGCGCTGAATGACGGTACGTATTTTCAGAACGCGCAGATTGTATATTCAGCCGATACCCTTTCCAATTACGCGGAAGTCACGAAATATCTGACGGGAACGGCAATTGCCGTAATCGGAAAATATGTTCCGACACCGGAACTGAAGCAGCCATTTGAAATTCAGGCGACGGAAATCACACTCGAAGGTGCGTGTGACAGTACCTATCCGCTGCAGAAGAAGAGACATTCTTTTGAGTATCTGCGTGAGATCGGTCATCTGCGTCCGAGGG
This sequence comes from uncultured Erysipelotrichaceae bacterium, assembly GCA_902766435.1. Taxonomy (GTDB): domain Bacteria; phylum Bacillota_I; class Bacilli_A; order Erysipelotrichales; family Erysipelotrichaceae; genus Bulleidia. The sequence continues at coordinate 5,312 of CACXDM010000157.1, read as the reverse complement.
CAAATACATTCTCGGCTGTATTCAGAGTCAGATCCGCTCTGGCCATGGCGATCCACCAGTTCTTCCAGGATCAGGGATTTGTCTATGTCAACACTCCGATCATCACCGGAAACGATGCGGAGGGAGCAGGTGAAACATTTACCGTTACGACAAGATCAGACGGAAAGTATGATGAAGACTTCTTCGGCAAACATGCATCTTTGACCGTTTCCGGTCAGCTGCAGGCTGAGGCATATGCGCTTGCCTTCCGTGATGTTTATACATTCGGACCGACATTCCGGGCGGAGAACTCCAATACGACAACACACGCGGCTGAGTTCTGGATGATTGAACCGGAAATGGCATTCGCTGATCTGGACTATGATATGGATGTCATCGAGGACATGATCAAATACTGCATCGACTACGTCATGGAGACATGTCCGGAAGAAATGAAGTTCTTCAATGAAAGAATTGACAAGACACTGAAGGAAAGACTGGAACATGTCAGAAATTCCGAGTTCAGAAGAATGACATATACCGAAGCGATTGAGATCCTGAAGCAGGCGGATGTAAAGTTTGAGAACAACAACATCTACTGGGGTATGGATCTGAATACGGAACATGAGCGCTATATCACGGAGAAGGTTGTCAAGGGACCGACGTTCCTGATTAACTATCCGGCTGAAATCAAGGCGTTCTATATGCGTCAGAACGACGACGGAAAGACAGTCGCTGCATGCGATCTGCTTGTGCCGGGTGTCGGTGAACTGGTCGGCGGCTCACAGAGAGAAGAAAGACTCGAACTGCTCGAGAAGAAGATGGATGATCTCGGTATGAATAAAGACGGACTGCAGTGGTATCTGGATCTGAGAAGATACGGCGGCTGTCAGCATGCCGGATTCGGTCTCGGATTCGAGAGACTCGTCATGTATGTGACGGGTATGGAAAACATCCGCGATGTCATCCCGTTTGCGAGAACACCAAGAAATCTGCTGTTTTAATGAATTGAACGGAATGGAATGTTCAGACATTTCATTCCTTTTTTGGGAGGTGTGAAAATGCTTTACTCCGTCAGCAAAGCATCGAAATACTATGGTGCCGAAACGGTCTTTGAAGATGTTGTCTTTGAGATCAGAGGCACGGAAAAAATCGCTCTTGTCGGACGCAACGGCTGCGGCAAGACGACTTTTCTGCGCTGTATGTGCGGGGAAGAGAACTTTGATAGGGGAACGGTCTCGAAACAGTCAGGACTGACCATCGGCTATCTTGCCCAGAAAGTACTTGAGCACGATGACTGGCCGGTCGAACAGGAACTCAGGCTGATCTATGAGCCTGTGTTTCAGATTGAAAGCGAAATGAATCTTCTGGAAGAGAAGATGCTTACGGATGCCAATGACCGTGTGCTCAGCCAGTATGCCCAGCTTCAGGAGAAATTCGAGGCGCTGAACGGCTATAACTGGGAAGCGGAAATGAAGACCGTATTTACCCGATTCGGCTTCGGCCCTGAGGATCTTCAGAAGAAGATCGGTGAGTTTTCCGGCGGGCAGAAGACAAGGATTGCTTTTGTGAAGCTGCTTCTTTCCAAGCCGGATGTACTGCTTCTGGATGAACCTACCAATCATCTGGATCTGGATGCGATCGAATGGCTGGAAGGATATGTGAAGAACTATCCCAAGGCGGTTGTGATCGTTTCCCATGACCGTATGTTTCTGGACAGAACAGCTGACTATGTCTACAGCATGGAATACGGGAAGATGAAGCGTTACACGGGTAATTATTCTTCTTTTGTCAATCAGCGGAAGAATGACCTTGAGCGTCAGAAGTCTGCCTATGACCGTCAGCAGAAAGACATACAGCGTCTGCAGGCATTGATTGAGAAATTCCGTTATAAGAAGAACAAGGCTGCCTTTGCCCAGTCAAAGATCAAATATCTTGACCGGATGGAAAAGATCGAACTGGATCCCACGGATGAAAAGACGTTCCATGCGAAATTCACTCCCGCTGTCAAGGGAGGAGAGCGTGTACTGGAAGTCGAAAAACTGAAGATCGGGTATGACCGCGAGCTGAGTGAAATATCCCTGAAGATCAGAAGAGGCGACCGGGTGGCTGTCATTGGTCCCAACGGCACCGGCAAATCAACATTTGTCAAGACACTGATGGGTCTTGTTGAGCCGCTTGGCGGAAGTTTTCTCTTCGGTCATCAGATCGAGACGGGATACTTTGATCAGCAGCTTGCCCAGTTTTCCAGCGGAAAAACGGTGCTGGAAGAAGTGTGGGATGAGAATCCGGATCTTGACAGAACAGCAGTAAGAAGTGTTCTCGGACAGTTTCTGTTTACCGCCGATGATGTATTCAAAACGGTAGACGTTCTTTCCGGCGGCGAGAAAGTCAGACTTTCACTTGCCAAGCTGCTGCTGAAGCATTCCAACTTCCTGATCCTGGATGAACCGACAAATCATCTTGATATTCCCGGCAAGGAAGCACTGGAAGAGGCACTGAAGGATTTCACCGGAACGATTCTGTTTGTATCCCATGACCGTTATTTCATCCGTCAGCTGGCGAACAAGCTTCTGATTCTCTCTGATCAGGGAGCGGAGTTCAGTGAACTGACCTATGATGAATATACCGATAAGGAAAAGCAGACTGCTGTAAGTGAACCGGTAAAAAAGACCGAACAGAAGCAGGAAAAACGGAAGCTCTCACCGGAGTCAAGAAGAAGGGAACTGGCAAAACTGGAGAAGCAGATCTCGGAAAAGGAAGCCGAGCTTGATGATTTCCGCAGTCTCCGTTTTGAACCGGAGTATTATCAGGATTATCAGAAAATGAATGATTTGGAAGAGGATATCTCCGATATACATAATGAGCTTGCCCATCTGACGGAAAGATGGGAAGAACTTCTTGAAGAAGAGGAATAAAGGATGTGATCTGATACATATTTGATATAATGAAGAAAAACATCACAGGAGAATAATTATGTCTAATTGTATCGTAGCACAGTCGGGCGGACCGAGTTCCGTCATCAATGCGACAGTGGCGGGTATTGTCAAAGCCAATCAGATGAACCCCATTTATGATCATGTTTACGGCGGCCTCAACGGTATTGAGGGAATCCTGAAGGAAAGATTTGTCGATCTCACAAAGATGACAGAACATGAGAATCTCGTTCTGCGTCAGACACCTTCTTCCGCTTTGGGTTCATGCCGCTACAAGCTGAAGAGAGACAATGTATCGGATTTCGAGAAGATCTTCAGCATCATGGAAAAATATGATATTGAAACCATGTTCTATACCGGCGGAAATGACTCGATGGATACCGTGGCTGCTCTTTCCGAATACGCGGAAAGAAACAACATCAAAAACAGACGTTTTGTCGGCTGTCCGAAGACAATCGACAACGATCTGATGCAGACGGATCATGCGCCGGGCTTTGCGTCTTCAGCCAAGTTTATTGCGACAACTGCTCTGCAGTGCTGGCAGGATGTCAATGTATATCCCGCTTCCCGCAAAGAGGTATTCATTCTTGAGACAATGGGAAGAGATGCCGGATGGCTGGCAGCTTCCGCGTGTCTTTCCGGTATCGTGGATGTTCTGATCGTACCGGAGTATCCGTTTGAAAAACAGCGTGTTCTGCAGGAAATCCGTAAATGCATCGAAGAAAAGTCCAAATGCTTTGTGGTTGTTTCCGAAGGAGCGCACTATGAAGACGGCATGTATATCGCGGCCGGTGAGGCAATGAACGATCTCTTCGGTCATGCCGTACTCGGAGGAGCAGGAAAGGCTCTTGAACAGATGATTCTTGAAGCAGGTGTATCCTCCAGATGCAAGGTACAGGATCTTTCCAGTGCCCAGAGATGTCACGCATCAGAGCAGTCTCTCGTCGATGTTACGGAATCATTCCGTCTCGGCATGAGCGCGCATATGAGGTCTGCTGATCCGAAATTCACCGGCAAAATGGTCGGCATCAGAAGAAGAACCGATGTTGAGGAATATGATGTTGAATTCTTTGCGGTTGAAGCGGATAAAGTTGCGAACTTTGTCCGGAACTTCCCGGAGGAATGGCTGCTGCCCGACTATAAAGGTGTAACCCAGGAAGCAATTGATTATCTCAAACCTCTGATTCAGGGATCCCCGCAGCTCATCATGAAAGACGGACTGCCGGAACAGACAGTACCGTATTACATGAGAGGGGAAGAGATCGAAAAAAAGTAACAGTATTAACAGAGGTGCCTGTATAAGGCATCTTTTCTTTTTGACAAAAAGAAAAACACATTTCTGTGTTCATTTCTTTTCAGGGATAAATCTGACAATATCATTCGGCGTACAGTCAAGAATTCTACATAGCTTTTCAACGGTGAGTAATGTAATGTTTTTTCCTTTCTTCAGTGAATCCAGCGTTTTATTGTCAATTCCAGACTTTAGTAAATGATATTGTGAAATCTTCTTGTCGTTCATTGTCTGCCATAAGGGGGTATAATCCAGCATCAATTTAATTTTATTGAGGATTACGATTATTTCCATTGTGGAGATATTCTTGCGCAGTCACAGAATTCCTGATTTCTGTTTCACAGGCTCTTTTGTAGAACATAATCTCTCATTGTTGTATATTTCATGAGTGATGGAGAAAGAGAAAGATGAACGAATGCAGATCATGGGCGGCAGGAGATCCGCTTCTGGAGGAATATCACGATCATGAGTGGTGTCAAATCAGTCATGATGACATACATCAGTTTGAAATGTTATGTCTTGAAGGTGCAAGTGTCGGTTTATCCTGGAAGATCATCATGCATAAACGTGAGGTATACAGAAAAGCATTCCACGGCTTTGATATCCGGAAGTGCGCCGAGATGACAGATGAGGAACTTGAAGCTTTGATGTCAGACACAGGCCTTGTCCGTAACCGGAATAAGATTTTCAGTGTGCGCTCCAATGCAAAGGCAGTTCTGGATATACAGCAGGAGTTTGGTTCGTTTGATGCATATGTCTGGCATTTTACGGAAGGCAGACAGATTGATGAACAGTGGAAATCGATGAAGGAAGTTCCGGCTGTTACTGATCTTTCACGCAGGATGTCATCTGACATGAAGAAAAGAGGGATCCGTTTTATGGGACCCGTAATTACCTATTCCTTCATGCAGGCAGTCGGAATTGTGAATGATCATCTGGCAGACTGTGAGTACAGATAATAAATACAGACCTGTAAAAATAACAAAAGAACAGCTCACCTGAACTGTTCTTTTTCTCTGAGGCGGAGAATGAGGGATTTGAACCCCCGCACGCTTTCACGTCTAGCGGTTTTCGAAACCGCCCCCTTCAGCCTCTTGGGTAATTCT
>CACXDM010000156.1 GCA_902766435.1 uncultured Erysipelotrichaceae bacterium | reverse complement strand
CTGTTCAGATGATGGAGCTGAACAAGGAACCGCAGCAGAATCAGACCGAAAGACCGTACGGGACCACATATGAAGTATTTCTCTATTCTTATTCTGATTCGGACGGTGATGGCATAGGTGACATCAACGGCCTGAGAAACAAACTGGACTATATTCAGGATATGGGATTTGACGGTATCTGGCTGATGCCGGTAACACCTTCGGATACCTATCATAAATATGATGTGAAGGACTATTATGCAGTGGATCCGGCATACGGTACAATGGATGACTTTGACGCGCTGATCAAAGAATGTCATGAGAGAAACATCAATGTGTATACGGATCTTGTACTGAATCATACGGCGGATGATCATCCCTGGTTTCAGCAGGCATGGGAGTATCTGAAGGAACTTCCGCCTGACTGGGGTGCTTCCGCGGATTACTGTCCGTATTTCAGTTACTACAATTTCACCCGTGAATATCAGAACGGATATGCGGCTCTTCCGGATACGAACTGGTATTACGAAGCACGCTTCTGGGATCAGATGCCTGATCTGAATCTTGACAGCCCGGCAGTAAGGGAAGAAATCGTCAATATCATGAAATTCTGGCTTGACCATGGGGTGGACGGCTTCCGTCTGGATGCGGTGACTTCGTACTATACGGGAAACGATGAAGCGAATATCACCTTCCTCAGATGGCTTTGCGAAGAAGGAAGAAAGATCCGCTCAGACTGTTATTTCGTGGCTGAAGCCTGGTCGCTGCAGAGTGATTACGCTTCTTATTACAGAAGCGGGATTGATTCCATGTTTGACTTTGCCTTTGCGGACAGTGAAGGAATCATTGCCAAAACGCTGAAGGGAAGCTATGGAGCTGAGGACTATGTCAGTGCACTGGTGAAGGAACAGGAACTGTATTCATCAATGAATGAGGATTACGTAAACGCGCCGTTCTATACCAACCATGACATGGGAAGAAGCACCGGATACTATGCCGGAGATGACGGCAGAAAGACAAAGATGGCAGGCGGACTGAACCTGCTGATGAGCGGTAATGCCTTTGTTTATTACGGAGAAGAACTCGGAATGAAGGGCTCCGGCAAGGATGAGAATAAGCGCGCTCCGATGTACTGGGGTGAAGAAGGTACGGAAGGGCTGTGTAACGGGCCTGCGGATATGGATCATGTTGAGATGAAGTTTCCTTCTTATGAGGAACAGAAGGATGATCCGCTTTCCATCTGGAACTATTACCGGCAGGCAGTTCATCTCCGCCGTGTATTCCCGGTAATCGCTCAGGGTAAAGTCATCCCGTATGAGGATCTTTCCGATGAGGAAACAGCTGTCATGGTAAAGGAAGACGGGAAGAACGAACCGGTCATGATTGTCATCAATACAGGTGAAGAAACAGAGACGGTTTCCATCAAGGATACCGGATATACCACCCTGAGCGGTGTCTTGAATACTTCGGAGGAAGATGTCGTACTGAAAGACGGTCAGCTTACCGTTCCCGCGTATGACATTGCGGTACTGACGAAATGAAGCATTTCATCTTTGACCTCTACGGCACACTGATTGATATCCGCACCGATGAAGAGGATATCCGTCTGTATGAGAGAATGGCGGTATGGTATGCGTACTTTGGGGCTGTGTATAAAGCAGATGAGCTGAAGGAAACCTATTTCCGTATGGTCAGGGAGGAACAGGAAAGAATCGGCGGCAGATGGCCGGAACCGGATATCGGTGATGTGTTTGTCAGGATCCTGAAGGAAAAGAGCGGAAACTGTGAGAATGAAGTCGTTTGGGTGAAAGAGACAGCCCGTCTTTTCCGTTCGTTCTCAATGAGAAAACTGCGGCTTTATGACGGTGTGCCGGAACTGCTTTCAAGGCTGAAGAAGGATGGAAAGGGAGTCTGGCTTTTGTCCAATGCCCAGACACTCTTCACCCTTCCCGAGATCAGAAAAACAGGTATTTTACCGTACTTTGACGGTATCTTCATTTCGTCTGACCACGGCATAAAGAAACCGGATCCTGCCTTCATGGAAAAGCTGCTGAAGACATACAATCTTCCGAAAGAAGAGTGTGTGATGATCGGCAACGACTTCCGTACGGATATACAGTCAGCGTATTCCTCAGGCATGAAAAGCATCTTCATCAATTCCGACGGATATACAAAAATACAGTTAAGCCGGATGTGTACGGGGTATAATGGAACGGTAGAGATACTTGAATCAATCAAAGATATGACAGAGGAGGAATATTATGCCCGGTTGGCTGCGTGATACGGTTTTTTATGAGGTTTATCCGTCTTCTTTCCGTGATTCAAACGGAGACGGAATCGGTGATATCAACGGAATAATCGAGAAGCTGGACTACATTAAGAGTCTTGGCTGCGGTGCCTTATGGATCAATCCTGTTTTTGATTCCCCGTTCAGAGACGGCGGCTATGATGTGCGTGACTATAAGAAGGTGGCAGAGCGCTTCGGGACAAACGAGGATCTTGTCAACCTGTTCAATGAGGCGCACAGCAGGGGAATGAAGATTCTTCTTGATCTCGTTCCCGGTCATACCTCCGATGAACATCCGTGGTTTAAAGCTTCCTGCAGGCAGGAAAAGAATGAATATTCCGGCAGATATGTCTGGACGTCCCACGCGTTTGAAGGAATACCGGGACATCCGTATATCTCCGGCACAACGGACAGAGAAGGCGCATATATGCTGAACTTCTTTGCCTTTCAGCCGGCATTGAATTACGGCTGGCTTAACCGTACGGAGAAATGGATGTCCGCTCCGGATTCAGAGGAAGCGGTTTCCACAAGAGAAGCACTGAAGGATATCATGCGTTTCTGGCTGGATCAGGGATGTGACGGCTTCCGGGTGGATATGGCGGATTCCCTGGTCAAAAACGATGATGACAGGAAATCGGCTACTGCTGCGGTGTGGCGTGAAATCCGGGAAATGATGGACAGGGACTATCCCGAAGCTGCTCTGGTCAGCGAATGGTCCAATCCGGTACAGGCGCTCAACGGCGCCGGCTTCCATATGGACTTCTATCTTGACCATCTTCATAACGGATACAACACACTGTTAAGGGATTATGAAGCAGGGGGTGAAGACAACAGCTTTTTCCGTAAGAAGGGAAAAGGGGATATCACCCGTTTCCTGGATGACTATATGCCCAAATACCGGGCAAGCAGAGGACAGGGATATATCTCCATGTTTACCTGCAATCACGATACATACCGGCCGGCAAGAACACTGAGTGAAAAGGAACTGAAGCTTGCGTATGCATTTATCCTGACAATGCCCGGTGTCCCGTTTATCTACTATGGTGATGAGATCGGCATGAAGTACCGTGACCTTCCGACAAAGGAAGGCGGCTATCACAGAACGGGAACACGTACACCGATGCAGTGGGATCATTCCGAGCATATGGGATTCAGTGATAATCCTGAAGCGGAACCGTATCTGCCGTTACCGGATGAAGAAAACGCGGTTACTGTTGAGGATCAGCTGAATCAGCCGCACTCTCTTCTGAATACCGTTAAGGAGCTGATTGTTCTGCGTCACAGATATAAGTATCTTCAGGCAGACGCATTGTTTGAACCGGTAAACCCGGGAAAAGAAAAAATGCCCTTCGTTTACCGAAGAGGCAGTCTGATCCTCGCCGTCAATCCTTCCGGAAAGAGGCAGAGGGTGGAAAATTCCGTATTTGAGGACCGCACGATTATCTATAAGATCGGCAAAGCCGCGATTGACGGTTCTGATCTCATCATTGACGCGCAGTCCTTCATGATCTGCAAATAGTATTATTCATCGGGGAAGACATGACTGTAGTAGTCTGTCTGACTGAATCCCCGGCAGTATTCAATCTTATTTCTGACTATATCCCGGATGGTATCGACATAACCTTCCGGGATTTCTGCGTTCTCATCATTGGGAATGAACGTTCCGGAGGCGGCGCGGTAAAGACCGAGATCGGTTTTCCAGTCATAGGAGAGATTGAATGCGAGAGGTCTTGCCTCGGAGAAGACATCTCTTCCCGGAAGAAGACGGGAATCCCACTCACAGCCGAAAAGATTCAGCAAAGTGGGAAGGATATCCATACTGACGACCGGTGTGTCGACAACGATCGGTTTCTGTTTTTCCAGACAGCCCGACCAGATCATCAGTACATTGTGATCACGTTCGAGTTCGCTTGAAGGAACGAAGCCGTACAGTTCTTCGAGCTTTCCCTGGTTCTCCAGTCCATAGGGGAAATGATCGGCAGAAAGAACGATGACGGTATCATCTGCCAGTCCCTTTTCCTCAAGACTTTTGATCAGGAACGTAACGGCGTCTTCGAGTTCGAGATTGGCAGCGAAGTAGCTTCTGACCTCTTCTCCATAGGGGAGTCCTTCCGTACGGTCGTAGTTCTTTCTTGCCATCGCGTTGCCGGCAAGGGTGTATTCGTTATGACCGCTGACAGTCATGTAATAAACATTGAACGGTGTCTTGTCCGCGTACAGAGGGAATGTGCCGGTAACGGTTTCCACATCACTCTGCGGCCAGACATTTTCGACATATTCTTCCATTCCGGTCCCGTAGCCCATGAAGCCGTTGGAGTAGCCGATGCTGTTGTGGCTGTTGATCCGGTCATAGAAGGTGGCACTGTTGGCGTGGAATGCCCAGCCGTTGTATCCCTGAAGGTTCAGCTGAAAACCCATGGTCATGATGTTGTTGAGACCGGTGCGGCGGATAAAGGAATTTCCTCCTGCAGTTGGTAACATCCCGAACACAATCTGGAATTCCCCTCCGGTAGTGCCGGCACTGTCGGGTTGATAGTAGTCCTTAAACTGAATTCCTTTTGTCATCATACGGTAGAGGGTGGGTGTCAGTTCTTCACTGATCACGTATTCCGAGAATGCCTCAGCTGTAATCATGATCAGATTCTTGCCTTTGAACATGCCCGTATATTCATTCTGCGAAGAAGGGGTCAGTGACTGAACATACGTATCCATCTCCACCAGCTGAGGATCACTTTGATCAAGCGAGGAAAAACGGATATTCATGACATTCTTTTTATAGACAACAGGTGTCTCGGTCGGAAGCGGGGTTTCCTCCGGCTTCTCTGTCGGTTCCGGTGTCTCTTCCGCTGTAAATCCTGTCTTGGATGAACCTGTATTTCTGATCAGATCCGTCTGCAGGGTATAGAGGAGTCCGAAATGACGGACCGATGTCTGAAAGCTGTATTCTTTTTTCAATGCGCTTTGATATACGTCACTGCCGATGATGAACACCATGTTGAACATCCATACCGATACGGCAAGAAAGATAATCGGTACTTTGTCTTTCCAGGGCCTCTTTTCACTTCCCGGAATAAAGAACAGATATATAAATAAGGGAAGCAGGAACAGGATGATATGAATGATGCCGTCAGCGCAGAATACCATGTGTTTGATATTGTCGGTAAACGAAGACATGACGCCTCCTGCTCCGGCAAGAACGGTCCGGATATCATAGAACACACCGAACTGACGGTAGAGGAAGAAGAAGGTGATGAATATGGCTGCTTCCGCTGTCAGGATAACCGATTCAATGATCTTGTTGGTTTTTTGATTAAATAAGGTACAGATAAGACATCCGATGCATCCCAGTACCAGTGAGAACAGGAATGTAAACAGAATCTCCGGCAGCCAGGGACTTCCGGAAGCTTCCTTCAGGACCACTTCGTGAAATAAAAAGACCGCTGTCAGTAAATATTCAGGTCTTTGTGCTTTTTCTCTGAGTTTTTGAAACATGGAATCTCCCGCAACTATTATCTCTGTTATTCGCTAAATTGCAATGTCACTTTTTTTCCTGCAGAATATCAGTATGGGAAAACTGATCTTTTTCGATATTGACGGTACTTTGGTGATCGATGGGAAGATACCTCCTTCGGCGGAAAAGGCACTGCGTCTGTTAAGGAAGAACGGACATATCACAGCTGCCGCATCAGGCAGGCATCTGGCAATGATGAAGGCGGTAACGGACCGCCTCGGTATTGAGTACGCAGTATGTGACGGCGGAAATACGATCGTTCATGACGGAAAGATCATCTTTACGGAACCGCTCAGCACTTCGGTTACCCATCCGCTTTACCGGGAACTGCTTGAAAAGAAGATTCCTTTTGCGGTCATGCCCGATACAAGATACAACCGGCTGACGGCAGACTTCCGTATGATGCGGGGCAGAAGAGAACGGTCGTTTGAAGCGATCCGCTGCCGGATGAGAATATACTGGGATCTGTTTCACCGTGATGCATATAAGGTATTTATGGAGATACATCCCGGGGAAGAGGACAGAATCCGGACAATTGATCTTCACCGGATTACCAGATGGGCGGATGACAGTCTGGGGTATGAACCGGATGACAAATACCGCGGCATTGAGAAACTGCTGCAGATCACCGGCATGGAGAAGAACGATCTTGTCTTCTTCGGTGACGGTTTAAATGATCTGACGATGTTTGAGAAAATACCCTTTTCCGTCTGTATGGGAAACGGAGTGGAAGAACTGAAAGAGAAAGCGTATTACGTCACCGACCGGGCTGAGCGGGACGGTATATATAAAGCATGCCGGCATTTCGGCTGGATCGGAGAGGATCAATGAAAGAATATCTTGTATTTGACTGGGGCGGAACTTTTCTCAAGTATGCCGTCATGAATGAAGAAACGGAAATCCTGGAACAGGGAAGAGTACCCGCGCCTTCCCGTTACGGCACAAAGGAGGAATTCCTTGCGGTGATTGATTCGGTAGTAAATCCGTACCGTGAGAGAATCTCCGGAATAGCCGTTTCTTCCCCCGGCATTCTCGACAGTGAGCAGGGAATCATTCAGGTGGTGGGTGTTTTCCCGTATCTGAACGGATTCCGTCTGAAGGAGGAACTGCAGGAACGTTACGGGATGCCTGTCTCACTGGAAAATGACGGAAAGAGCGCTGCTCTGGCGGAGATCTGGAAAGGAAATCTTTCGGATTGTCAGGATGGCGCGGTCATGATTCTCGGCACCTCAGTAGGCGGAGGAATTGTTCTGGACGGAAAGCTGCGCAGGGGAAAGCATTTCTTTGCGGGTGAGTTCTCCGGTTCCTGCATGAATGTCTATGACCCGGGAAATGATGACAGTTACTGGGGATCACTCGGGTATAAGGGGCTGACAAGGAGAATTGCCGCAAAGACTGCCGAGGACGCTTCGGAAATCGATGGTGAGGAAGCATTCAGAAGAATCAATGCCGGGGATGAGAAGGCAGAGGAAGCACTGAAGGAATATACGGATCTTCTGGCCATGGAGATCTTCTCTTTGAATCTGATTCTGGATCTGGAAAAGGTCTGTGTCGGAGGTGGAATATCGAGACAGCCGGCATTGATAGAATCACTGCGTCAGTCAGTGAATGACCTGTATCATATTCATCCGGATATGAAGGCGGGAACGGATCTGCCTCTGCCGGAGATTGATGTCTGCCGTTTCTTCAATGAGGCAAATCTGATTGGCGCTCTGTATCATCTGCTTTTTGAACAGGGCGGTATCGGATATAATAAATGAAAACTGGAGGAAATGATTATGAAGGTCTGTTATCCGGGTTCGTTTGATCCGATCACAAACGGTCATCTTGATATTATCGAAAGAGCTGCCAGGATGTTTGATGAAGTCATTGTCCTGATTATGCGTAATCCGCGTAAGAACTGCACGTTCAGTGAAGAACAGCGTGTTGCGATGATTCAGAAAGTGATTGACGCGCACGGTCTTATAAATGTCAGCGTGAAAGTCGGCAAAGGCCTCACGGTCAACTATGCGGCATCCCTGGGCTGTCAGGGGATTCTGAGAGGAATCCGGGCGATCTCAGACTATGAATTCGAACTGCAGCAGGCAACGGCGAATCTGAGTCTGAATCAGAATGTGGAAACACTGCTTCTGATCGCCAGACCGGAATACTCATTCCTGTCATCCTCAATGGTCAAGGAAATCGCGATGAACGGCGGAGATGTTTCGGGACTTCTGCCGGATGTCCTGGTTGCCGAGATTACGGAAGGAATGAAAACACTTTAGAGTGACTGCGGATGCCATGAAAAAGGGCTTCCGTTTTTATTTGCTGATTAATTAGAACAAAAATTAGAACACGCTCTATGCAACGCTCCAGAATGATGCTAAGATTCAATTGAAAGTAAGCCACAGGAGGACAGAAAATGAGAATCAAAGCATCGGAAAACGCGGCTTTCCGGCCCGGAAAGATCGGCACACTGGAACTGAAGAACCGTCTGATTGTTCCGGCAATGGTTACAAACACATGTACTGCAGACGGCTATCCCACAGAACGCTATATGCAGTATCACGAAGAAAAGGCAAAGGGCGGATGGGGCCTGATTATCACGGAAGACTACGCCGTCACACCTACAGCGGGCGGTTTCCGCGATCTTGCCGGTCTTTGGGAGGATGAACAGATTCCGGCGCATACCGCATTTGTGGAACGTATTCATAAACTCGGCGGAAAGATCTGCTGTCAGCTTTATCATGCCGGCAGGCAGACCAACAGCAAAGTCAACGGCGAACAGTGCATGGCACCGTCTCCCTACAAAGATCCGCCTTCATTTGAGAACCCCCGTGAAATGAATGAGGATGATATCGAAACTGTTCAGCAGGCTTTTGCGGATGCGGCAGTCCGGGCAAAGAAATGCGGATTTGATGCGGTTGAAATTCACGGCGCACACGGCTATCTGATTAACCAGTTCAATTCTCCGTATTCAAATAAGCGAGCTGACGAATACGGCGGCAGTACATGGAACCGCACACGTTTCGGGCGTGAAGTCATAGAGCGGGTACGTAAAGCAGTCGGTGATGATTTCCCGATTCTCTTTAAACTGACAACAAACGAATATGTTCAGGGCGGCCTTGTGATCGATGAAGGACGTGAGCTGGCAAGAATCTACAGTGAAGAACCGATTGATGCAGTTACAATCACCCAGGGTGTAAACGCGACCGAATGGGCTGTTATTGCCCCGGGACATATCGCTCCGCTCGGTTTTATCCAGAATGTCAAAGCATGCCGTGAAGTGGTAAAGAATATTCCCGTGATTGCGGTCGGAAGAATCGTTAACTTTGACCTTGCCCACAATGTCATTTCTGACGGAACATGTGACTTTGTGGCTATGGGACGCGCCTCACTGGCTGATCCGCTGGCACCGAAGAAGTATATGGAAGGCAGGGAAGATGAAATCCTGACATGTATCGGCTGTGTTCAGGGATGTCTCGGGAATCTGAGAAAGAACATTCCGATCCAGTGTCTTGTCAATCCGAGAACCGTCAAGGAATACAAGTGTGATCTGTCGGTTCTTCCTGAAGAGAAGCGTAAGAATGTCGTTGTTGTCGGCGGCGGTGTTTCCGGATGTGAAGCGGCTGTGGCAGCCGCAATGAAAGGACATCATGTGACGGTTTATGAAAAACAGGATCACTTAGGCGGTCAGTGGAAGCTGGCTTCCGTTCCCTCCGCAAAACAGGACTTTACGACTCTGCTTCAGTGGCAGCAGGTACAGTTCCGCAAATACGGTGTGAAAACCGTTCTGAACACGGAGTACACGGCTGAAACGGCAAAAGCAGAAAAGCCCGATGTGATTATTCTTGCGTCCGGCAGTACGGAGAAAACACTCCCGTTCGATGGTCTGGACGGGGAACATGTATACAAGGCTCAGGAAATACTCAGCGGCAGAAAGAATACTTCCGGAAACAATGTTGTCGTTATCGGCGGCGGCAGTGTCGGTGTTGAGACTGCAGCGCATCTGGCTCAGGACTTCAAGAAGGTCACTATTCTCGAAGTGCGTGAAGGTATTTCACTCGACGGGGAATTCTCAAACAATTACTTTATGTTCAGACTGCTCGATGAAAAGAAAGTACAGTCTTACTGCAATGCGTACTATCAGAACTGGGAAAACGGTACAGTCACATTTAAACAGAGAGATGAGATTCATAAGATCTACGATGTGACGGACATTGTCCTTTCCGTCGGTTCTGCTTCAAACAACTCCCTGAAGGAAGAATTCGAAGCTCTCGGTATCGAAACAAAAGTCATCGGTGATGCGCTGAATGTAAAACCCGGTCTGAAGAATATCGAAGAGAGTTTCTGGCTCGGTCTGTCTCTTTGATTTCACTTTCATTCCTTTTTGCCATCCCGTGTGATACAATCCGGGCATGAACAGAGGTGAGCGGACATGATTTATGAAGAGAAAAAACTGACACAAAGCGGGAAAAAGACCAGAGACCTGATCTTTAACACAGCTGTCAGACTTCTGAAAGAGGAGGGTTATGACGCTCTTACAACCCGCAGAATCTGTGAATTGTCCGGCACAAGCAACGGAAGCTTCTATCATTTCTTCCGCAACAAGGATGAGCTTCTTGCCTACTATTACCGTATCTCCGCCGAACAGTTTCTCGCCGATCATAAAGAGGAACTGGAAGCGAAGGATCTCTATGGGCAATTGATGCTGCTGTATCAGTGGTATATCCGCTACTCGGCAGACTACGGTGTGGATTTCTGCATGAACTTCTTCAACGCAAAAAACCGCTCTATTGATCCGGCTTATACACCCAATGCCTACTATGAGATTTCACGGCAGTGCCTGCATGGGAATCTGGATCAGCTGGCGGAGGGTGAGGATCCCGAACAGGTTGCGATGGAGTTATGTGTGATGGCGAAGGGAATTATCTTCTCGTGGGCGAATGAGCGGGGTGACTTCGATATTGATCAAATTGCGGAACATATGTTCGGCGCATATATCCGTTCTGTTATCCGTCATTGACAAACATGATTCATCTGACAGCGGCAGTGTAAGCGCTGCCGCTTTCTTTTTCCGCAGAAATCCTTGAAAAAAGGGTTTATTTTCAAAGGAAAACCATTGAATTCCGGTGCAATTCTGCTATTAATTAATTGTCGGAGGAACTGTGATCGAGGGACATGGATTCCTGCATTCCGGCAAAACACTGTGTCTGTTTGATTCGCTGCATCCCTAAACGGAGCGGCAGGAGGTAAAGTGATGGACAGAAAAAGAAGAACACAGAGGCTGACCCTGGCGGCTTTTTTTGTGGCAGTACAGGCAGTCATGACAGTAACACCCGTCGGATATCTTCCGATCGGTGCTCTCAGTATTACGACTATGCATATTCCGGTTATTCTTGCCGGAATTCTGATCGGCCCGTCTTTCGGTGCGGTCATGGGATTTGTATTCGGCCTGTCTTCAATGTTAAGGGCAACATTCTCTCCCGGTCTTACGTCATTCGTATTCTCACCGTTTATTACGGTAGGCGGAATCAGCGGAAACTTCAGCAGTCTGCTGATCGTATTCGTGCCGCGTATCCTGCTCGGATGGCTTTCCGGTAAGACATACAGAATGCTGGTTGACATGACGGGGAAGGAAAGTCTCAGCGCCATGATCTCAGCCGGTCTGAATACAGTGATTCATACACTGCTCGTCATGGGCGGTATCTGGGCATTCTTCGGGGCTCCTTATGCATCTGTACTGGGTATTTCCGAAGCGGCTCTTGGCACAGCGATCGGTGCGGTTATCGTTTCCAACGGTATTCCCGAGGCAGTTCTTGCGGCAGTCGTCATTCCCGCATTGCTTAAGGCACTGCTGCCGATGGTGAAGCGTATGGGCTTATATGAAAAGACAGAAAAGAAAGAGAAGACAACAGAGGTAGAGTATGCAGTATCTTCTGACAATGGATGTAGGAAACACGCATATTAAGATGCAGCTGATGAATGATGCCAAGGCATACGGCACATTCAGACTGACCACAAAGACAACCCGTACAAGTGATGAGTACGGAATCTGCATCAGGGAATTCCTGAATACATATGGTGTAAAGAAGGAAGAGATCATCGATATCGTCATTTCGAGTGTCGTACCGAAGATCATGTATTCTTTGACATCAGCTGTACGCAAATATGTGGGAAAGGATCCGATGATTATCGGCCCGGGCATCAAGACCGGTATTTCCGTCAGAACGGATAATCCCCGTGAAGTAGGTTCAGACCGGATCGTGGATGTTGCGGCAGCGTACTATACATATCACAGATCCTGTATCGTTGTGGATTTCGGTACTGCCACGACATATGACTATGTTTCAAAAGACGGTGTCTTTGAACATACGGTTATCTCTCCCGGTATTCAGATCTCCGCTCATGCTTTGACCAGTCAGACGGCCAAGCTGCCTGAGATTGAGATTGCCAAGCCGGCAAGCATTCTGGGAAAGAATACGATTCACGGCATGCAGGCAGGTGTGGTTTACGGCTATATCGGACAGGTGGAATACATCATCCGTCAGATGAAGAAAGAACTGCATGATGAGGACTGCCTTGTCATAGCAA
Organism: uncultured Erysipelotrichaceae bacterium; assembly: GCA_902766435.1. GTDB lineage: Bacteria > Bacillota_I > Bacilli_A > Erysipelotrichales > Erysipelotrichaceae > Bulleidia. Next base: position 3,522 of record CACXDM010000156.1, on the reverse strand, counting down.
CCGGCGGTCTGGGAAAGATCATCGCCAATGAGACATCCAGTATCGATATCTATGAGCCTGATCTTGCAGGTAAGGGTATTTCGATTATTTATCAGAAGAACAAGGGATGACTTCAGGTAAAGTTGAATAATGAAATGATTCGGTATATAATTACCGCGCACGAGAAAAAGGAGCTTTATCAATGCTTAACGCACTATTAATGATTGTATCGGCAATGCTGATTGTCCTGTCATTGCTGCAGAGCGGAAAATCCGATGGGATCTCCGGCGCCTTTACCGGCAACGGCGGCCTGAATCTGTTTGCAAATGTAAAAGAAAGAGGATCTGAAAAGGTCATTTCCAATATGACGCTGGTGCTCGGAATCGTATTCTTTGCACTGGTCATCCTGATTCGGATCGTTTAACAATAAGCCGGTACACCCGGTTTTTTGTTTGGAGGTATTGTCATGACGAAAACAACAGAAGAACGTATCACGGAACTGCTGGAGCTTCATCCCAAGGGAAGAAACATCCGTCAGCTGGAAGAAGCGCTGAATACGGAAGGACTGAGGGAAGTTCTGGATACGATGGAAAAAAACTATGAAATCGGCAGAACGGAAAACGGTTATTACCGCTCTGCGGATAAATCCGGTATTCTGCGGGGCAGGATCTCCATTGCCAAAAGCGGTATGGGCTATCTCGATCAGCCGGACAGAGAGTCGGTAAAGATCGATGTGAACGATCAGATGTACGCGATGGACGGGGACGAGGTAATCGTGATCTGTCAGCCGTGGCAGGTCTATGGCCAGGTGGTAAAGATTACCAGGCATGCCAGAACACATCTGATCGGTACATATCTCCGCGGAGCGAGAGGACTTGTATTTGAACCGGATGACGCGAAACTGAAGGACAGGGATATCCGGATTCTTGACTATGGTGACTTTACCCCGGTGGAGGGACTGAAGGTCTATTGTGAGATTGAAGAATACGGCTATACGTTATCCGTACGTGTTACCCGTGTAATCGGACATAAGGATGATCCTGGAACAGATATTCTTTCCATCCTGCTCGATCATGATATCGATCCGGAATTCCCGGAGGATGTCATGAAGCAGGCCAACAGTTTCCCGGCGGAAGTGACGGAAGAGGAAATACAGGGAAGAACGGATCTCAGGGACAGAACGATTGTCACGATTGACGGCGACGGCGCAAAGGATTTCGATGATGCCGTATCAGTTGTTAAAGACGGTACGGGATGGATTCTGACAGTTTGTATTGCGGATGTATCCCACTATGTAACGGAAGATTCTCCGCTGGATATCGAAGCCGCAAAGCGCGGTACTTCCACCTATGTGACGGACAGAGTCGTGCCGATGCTGCCGCATGTATTAAGCAATGGCATCTGCAGTCTGAATCCTCATGTAGACAGACTGACCATTACATGCGAAATGAAGATCGCTTCCGACGGAACGACGGAAGACTATAAGCTCTATCCCAGTGTAATCCGCAGTACGGAGCGGATGACCTATCATAACGTCAATCTGATTCTTGAGGGTGATGAGGCATTAAGGGAAAAATACGCTCATCTCGGTACTCTGTTTGATGATATGAAGGAATGCGCCGATGCGATCAGAGGAAACAGACTCCGCAAAGGGGCAGTGGAATTCGCTTCGGATGATGCTGAGATCATCGTGGATGAAAACGGACACCCGAAGGATATCATTCCGGTAAACAGAGGCCCGGCGGAAAAACTGATTGAAGACTTTATGATTGCGGCCAACTGCAGCGTGGCAAACTTCCTGAAATGGCAGGAGATCCCGGCAGTATACCGTATCCATGAAGAACCTCAGGCAAGAAGGATCCGTGATTTCATCCGGATTTCCGAAGCTATGGGACATAAACTGGTTATCGGTAAGTCTGCGATCTATCCGAATGAGATTCAGAGATACCTGGATTCTGTCAGTGATTTGAAGGAATATCCTGTCATCAGTAATCTCCTTCTCAGATGCATGCAGAAGGCCAGATATGATGTTCACTGTGTCGGTCATTTTGGTCTGGCGGAAGAGGAGTATCTTCACTTTACTTCACCGATCCGCAGATATCCGGATCTGATTGTTCACAGAATGCTGAGAAGATACAGCTTTGAACAGAATACCGATCCCGTTCAGCACCATGAAGATGAGATCCGGTGTGAGAAATACGCGGAAACCTCAAGCGTCAGGGAAAGAAACAGCCAGGATGCCGAATATGCGTGTGAAGACCGCAAGAAGGCGGAATACATGGCTGAAAGAATCGGTCAGATCTATGACGGTCTGATTACTTCCGTCACGGGATACGGTTTCTTCGTGATGCTGGAGAATACCGTGGAGGGACTGGTCAGAATTGCCCGTATTCCCGGTGATCACTATTATTACGACAGGGACAGAATGCGTCTCGTCGGAGAACTTTCCGGTCATACCTATCAGGCCGGCATGAAAGTAAAGGTACAGGTTCTTGAAGCGGATCCCGAAGAAGGTACGATTGACTTCGGTATTGTCCGTAAGAACGTGAAGAGCGCTCCCGCAAGAACAACAAGACGGAAGCGTCAGGTAACGGTACAGAGGAGAAAATACCATGGCAGGAAAAAATGACGGCCAGAAAACAGTTGCCTATAACCGGAGGGCATCGCATGATTATTTTCTTGAAGATAAATATGAATGCGGTATTGCCTTAACGGGAACAGAGATCAAATCCATCCGTGAGGGAAGGGTACAGTTCAAGGATTCCTATATTTCCATTCACAAAGGTGAAGCATGGATCAAGGGAATGCATATCTCTGCCTACAAGTACGGAAACATGTTCAATGTTGATCCGGAAAGGGACAGAAAGCTTCTTCTTCATAAGTATGAGATCCGTAAACTGTTCCAGAAAGTTAAGCTGAAGGGCTTTACGATCGTTCCTGTCAGAATCTATCTGAAGGACGGAAAAGCAAAGCTTGAGATTGCTCTTGCGAAAGGTAAGAATCTTGTTGATAAGCGTGAATCCGATAAGCTCAGAGATGCCCAGAGAGAAATGCGGAAGGCATTGAAATTGAGATAAGGATCTGCTATATTACGGATGCATCAAATGATGCATTCAAACATGGGGTTGTAATGGTTTCGACAGGTTTATGTTTGATTCAGGATGCAGTGGAGTTGTGACCTAATCACAAAAAATTTAAACGCTAACACAAGATCTAATTACGCATTTGCCTAAGTCGCGTCGCGCAGCATTTGCCCCGGTCACCGCATTAGCCGTTCTGCTGTGACTGCGTAGTAAAACGGATTGGATGATCCTGATGTCTGTAGGGTGATTCTGAAATCATACAGGCGAATTCATCAGGCGGTTCGCTTACTGACATGCCTGATGTCTTATTCAACAGTAAGATAAACTGTGATAAATGCCTGAATGTGGGACAATTCTTGGACAGGGGTTCGACTCCCCTCAGCTCCACTCTAAGACCGCGTATTTACGCGGTTTTTTCATGTTTTGAGCCATTCGTAAACAGATTCGTAAACAGCTTCGT
>CACXDM010000155.1 GCA_902766435.1 uncultured Erysipelotrichaceae bacterium | reverse complement strand
CATTCCATAACTGTTCCGGCGTGATCTTCTTTTCATCATAGACAAGCTTCTTGATCGCTTCCAGAGAGTCTGCCATATTGGCAATACCGACCTGAAGGCCGGAGATGAAGTCATATACAGCTCCGCCTTCCTTGATTGTCTTTCCTCTGCCGATGCAGTCATCGGTCAAAGCCGAACAGAGAATATCCGGTACGTCTCTTTCGCTGGCCTTGTCAATCGCGTTCTCAACAATAACGCTGTATCTCGTAAACTCTCTGACCGTCTTGTCCCAGACTTCCATGAGTTCATCGAAATCTTTCCATTCCGTGAAATAACCGTAGCCCTTCGTGAATCTCTTTCCGGAAGTCAGATCAACGCCGTTGTTCATCGCACATAACAGAAGTCTCGGGAAGTTGACATAGGACATTCCTGTGCAGCGGTATCCCCACTTGCCCGGAACAGCCGTTTCAACACAGCCGATCGCGCTGTAGTTATACGCGTCTTCCTCTTTAACACCCCAGTTAATAAAGGAAGGAATGATGATCTCATCATTGTTGAGAGCCGGCATACCGAAGCCGAGCTTCATGACTTCAACACATTCGTCGAAGAATTCTTTATTGAGGTTCGCGTGATATCTCACAGTCAGGTTCGGCTGGGTCAGTCTTGTCTGGGCAACCGACTGCAGAACCAGGAAGCTGAGTTCGTTGACTGCGTCTTTCTTATCCGTTGTCTGACCGCCGATCGTTACATTCTGATACATCGGGGAGCCGGCAGAGCTTAATGTATGCGCCTGGCTTCTGACTTTATTGATCGTGAGTGTCTTGATCCAGAGACATGTCAGCAGCTCAAGCGCTTCCGCTTTTGTGATTCTTTCGCTCTTCAGATCATTGATGAAGTACGGATACATATACTGATCAAATCTGCCGTAGCTCAGTGAGTGTCCGTTGGATTCGATCTGCAGGATCAGCTGAATGAACCAGACAGACTGAACGGCTTCTCTGAAGGAAGCAGCCGGTTCGTAAGGAACTCTCGCGCAGATTCTGCTCATCTCTTCGAGTTCTGCTTTTCTTGCAGGGTCACTTTCCTTTTCCGCCATTTCAGCAGACAAAGCACTGTATCTCTTTGCGAATGTATGAACTGCGTCAATGACTGTCAGCACTGCTTTATAGAATACATACTTGTCAATGGATTCCGGATCAGCCAGATCAAGACCTTCCTTCAGCGCTCTTGTTCTCTCTTCGTATCCTCTGAGACCTTCTTTAAGCACCTTCTCATAATTGACTGCCAGGTGGGCATCACCCGCATTCAGCTTGCCTTCCATGCCGAAGACTCCGGTTTCCATAAAGACGGAAACTTCATCCGGAAGTAATGCTTCACCTCTGGCTCTGAGGTTGTTGTTTTCCCAGAAAGGGGCGATGGATCTCAGCTGTTCCTTTGTCTCTTCCGTAATATAGAAGACATCACCGTCTCTTTTCTCAAAAAGGTCCAGTTCATCGATAATGAACTTCATTGTGTATTCCGGGAAGACCGGCGCGTTTCTGTTCTTGGTGGCCTGGTTGCCGGCAAGAAGCGTTTTGTCTTCAATATAGACGGACATGTTTTCAAGGATCTTTTTCAGCATCAGCGCTCTCATCATGACCCGCGGCTGATTCTTGTTTTCTTCATATGCCTCCGTAACGAGCACTGCGCGTTCCGCATCAACATAAGGCTTTTCATCGAGGACTTCCTCACGGAATGCCTGCATTCTCTCTGTCAGTGATCCGAAGTGTTCCCTGTTTTCCATAACCGATCCTCTCTTTCATTCGTAAGCTTTTCTTATTTCGTTGCAATTACAATATAATGAATGATCCTACTCCTGTCAACAATAAATTATTGTTTATGTAATCTTTTTAAGTTTCATTCGTAAGTTTTTGATTGACAAAGATATCACTCTACCCGTATTCTAAGATTGTGAGGTAAAGGTTATGGCAAAGGACAGAGGAATTGTATTCAATATTCAGAAATTCTCGGTCAATGACGGCCCGGGGATCCGTACCGTCGTCTTCTTAAAAGGATGTCCCCTCCGCTGCAGGTGGTGCGCGAATCCGGAAAGTCAATTGGTACAGGCGGAAATCCTCTGGGATGAAAAGAAATGCATCGGCTGTCATCACTGCCTGAATATATGCCCTCAAAAAGCAGTTGTTCTCAAAGACGGAAAGATCAGCGTAAATCCCTCAAAGTGTACGGGATGCGGGAAGTGCTTCCGTGAATGTCCCGGCAAGGCGCTGAAAAACGAAGGGGAAATGAAAACCGTTAAGGAAGTCATGGATGTTGTCATGCAGGATCTGCCCTTCTATGAAGAAAGCGGCGGAGGTATTACGCTTTCCGGCGGGGAAATGCTTGCCCAGCCGGAGTTTGCGAGAAGTCTTCTCCTTGAGGCAAAGAAGCACGGCCTGCATACCTGCTGTGAAACCACCGGTTTTGCAAAACAGGAAATATTCGCCTCAGTCATCGAAAACATCGATACGATCCTGTTTGATGTCAAACACTGGAACTCCATAATACACAGAGAAGGTACGGCTGTCGGAAACGAACTGATTCTGTCCAACCTGAAATATGCCTTTGAACAGGGAAAGGACGTTCTGCCCAGAATCCCGGTCATTCCCGGATTCAACGACTTCCCCGAAGACGCTGCAAATCTTGCCCGTGTCATTAAGGAGACAGGCGGCACAAGATGCCAGCTGCTGCCTTTCCATCAGTTCGGAGAGAATAAATATGATCAGCTGGGACGTGAATATGCGTACAGAAATGTTAATGCCTATCACCGTGAAGACCTTGAGGAATACAGGCAGACATTCATCGATCATGGCATAGATGCATTCTTTTGACTTTCATCCGTAAGTTATTCCATTTAAAATGAAAGCGGAGAGTATATGAAAAAACAAAGAGAAAAAGAAATACTGCATCTTCTGATCGAACGGAAGAGAATTGAAGTAACAGAGCTTTCATCACTGCTCGGTGTATCCCAGGTCACCATCCGCAAAGATCTGGATGAACTTGAAAAGAGGCATCTGATCCGCCGCATTCACGGTTTTGCGGAGATCAGCAGTGAGGATGATATCAACAGCCGTCTTGCCTATCATTATGATGAAAAGACGAAAATCGCCGTTAAGGCTGCCGGACTGGTATCCGACGGGGATACGGTATTCATCGAAAACGGCAGTTGCTGTGCTCTTGCGGCGCTGACGATCGCCCAGACAAAAAAGAATGTCACAATCGTGACAAACAGTGCATTTATTGCGGACTATATCCGGGAAGAGCCCGGTGTTCAGATTGTTCTTCTCGGCGGTATCTATCAGAAAGAGTCCCAGTGTCTTGTCGGTCCGATGATCCGGCAGTGCGCGATGAACTACAACGTCAAATACTGTCTGATCGGAACCGACGGATGGAATGAACGGATCGGTTTTACCAACAAGGATCAGATGAGAGCTCAGGCAGTCCGCGATATGGCAGCCTCAGCCGAGCATGTCGTCGTCCTTACGGAAAGTGAGAAATTCAATGCGGCAGGAACAGTTCCCCTGAATCTTTCCGGATGCCGGATTTCCGTTCTGACGGATTCCGCTGTTCCGGATACGGTCAGAGAGACACTGGCGGCACAACAGATCGATCTGATTACAACAGAAGAATAACAATTATTCATTTCTTCTGCGGAAGGGTATAATCATGACAGGAAGGTATATGAACATATGTCTCAGCCAGATCGGACAGTCTGGTTAACAAGGCATCTGAGACTGCTTCAGACAAAGCCGGTCACGTGAAGCAAGCAAAATACCCTTCCTTTTTTATGTTTCTGACATGCATAATTGAGCAAACCTGTATACAGCTGTTTATGACTTTTTCAGGCAGTTTCAGCTGATTATAAGCATTTAACAGATATAGTGCAGTTTCTTCAGGTATCTGCTTTCAGTTTCAGACTCAGGCTCAGTCTGAATGATCCTGCAGTTTATTACATACCGGCAGTCAGAAAGACCGCGTGTACTTTCTTAGACAATATGTAATGGCCTCCCAATAACTTGTCGTGTCGAGGATCATCCCGATATACTTGTTATTGGCAAAATAAACAAGATGGGGAAGTTGCCTCATCCAAGAAAGGAAGGCCATTACAATGATAGCATATGTAGGAATCGACGCACACACAACAAATTACACACTCGCGACAAGAATGGAAGGATCCAAGGAAGCCGTTAACGTAAATACGTACTCACCATTAATATCCAATATTGTAAAGTACTGCAAAGCCATTAGGAAAGAATACGGAAAAGATACCGAAATAATACTCGGTTATGAAGCCGGCAGTCTTGGATTCCAGCTCAGAAGAGATCTCGAAAAGAATGATCTTAAATGCCTTATTCTGGCACCGACGTCCATTCCGGGAACTGAGCTGAATCGCAGAAAGAAAAAGAAAGATGATAAGCGTGATGCGAGTGGTATCACAAAGGCACTTCTGAATGATGACTACAGTGAAGTATATATGCCGGATGAAGAAGATGAGGCTGTACGGGATTATATCCGGATGAGAGAAGATCATCGGAAACAGCTGAGAGTCATTAAACAGCAGATCTGCGCATTGACAAACAGACATGGGTTCAAATTCACCGAAGGCAAAAAATACTGGACACAGAAACATCTTAAGTGGCTGAAGGCTCTGCCGGTCGAAGGCCTTCTGAAAGAAACGTTCGATTCTTACCTTCTGTCCTATGAGACAGTATCTGAACGTATTGCGCAGATGGATAAAAAAATTGAAGAGATCGCCGAACAGGACAAGTACCGTGAAGGAGTACATAAGCTGATCTGTTTAAAGGGTGTAAAGACTCTTACCGCATTGGCTGTGATTGCAGAGATTGGAGACTTCACCAGATTTGTGAAGGCAAAGAACTTCGCCGCATTCCTTGGCCTGGTATCCGGAGAACTGAGCAGCAGTGATAAGCAGAACAGACTCGGCATCACAAAGCAGGGAAACCGGTTCATCCGTAAACTGCTGGTCGAATGTTCACAATCCTTCTCCAGGGCAACACAAGGAAAATCAGCTCTTCTCAAAAAGCGTCAGGAAGGAAATACAGCAGAAGTGATCGCATATGCGGACAAAGCCAATGAGCGGTTGAGAAAGAGATACTTAACGCTGGTATTACGCAACAAGAAACCGCATAACAAAGCAGTAACGGCAGTAGCCAGAGAACTCGCCTGTTTCATATGGGGAATGATGACAGGCAATATACATACCGTACTTGCATAACACCACTGCGGACCGGATTTATTCCACGGTGCATTGACAAACGGGGCCCATCCCCCTGCACCCCCAAAAGCACCGTAGCCTAAAAGAAAAATCCCTTTGGCAACACGGCTGACAAGTGTTGCATGGGGATAACCCGTTCATCAATGCCTTTCGCGGCATAAAACCTGTTCCTCCGTTCAGCGGAGCATTGCGGCTATTACGAGCAAAGAAAGGAGACCCTGAAGACACTTCAAGAACAT
>CACXDM010000154.1 GCA_902766435.1 uncultured Erysipelotrichaceae bacterium | reverse complement strand
GCGGATCTTGAAACGGTTGAAAACAGGATCGGCAAGGTTGAAAAGAAGGCAAAGACAAAGGACAAGGATGCCTTAAGGGAGTATGAAGCTCTCTGTGTCTTCCGTGACGCGCTGAAAGAAGGAAAGCCGGTCCGTCTTCTGGATATCGGTGAAAGTGAAAAGGAACTGCTGAAAAACTACGGACTGCTGACAAGCAAGCCGGTAATCTACGTTGCGAATATGAGTGATGAGGAAGTCGCTGATCCCGACAGCAATCCTTACTATCAGGCAGTGAAGGAATTTGCGGCGGCGGAAGGCAGTGAGTGCATTGCCGTCTGCGCCAAGATGGAAGAGGAACTCTCGGGTCTTGATAAAGAAGAAAAGATCACTTTTCTCGAAGAATTCGGCATCGAGCAGTCCGGTCTGGATCAGATTATCCGCGCTGCGTACCATCTGCTCGGGCTGCGTACATTCTTTACGGTAGGTGAACCGGAGTGCCGGGCATGGACATTCCGTGAAGGAATGAAGGCGCCGCAGTGTGCCGGGGTAATCCATACGGACTTTGAGAAAGGGTTCATCAGAGCGGAGATTTACAGCTATGATGATCTGATGATCTATAAAACAGAGCAGTCACTGAAGGAGCACGGAAAGATCCGTCTGGAAGGCAAGGAATACCTGATGAAGGACGGCGATATTGTGTTCTTCCGCTTCAATGTTTAAAATGGTGAATGAATTTAAGAGGTAGTGCAAATGACTGAAGATATCAATCTGGACAGAAGTCAATATACAAAGAAAATACTCCTTCTGGAATTTCTGGATGGTATTATCGTCGTGTTTTCCGTGTTTCTCGGACTCTGGGTTCGGTTTGAATTCTCCATCGGCTCAATCCCTCAGCAGTACAAGAGCGCCTTATTATACTTTCTGCCGATCGTGGTAATTGCGACATATATTGTCTATTACTTCATGCGTCTTTACCGGAGTGTATGGCGGTTCGCCAGTCTGACGGAGGCGGTGAGAATCGTCGAGTCATATCTGATTCTTCTCTTTGTCTATTTCGGAACGCTGTTTATACCTGCCGCAAGACTGCCGGTCAGCACGGTGTTTGTCAGTTATATTGTTTCCATGTTCGGGTGCTTCGCGCTCCGTTTCGGATACCGTCTGGCGCTGTTTGTCTTCGTCAAGCCGGAGAACAGCAAGGAAACCGAGAATGTCCTGATCATCGGCGGCGGACAGGCAGCCCGTGAGATTATCAGGGATATCCATGTGGGCGGTCATTCCGAATATAAGATCTGCGGCATCGTGGATGACAGAAAAGTCAAATGGGGCAGAGATCTTGAAGGCATTCAGATTATCGGCGGACGTGAGATGATTCCCGAACTGGTAGAGGATTATCATATCGACAGGATCATCTTCGCGATTACGAATATCTCCTCAAAGGAAAGAGCGAATATTCTGAATATCTGTAAGGATACGGGATGTAAACTGCAGATCGTACCTGCTTTGTATCAGCTGTATTCCGGCGTGGTTACTGTTTCCAAGCTGAGAGATGTCGAACTGGAAGACCTGCTCGGCAGAGATGAGATCCACGTCAACAATGAGGAAATCTTCGCTTCACTCTCCGGCAAGACAATCATGGTTACCGGGGCAGGCGGATCGATCGGTTCCGAGCTGAGCCGTCAGATCGCAGCTTCTTCGCCTTACCGTCTGGTTCTGTTCGATATTTATGAGAATACGACATATGACATCCAGATGGAATTGATCCGGAAGTATCCGGAGCTGAATCTGATCACCCTGATCGGCGATATGACAGATCAGGAAAGAGTACGCAATATTCTTGAAGAATACAAACCGGATATCATCTATCATGCGGCAGCGCACAAGCATGTCCCGCTGATGGAGGATTCTCCCAATGAGGCAATCAAGAACAATGTCTTCGGTACATATATTCTTGCCTCGGAAGCGGCGAAATACGGCGTAAAGAAATTCCTTCTGATCTCTACGGACAAAGCGGTCAATCCGACAAATATCATGGGCGCTTCAAAGCGTCTGTGTGAAATGGTGATCCAGATGATGAGCCGGGAATACCCGGATACTAACTACATGGCAGTCCGGTTCGGAAATGTCCTCGGATCCCATGGCTCCGTTATTCCGCTGTTTAAAAAGCAGATTGCGGAAGGCGGTCCGGTCACGGTTACACACAAGGATATCATCCGTTACTTCATGACGATTCCCGAAGCGGTGTCTCTTGTCCTGCAGGCAGGCTACTATGCCTCAGGCGGAGAGATCTTCGTTCTGGATATGGGAAAACCTGTCCGGATTGATGATCTGGCCAGAAACCTCATCCGTCTTTCCGGCTTCCAGCCCGACATAGACATCAAGATTGTCTATACCGGTCTGAGGCCCGGTGAAAAGCTGTATGAAGAGCTTTTGATGGATGAAGAAGGATTGTCCAAGACGGAAAACGAAATGATCTATATCGGCCATCCGATTTCCATGGATGATGATAAGTTCCGGGAACAGCTGGCAATGCTGAAAGAAGCGTCGTACCGCAATGCGGATAATATTGAAGACCTCGTTGCCGAGGTTGTTCCGACATACCACAGACTTCAGAAACAGACGTCAGACAGTTAATGAACGTCTGTTTTTTCATGAAAAACTACACATGTGTTTTTACAGGTGTTAAAATATAAAAAGATTTGGAGGTATAGTATGAAACTCATTCTTGCGATCGTATCCAACGATGACGCTTCTGCAGTTTCGTCTGCTTTGACAAAAAACGGCTTCTACATGACTCGTCTTGCAACGACCGGCGGTTTCCTCAGAGCCGGAAATACCACAATTATCATCGGTACGGAAGATGAGCTGGTGGATAAGTGTATTGAAGTCATCGGTAGCGAGGCAGAACGCAGGACGGAAATGGTTCCTTCCACGGCCAGCTATGACATCGGCAGATATGCTTCTTTCCCGGTTGAGGTTCAGATCGGCGGAGCGACAATCTTCGTTCTCGATGTTGAACAGTTCAAAAAGCTCTAATTACATAATTCGGATGAAAACGGCCGCTGTATTCAGCGGTCGCTTTTTTTCGGGATCCTTATGTTGTTTCAGAGATGACCGCGGAGAACCGGATGCTTACTGTCAATGGCACAGGCAT
>CACXDM010000153.1 GCA_902766435.1 uncultured Erysipelotrichaceae bacterium | reverse complement strand
TGCCGTTCAGTAATATCACTTTTGCCATTATTTCTCCTCTTTTCTCAGTCAAAGACGCTTGATCACCATAGCCGAATAGTTGTCATATTCCCTGAAACCGAAGCGTTCGTAAAACGGAATGGTCTTCGGATCGGAGGGAATGATCTTGACATACAGAAGATCCTCATAGAATGAGAGAATCCTTTTCATCAGTTCTTCTCCGATATGCTGTCCCTGATAAGCGGGATCCACAAGAAGATAGTGAAGAAACGCAGCCGTGGCGCCGTCATCCAGACCACGGACCAGGCCGACCAGTCTGTCTCCATCCCAGGCAGAAATCACATGTGAGGAATTCTTCAGGCCTTCCCTGATCTTTTCGGGATATTTTCCTGATTCCCAGTTAACCGAAAGAAACAGGCTTCTGATCTCATCTATTTCGAAATTCTTTGTCTCACTGTATGTAATCATCAGTCATCCTGTTCAAATGCCAGTGACACTGCTTCGGGAACCTCAACAGTATCCGTCTGTTCACCTACCGTACCGTCTTCGTTGATCCGGAAGGAAACAACGGTATTTGAGAACCTGTTGGCACAGAGCAGCCAGTCACCGCAGAGAATGAAATCACGCGGGTGTCTGCCGCCGCAGGAAACAGTCTGTACCAATACCGGCACATGATCATTCAGTTCCACAACGGAAATGATATCCATTGTTCTTGTTGAGATGTAAAGATGTTTTTCATCTTTGCTAAGACGGATCGCCGCCGAGTCTCTCTTATGCGTTTCTCCGTTCGGAAGAATTGAAATTGAGTGCAGTATTTCATGATTTTCCGTTGAGATCACAAACAGCTCATTTGAAAGCTCAGATACAAGATACAGATATTTCCCGTCGGAAGTGAATACGCCATGGCGCGGTCCCGTACCCTGATTGAACCTGATGCTGCCGGTCTTGTTAAGATTGTTGTCAAAGATCATAACCCGGTCAAGAAACAGACAAGGCACATAGATTCTGTCATTCAGTGTCAGCACCTGATGACATCCGGCGCGTTCCCGGATATGAACCGTATTCCTGAATTTCAGTTTCCCGTTGTCTTCCTCAAGGTAACTGAATGTGCCTTCATGATAATTCGCAGTGAATATCCTGTTTCCGTCTCTGCCGATAAAGCAGGAAGTACCGTTTTCAAACGCAGCGTCATCAATGATCTCTCCCTTTTCGTTTAAAAGCGCTGCTCCCGATCTTCCTTTAAGATCGCAGACTGTTGTGATTCTGCCTTCATTCATTGTGATGTACTTCGGATTCGCGATTTTACAGAACAGCTCAGCTTCCGAGAATCTGCCGTCCTCAAAGTCAAAGCAGTAGATTCCTTCGCTGCCCGTACCTGTATAAGTACCCGCATATATTTTTTTCTTCATACTTTGAGTATACCATCACGTCTGTTTATTGAATGCATTGTTTTTTGTCTCCTGCCGTACTGTCAGTAAAGATACGAAGAAAAAAACGGATTTCTCCGTTTCAGTTTTCATAAAGTGCCTTCAGTGCTTCCGCGTAAAGTCCGGCAGCTTTCTGATATCCGTTTTCGTTTGCCCAGACATCCGTATCAATCCGGCTGCTGACATGGAACTGTTCCACAACGACAACCGGCGCGTTGACTTCTTCCATGATCAGCCATGTCTGTCTGCCGTTTCCGTCTGCCGCATTCTCCGTGATGATTTCGGCATATCTGTTCCCTTTGAGTTTTTCATAGTATTTATATCTGATTCCGGGTTTCTCGTTATCCACCGCAAAGGCATTCTGTATTGCCTGCGCCGCTTCGAAGGAAGACCCTGACGGTTCGGGATATATCAGCATTCCCCCGTCTTCGGGATTGCCGGAATATGCCGCGTGAATACTGATGACAAGATCCGGTTCCAGTTCATTGATCAGAACAGCTCTGTCCTTAACGGATCCGCTGTCTGTGATGACCACATCAAACTTCTTTGTTTTCTTCAGTTCCTTTTCAATATATCCGACAAGTTCATGTGAGACATCCGCCTCATTGACAATGCCGGAATTTCCCGTATACTCTCCTCCGAATGAAGCATCAAGAACGATGACCTTTTTATTCTGTGTCCCGAAAAAAGCTCCGGCAGCCGTTCCGACCATCAGAAAAAGCAGCACCGCAGCCAGAAGCCGGAACATCGGGTCTTTGATCAGTTCTTTCAGGTTAATTTTGTTCTTCATGTCTTACTCCGGTTACAGAATACTCTTTGTTTTCGTCTTTGCGGATACTTCCAGCTTTTCCAGGGCAAGATCCGCTTTCATATGATCAATCACGCTGCTGACAATCTTTTCCATCTGGCTGCCCTCAGTGTAATCTGCCGGCGCCATGTAATTTGCCCTTCCGTCGCGGATCAGCTTTGCGGCGGTCTTTTCCGCTTTCTGAGAACCTTCACCGAAAACGGCAATGGATTTTCCGCCGTACTCTCTTACAAGCTTCATACACGGAACATCGGTCAGACCGTCTGCGATATAGATCATACGGGTAAACGGGATCGGCCGGCTGGCATGATCCATGTAGTCATTCAGTCCGGTATCGTTGTTTTCATCGAGTACCTGTTTGTTTACCCGGAAAATATACTGTGTTTTTGTCGTATAGTTGATCACCTGAGCCGGCCATACCGCCTCACCGTTTTCATCGTAGTAATACCGGCAGGCATAGATCTTTCTGAACCGGCTGCTGATGGGACATGCTTCGATGATCTCCTTCATACCGGAGGAGATGATGTAGTGTTCAATCAGAAACCCTGCTTTTCTGCCATAGTCATTGATCCGTTTAAACCATGTATCCACGCCGGGAAACAGAACGATGTTTTTGCCATGTTCGGTAAACAGTTCCTTTCTGAGGGGTGTCCCGTGTTCGGCGTACTTCTTCTGCAGAAGATAAAGATACGCGCTGATCCCGTCCATCTGATTGCGTTCACTGATCTCAGTGACCTCATCCCAGAACTCATGGGGGCTGTCATAGCCAAGACGCGGGATCAGACTGTATTCCTGCATATCCTTCGTGCAGAGTGTCTTATCAAAATCATAAAGAATTGCGGCTTTTTCCATAATCTGTATTATAGCATGCAATCAGCGGAATCATCCGAAAACAAAAAGCGTCCGGAGACGCTTTATGCATTCAGCAGTTTCTGAATGGCTGCCACGTAGATCTCAGTCTGTCTGAGCAGTTCATCAACGGGAACCCATTCATTCGCATCATGAATATGATAGTCATTGCCGGGGAAAGCACATCCGAAGGCAATTGTGTTGTCAATTCCCTTTGCGTAAGTGCCGCCGCCAATTGTCATCGGCTGTGTTTCATAATCACCTGTCACTTCCTGGTATGCTTCAAGAAGCAGACCTACCAGCGGAGAATCAACCGGGTAGAACAGCGGATCGTGTGAGTGAATGATTCTGATTACACCACCCTCATCTTCCAGATTATCCTGACACATTCTCAGGATCTGCTTATCCGTCATCGTTACCGGGAAACGGATATCAATGGAACCCTTGATTACACCGTCTTCCATTTTGATCATACCGTTGTTCAGCGTCAGCGCGCCATATTCATCACTGCACTTTAGACCGATGCCGGTACCGTCTGTATTCAGACCGAAGTGCGAGCAGTAGAAGTCAACGAACGGATCCTGGAAGCCGGATTCCTTCAGACCTGTCAGCAGATAGGAGATCGCATTCCTGCCGAGCTCCGGCATGCTGGCATGAGCCGCAATACCGTATACGGTAATTCTGTCCCCGTCCTCTTCAGGTGTGATTTCATAATCCAGATTATTGTTGTTGAAATAATCCTCCAGTCTCTTCTTCGAGAAACTGCATTTATCAATCAGAGCAGTGCACTTGCGGCAGACAACATTTCTTGCCGTACCGCCCTCTATATCACGGATACCGGTCTTTTTGGAAATGTACTCTGCCCCGACCATTCCCTTTTCACCATGGATGCCGGGGAAGTCTCCGTCCGGTGTGAAACCGTAATCAACGTTTCCTTCCACCTCTACATAATGGTGCAGACCTCTGGAGCCTGTTTCTTCATTTGTACCCATGATCAGACGGATACGCTTGTTCAGGGGAATCTGCATATCCCGGATGATCTTCATCGCGATCATACTGGCGACTACAGCACCCTTATCATCCGCAACACCGCGGCCGTAAAGAATACCGTCTTTTTCCGTCATGACAAACGGATCTGTATTCCAGCCGTCTTCCTTATTGGCCGGCACAACATCAAGATGACCGATGATGCCGATCAGCTGATCGCCTTCGCCCATTTCCGCATATCCGATCATATTATCGAGATTGACTGTTTTGAAGCCGTCATCTTCCAGCATTTTCAATGCGGCATGCAGAACATTTCTGGGACCCTCACCAAACGGTGCATCAGCCAGCGGTGTGCCTTCCGCACTGTTTATTGCAACCAGACTTCCGAGTCTGGAAAGAAGTTCGCCGCGATAGCTTTCTACCATAGATTTAACGTCCATGATTTATTCCTCCAAATACCTGAATATTATAATACAGAAATTCAAATGTTGATATCAAGACCCACCGGACAGTGGTCGGATCCCGTGACCTGATCGAAGATGAACGCGTCATTCACCTTATCGCTGATCCGGTCGGAAACAAGAAAATAATCGATCCGCCATCCGGCATTTCTTTCTCTTGCCCTGAAGCGGTAGCTCCACCAGGAGTACTTTACCGTATCCGGATACTGATTCCGGAATGTATCGGTGAAACCGGCTGCCAGCAGTTCCGTCATCTTCTGTCTTTCCTCATCCGAGAAGCCGGCATTTTTCCGGTTGGCAGCGGGATTTTTGATATCAATCTCCTCATGAGCGACATTCAGATCTCCCGTATAGATGACCGGCTTAGTCTGATCGAGTTTTTTCAGATGCGCCTTAAGCATCTCTTCCCACTTCATACGGTACGGAAGTCTGACAAGACCATCCTTTGAATTCGGGACATAGGCACACACAAACCAGAAATCCGGATATTCAAGTGTGATGACTCGGCCTTCCTTTGTGACATCGCCCTCTATTTCACAGATGACCTGCAGGGGTTCTTCCTTTGCATAAACCAGAGTGCCGGAGTATCCTTTTCTCTCCGCGCTGTTCATATACATATGCCAGCCGTCAAACCGGTGAATATCCTCCAGCTGTTCCGGCTGCATCTTTGTCTCCTGTATCGCAAAAATATCGGCATCCGCATCCCGGAAAAAATCCGCAAATCCCTTTTTCGAACAGGCCCGCAGTCCGTTGACATTCCATGAAATCAGTTTCATACGCGCTTCAGTTCCCTCGTAGCCTCCTTCAGCCATTCTCTCTCTTCTTCATTCAGACGGGGTGCGATCTTCTCATATACATTTCTGTGATACTCATTGATCCAGCCGATCTCCTCATCCGTAAGATAAGCAGTGTCCACCGCGTCAAGATCATAGGGACAGTACGTTATATCCTCGAAACAGAGGAACTGTCCGTAGAAGTTCTTTTTGTGTTCCCTGACAAGAAGTTCGTTTTCAATACGGATACCGAAACGGCGGGGAAAATACACACCCGGCTCATCCGTCACGATCATTCCCGGCTCGAGAACAGCAGCCGTTCTTCCCTGACGGGGTAGCCCCCAGCTGATGGAATGAGGTCCTTCATGAACCGACAGTACATGACCGACGCCATGGCCTGTACCGCACTGGTAATCGATATCCAGATTCCATAACGGACCTCTTGCCAGAATATCCAGATTCTGTCCTGTTGTGCCGTAAAGAAACTTTGCGTGACTCAGCGCGATATGGCCTTTCAGCACCAGCGTATAGTACATCTTTTCCTCATCCGTCAGTCCGCCAAGGGAAATTGTCCTCGTAATATCCGTTGTACCGTCAAAGTATGTTCCGCCGGAATCCACCAGCAGGAATCCCCGTGGCTTTACGGCAGCGTGCTTTTCTTCCGTCGCGCAGTAATGCATCATTGCGCCGTTTTCCTGATACGCGCTGATCGTCGGGAAAGAAGGTTCAATATAGTCTTCCTCTGCAGCCCGCAGCGCATACAGATGGTCCTGTGCCGTAACTTCCGTCATGGTTCCGGAAGAAGCATTTTCCTTAACCCATTTCAGGAAACGCACCATTGCCGTTCCATCCTTAAGATGGGCATTGCGGATATTGCCGGTCTCAACGGCATTCTTCACCGCGCGCAACTTTTCAACAGGAGAAGCTTCACTGATCAGTCTGTTGTCATCCGGAACTGCCGTATACAGAACTGAATTCAGATGACCGGGATCAGCCCAGATCATCTTTCCGTGCATTTCCTTCAGATCCGAAGCAATCTCTGCGTATTCCTTAACCGTAATGCCATGCGCCGCAAAGTGCTGCCTGACATCGTCTGTAAGCTTGCTGTTATCAATATAGTAATACGCACCGCTTTCCGTCACCATTGCGAATGCGTATGCAACAGGCGTACATTCAATATCATTTCCCCGGATATTGTACAGCCAGCAGGGATCTTCAAGAGCAGTCAGCACAAGCGCGTCCGCTTCCTTTTCCTTCATCACCTTTCTGATCCGTCCGATCTTATCCGAAGCAGATTCACCGGTATATTTTTCAGCGAGTACGTAAACCTTTTCCTGCGGCATTTCCGGACGCTTACTGCCCCATACTTCGCCCGCAAGATCATCACTGACATGAAGCTTCGCGTTTTTCTTCTTCAGCCGCGCCGAAAGTCTCATGGCACTCTGTGCCGAAACCACTCTTCCATCAAAACCGAGCACTCCGTTTTCAGGTGTGTGATCCGCCAGAAAATCCACCGGATTAGGCACGCCTTCCTGACGCAGACGCATCAGTGTGACACACGTCCCCGCAAGTTCGTCCTCTGCCTGGGTAAAAAACCTTCCGTCGGTCCATAAACCGGCAAAATCCGGCGTGACAATCACGCAGCCGGCATCTCCGGTAAAACCGGATATGAATGATTTGCATTTGAAGTAATCGGCCGTATATTCCTCGGATAAATGATCATCTTCATTCGGGATGTAATAGATATCAATCCCCTTTTCAGCCATCAGCTTTCTGAGCTGACTGATTCTTTCACTTATTTCCATTTTCAACCTCACAGCATCCATTATATACAAAATATGCCGGAAGTGATGCCGGAAACAATAAAGAGTTAGATATATTTAACTTCATTCCTTCTTTGATGTTTGATTGATATACGTTAAAATTGTATCGGAGTATTCAGATGGCAGTAATTCGTAAGACGTATTCGGTTGAAAACATATCCATTCAGACCAGCGCTGATTCGGTTGAAAGACGTCTCTGCAGCATGCAGGGAGTCCGTACCGCATCCGTCAGTATCCGTGATCATACGATGACTGTCGAATATGATCCCGATATCATCAGTGAGTCGGAAATCCTGCAGAAAGTACGTGAAACCGGATACTATGCATACAGCCGTGACCGCTTCACCCCTGCGAGTCCCCCTCAGCATCAGTATCCCCTCATGAAAAAACTCGGAATTCCGTTTTTATTATGTCTGTCCGGCCTTTTGATTCCCCTCACGGGTCTGCCTCAGATCTGTTTTCTCATCCCTCTCGGGATACTGATATTCTTTGTCAGAAGCATATTTTTCCCTGTTCCCAGAGATCAGTCAGCCATCCCGCTGATCCGCACGGCAGTCAACCTGTTTGCTGCAGCAGCGGCGTTAATTTACGGCATTTACTTTGCACTCAGAAATGAGCCGGATGCCTGGCAGTTCTTTTTTTCTGCCGGAAGTATTCTCTTTTTCCTCTATGCCGCAGATGTTCTGATTCTGAAAAACCGTGAGGATGTTTCCGGTACGATCCGCAGTATGAAGAATACGCTCCCGCAGACCATTCCGGTTCTTGAAAATCACCGGGAAAAACAGAATGATGTCAGTGAGCTGAAAAAGGATCAGCTGATTGTCATCCGTCCGGGTGACACGGTTCCGGCCGACGGCATCGTTCAGAAAGGATTTGCGGTGATGGATGAATCATCATTAACAGGACTGGATAAACCGGCGGAGAAAAGTGAAGGCTCATATGTCTATGCCGGCAGTATCTGTCAGAAAGGTTCTGTTACCGTCAAAACCGAGAAAGTCGGAAGTAAGACAGCGCTTCTGCATCTTGCGGCATTGGCTGAAAAGACAGCCGGTGATACTTCCTTCCAGTCCCCGTTCAAGAGTTTCGGCAAATACATGTTTGTCTATATGATTCTGGCAGCCGGTATTGCCCTGAGCGGCTGGCTTGTATCGGGAAAGACACTGGTCCCGGCATTATCCGCTTCTCTTTCCGTGCTGGCAGGCTCGTGTCTCTATGCCCTTGCCCTTTCATCCGAAGCAGCTGTAATGAATACTGCCGGACAGGCAATATCGGAACACATTCTCTTCCGGACGGCTGAAGCACTGGAACTCTGCGGCAAGACCGATACCGTCATTCTGGATCAGGATGGAACGGTCACAACCGAAGATCTCACCATCACGGATTTCATTCCCGCCGAGAATGTCAGTGAAAGTCAGCTGGAATATATTTCCTATGCGCTCTTAAGCAAAAGTGACCGTCCTTTTGCCAAAGCAATTATCCGGCATCTGCGTTCAAAATCCATTTCCGGTATTGATACGGATGAGTTCGCCCGTCTCAGCATGAACAGCCGTTCCTCAATCCGGGAGACCAGACGTTATTCCTCCGGGACAATGGATGAGATCATGGAACGTGATATCGATCCGGGGCCCTGGGCAGATCTGATCAACTCCCTCCGGGCAGAAGGAAAACGGGTGCTGATCTTTACCGAAGATAAAAAGATCATCGGTGCCGCTGCCGCAAGAAAGAATCTGATTCCCGGAGCGGAGAATACAATTGAGGAATTCCGCAGTCAGGGTATCCGGATTATCCTCTTTACGAACGGCACATATGATGAATCAGAATACCTGACGGAACTGATCCGTCCTGACTATGTCATTCACCGTCCCGCAGGAGACGAAAAGGAAACGCTTGCCAGTGCGCTTGACGCATCCGGTTCGGTAACTGCATATATCACATCCGGATATCCGGGTAAACTCGCCGGTATGGTTGACATACCCGTACGGATCGGCGCCAGAAGTGATTTCGATAAAGAAGACGCAGGAATCATTCTTACCACAAACCGGCTGGCGGATTATCTGCGTGCTGTCAATCTTTCCCGTATTCTGTTTGAGAGAATACAGCAGCTGCAGATGATCACCGTCATTTACCATGTATTCATCATTACCGCTTTCGGCTTTCTTCTGCCGGCAGCGAATATTCCCCTTCTTCCTGCACTGTCCGCTGTCTGCGGTTTACTGCTGGTCATCTTCATTCTGACAAGGACAAAACAGGAAATCAGCTGATATACCAACGCACAATAAAAGGATTCCGTTCAGACTCTGCTGCATCATCATCCCAGTCTGTATATTTCGGAATCCTTTTTTTATCAGATTATCCGGATTGATGTTTCCGGTGAAGTCATGCTTCTTTTTTTTCTCTTCTGCTTTTTGCTTAAGCTATCAGATTTGATCTGCATATTTTCAGCTTTCGCTGAATGATAAGATATTCAGTTTTTCAGATTGAATTTCCCATTGGTCTGTCCTCATGCAGACTTTCACTTTCTTTTTTGAGGATCATCATTCCTTCGGAATGGAATTCTTCGTTCCCTCCGGTTTTTCTGCAATCCCCGAAGAGAACGGCTATTTGTATTCGAGTAATACCTCTTTCATAACCTGTACCTCTTTTCTTTTTTTGATTATTTTTTTTTGGTACTTTCTATTTACACTTATATAATAGCCGCATAATAATGAATTAACAGTCTGTTCAACACATTTTTTTTCACCTATAATAATTTTGTTAGGGGCTCGGTATGCCGGGCGTTTTTTTATAGGAGGCAGTCATGATCCAGGAAATAGCTCCCCGTAAACTTGATAATTCATACAAACCGCGGGATCCGAAGAACGGCGACTATGTATTTTCCTATTCCGGCAGTCAGATCATCACAAAACCGGACAGAACGTTCTTCCGTTACGAAGAATGCAGCCATTCCGGAGAATACATTTATCTCTTTGCCATTGATGATACTGCCTTTTATCTCGCTGATCTTCATTCTCTGCCGCACGCAGTCATGAGTACACAGGAGATCCGGACGTATGAACCGAAGTATCTCGGCTTTGCGGCCATTACCGGCTGGCAGCTTTACGGATGGATAAATGACAACCGCTTCTGCGGCAGATGCGGAACTGCCATGATTCCTGATGAGAAAGAGAGGGCAATGCGCTGTCCTTCCTGCGGAAACATCGTATATCCGAGAATCAATCCGGCTGTAATCGTCGGTATCAAAAACGACAAAGACCAGCTTCTGGTAACCAAATATGCCGGCGGAAGCTATCACAAGTACGCGCTTGTGGCGGGTTACACAGAAATCGGTGAGACAATTGAAGAAACAGTCATCCGTGAAGTCAAAGAAGAAACCGGTCTGGATGTAACGGATATTGAATATGACAGGTGTCAGCCCTGGTCATTTACTTCCACTCTTCTTTTCGGCTTCTGGTGCAGAACATCAGGTTCAGATGAAATTCATATGGACAAATCAGAACTGCGGCTTGCCAGATGGGCTGACAGAGAGGAAGAACTGCCTACCGGTTCAGATGCCTCATTAACTTCCTATATGATCAATAAATTCCTGAAAGGTCTGGCATAATGCTGTTCAATGAAGTCATCTATCAGATCTATCCCTTAGGCTTCTGCGGCGCTCCTTCCGCAAATGACGGAAAGACCGTATCGAGAATCCGCAGAGTCATTGACTGGATTCCGTATCTCAGAAAGCTCGGCATTACTGCCGTTCTTTTTAATCCGGTATTTGAAAGTGACCGTCACGGATATGATGTCAGGGACTACAGCCGCATTGACTGCCGGCTCGGCACAAATGATGACTTCGCCGATGTATGTGACTCTCTTCATGAAGCCGGCATCAAAGTCATACTTGATGCTTCATATAATCACGTGGGAAGAGGCTTCTTCGGGTTTCAGGATGTTCTGAAAAACAGAGAGCAGTCAAAATATACTGACTGGTTTTTTCTTGATTTCACTCAGAACGGAAGAGACGGTTTCACCTACGCCGACTGGGAAGGTCATGGGGAACTTGTAAAGCTGAATCTGCAGAATGAAACAGTAATCCGCTATCTGCTCGGACGCACCGATCAGTGGATCGGAGAATTCGGTATCGACGGACTGCGGCTGGATGTCGCCTATATACTGGACAAAGACTTCATCCGAAGACTCAGTACACATATTCACGCCCATACTCCCGACTTTCTTCTGATCGGTGAACATACCGGTGCCGGATATCATGAACTGCTCGGGGAAAACATGCTGAACTGCGTAACCAATTACGAACTCCGCGGTGAACTTATACGATCTTTCAATGACCGGAATATGCATATTCTTTCAGATCTTCTGGACCGGCAGTTCGGCCGGGGTCATGGAGAATATGAGTACTGTCAGCTGCTGAATTTCGCGGATAATCATGACATCAACAGAATTGCTTCGGAGCTCGGCAGTTCCGGGAACCTGCCAGCTTTATACGCGCTCCTGTTTTCCATTCCCGGAATACCCTGTCTTTATTACGGCAGTGAATGGGGCGAAAAAGGTAAACGCAGACCGTTTTCCGACAAACCTCTCCGGCCTTCCTTCACAAGACCCAAACACAACAGTCTCAGCACATTGATTACAACGCTCTGTGAAATACACCGAACATACTCTGTATTTCACTCGGGAGACTTCAATATCATTACCCGGCAGGACAGACAGCTTATATTCCGGCGCCGCAGTCAGCGTGGTCAGCTGACATTCGCATTAAATGCAGACAAATCTCCTGCAGTTATCCATGCGGACTTTGAAGTCGGTCAGGGAATGGATCTGATCACAAAGAAAAAAATCACCTTTTCAGGTGAAATAACATTGGAGCCTGAATCAGTTTACCTCTGGTATACAGACTGGCTGTAGATTATTCGCTGAATGCCTGCCGGATCACAGTACTGTCCACAACATAGTATTTATCGTCATCTATTGTTACGGACTCCATCTGAAACAGATTCAGAATCGAATCAACTGACTTGTTGTAATACAGCAGAAAGTTATCGAGACCATACTGCAGGGAAAGCCTGCAGGCTTCACGGAAGGCAAAGCGTTCATAACCGACATCTTCATAAGCTTTGTCGATACTGATATAGCAAACAGGTGACTTTGTCTTTACGGAAGTATCTCCGGCAAGAAAACCGGTGAAGTCATTGCATCCTTCACAGTAGATCAGACTGAAATACCGCTTTCCGCATTTCACCCATTTACGGTAGAACTCATCAAGGTTACAGATGCTGTCCATCAGATAACCCTGATGTTTTTTTAATACTTTCAGGAACTTCAGTTCACTTTTTTCAGGTTCAATTAAAGTAGGCATGTACGTATTATACTTTGAAAAGCGAAAAAAAAGGAAGTCTGATGTAAGACTTCCTTAGGAAACCCGGCAGCGTGCGTACTTCACCGTTAGGC